>NZ_JBTNDM010000014.1:0-55387 GCF_054510995.1 Arthrobacter sorbitolis
CTTCTTCTCCCCCCGGATAAAAGGCACCCACCCCCCCCCCCCCCCCCCCCCCCCCCCCCCCACCCCCGGGGCCGCGGGCCGTGGGCTGCTCGGGACGAGCGCGGCGCTCGGCTAGTCGTCGTCGCCCTCTGCGACGGCGGGCAGCTCGATGCCGGCGTCCTCGACCGGCTCGTCGGCGACGACGGGCGAGAGCGACAGCTTTCCGCGGTCGTCGACCTTCGTGATCTCCACCTGGACCTTCTGGCCCACGGTCAGGATCTCGTCGACGTTGTCGACGCGCTTGCCGCCGGCGAGCTTGCGCAGCTCGGAGATGTGCAGCAGGCCGTCCTTGCCCGGGGTCAGCGAGACGAAGGCACCGAAGGTCGTGGTCTTGACGACCGTGCCCAGGTAGCGCTCACCGATCTCGGGGACCTGCGGGTTCGCGATGGCGTTCACGGCGGCGCGGGCGGCCTCGGCCGACTCGCCGTTCGTGGCGCCGATGAGCACGGTGCCGTCGTCCTCGATGGAGATGTCCGCCCCGGTGTCCTCCTGGATCTGGTTGATCATCTTGCCCTTGGGGCCGATGACCTCGCCGATCTTGTCCACGGGGATCTTGACCGAGATGATCCGCGGCGCAAACTCGGACAGCTCGTCCGGTGCGTCGATCGCGGCCTGCAGGACGCCGAGGATGTGCAGGCGTGCCTCGCGGGCCTGCTTCAGTGCGGCTGCCAGCACCGACGCGGGGATGCCGTCGAGCTTGGTGTCGAGCTGGATGGCGGTGACGAACTCGGCCGTGCCGGCGACCTTGAAGTCCATGTCGCCGAAGGCGTCCTCGGCTCCCAGGATGTCGGTCAGCGCGGCGTAGCGGGTCTGGCCGTCGACGACGTCGGACACGAGGCCCATGGCGATGCCGGCGACCGGCGCGCGGAGGGGCACACCGGCGTTGAGCAGCGACAGCGTCGACGCGCAGACGGAGCCCATCGACGTCGAGCCGTTGGAGCTCAGCGCCTCGGAGACCTGGCGGATCGCGTAGGGGAACTCCTCGCGGGTCGGCAGGACGGGCACGAGGGCGCGCTCCGCCAGTGCTCCGTGGCCGATCTCGCGGCGCTTCGGCGAACCGACGCGGCCGGTCTCACCGGTGGAGTAGGGCGGGAAGTTGTAGTTGTGCATGTAGCGCTTGCGCGTGACGGGCGACAGCGAGTCGATCTGCTGCTCCATCTTGAGCATGTTCAGCGTGGTGACGCCCATGATCTGGGTCTCGCCGCGCTCGAAGATGGCGGAGCCGTGCACGCGCGGCAGGACCTCGACCTCGGCGGTGAGCTTGCGGATGTCGCTGAGGCCACGGCCGTCGATACGGACCTGGTCCTTCAGGATGCGCTGGCGGACGACGGCCTTGTTGAGCGAGCGGAAGGCTGCGGACAGCTCCTTCTCGCGTCCCTCGAACCGGGCGCCGAGGGCGTCCAGGAGCTCGGCCTTCAGCGCGTCGGTCGCGGCGCCGCGGTCCTGCTTGTCGGCGATCTGGAAGACCTGGGCGAGCTTCTCGGACCCGGCCTCCTCGATGGCCGCGTACACGTCGTCCTGGTAGTCGAGGAAGATCGGGAACTCGACGGTCGGCTTCGCGGCGCGGGCCGCGAGGTCCGCCTGGGCCTCGCACAGGGCACGGATGAAGGGCTTCGCGGCCTCGAGGCCGTCGGCGACGATCTCCTCGGTGGGTGCGGTGGCGCCGTTCTCCTTGATGAGGGTCCACGAGTTGTCGGTGGCCTCAGCCTCGACCATCATGATGGCGACGTCGTCACCGGCGATGCGCCCGGCGACGACCATGTCGAAGACGGAGTTCTCGAGCTCGGAGTGCTTCGGGAAGGCGATCCACTGGTCGGTGCCGCTGCCGTCGGACACGAGGGCCACGCGGACGCCGCCGATCGGGCCGGAGAAGGGCAGGCCGGACAGCTGCGTCGACATCGAGGCCGCGTTGATCGCGACGACGTCGTAGCGCACGTCGGGGTTGATCGCGAGGATGGTCACGACGACCTGGACCTCGTTGCGGAGGCCCTTGACGAACGCGGGGCGGAGCGGGCGGTCCATGAGGCGGCACGCGAGGATGGCCTCGGTGGAGGGGCGTCCCTCGCGGCGGAAGAACGAGCCCGGGATGCGGCCCGCGGCGTACATGCGCTCCTCGACGTCGACCGTCAGGGGGAAGAAGTCGAAGCCCTCGCGCGGCTGCTTGCCCGCGGTGGTGGCCGAGAGCAGCGCGGTGTCCTCGTCGATGTAGACCATGGCGGAGCCGGCGGCCTGCTGGGCGAGGCGGCCGGTCTCGAACCGGACGGTGCGTGTTCCGAAGCGACCGTTGTCGATCACTGCTTCGGCGAACTGAATTTCGGGACCCTCCAAGAGAGTCACCTCCGTTTCCTTTGTCGGTGCTGAGCATCGGAGGCAATCGGCACCCGACGTGGTCCCGTCCCTTCTGGACGGTCCACGGCACCCGGTCTTCGATCGAGATCCACGGAGCAGCATGTCGCATGCGTTCCGGAGACCACTACCGAGGACCGCGAATGCGCGGTGCCGGTCGACTCCTGTTATGCGTGGGGTACTTCGTTGCTGTCTCCAGCGCAAAAGGCGGCTCCCCCTCCCGGGGAGAGGGTGCCGCCTTCCGGTGCTACTTATCGACGCAGACCGAGGCGCTCGATGAGCGTCCGGTAACGCGTGATGTCGGTGTCCCGCAGGTAGTCCAGCAGGCGACGGCGGCGACCCACGAGAAGCAGCAGGCCACGACGCGTGTGGTGGTCGTGCTTGTGCATCTTCAGGTGCTCGGTCAGGTCGAGGATACGACGGGAAAGCATCGCGATCTGCACCTCGGGTGAACCGGTGTCACCTTCGGCCAGGGCGTATTCCTTGATGATTTCCTGCTTGATGGCGGCGTCAAGGGCCACGAGTAACTCCTAGAGTTGTACCGTGAACAAGTGCTGAGCATCGCTTGCACGACGACACAGAAAAATCCAGCCACCACGGACTGCAGCCGGATCTTCGTCCAGTTTAGCGTCTGGGCCGTTGTTCTGTCGAAAGCAGCCCGCGCGCGCGTTCGACGTCGAGCTTCATCTGCTCGATCAGCGCCTCGGGCCCGGTGTAGGCCACCTGCCCGCGGAGCCGTTCGACGAATTCGACGACGACCGCCTGGCCGTACAGGTCGAAATCCTGCACGCGCTCCGGGGGACGGTTGATGACGTGGGCCTCGACCTGCCGGTCGACGCCGTCGAAGGTCGGGTTCGATCCGACCGAGATGGCCGCCGGCCAGCGGGTCCCCGCCTGGTCGACGAGCCAGCCCGCGTAGATGCCGTCCGCGGGGATGAAGCCCTCCGAGGACGCGGCGAGGTTCGCCGTCGGGTACCCGAGTTCCCGCCCGCGGGCCGCGCCGTGCACCACGTCGCCGCGCATGCGGTGGGGGCGACCCAGCACGCGGGCGGCGGTGCCGACGTCGCCGGCCTCCAGGGCCTCCCGCACCCACGTCGACGAGCAGCGCCGGTCGCCGTCGGCGTCGGTGGCGTCCACCGGGTAGCTGGCGCCGAAGTCGTCGATCGTGATCACCTCGAAGCCGAGCGTGCGGCCGAGCTCGCGCATGGTGTCGAGGTCGCCGCTGTTGCCCCTGCCGAAGCGGACGTCGTGGCCGATCACCACGGCCCTGGCCTTCAGCGCCCGGACGAACACCCGTTCCACGAACTCCTCCGGGGAGGAGGCGGCCAGGTCGAGGGTGTAGTGCATCATCAGCAGCGCGTCGATCCCCGTACCGGCGAGCGTGGCGACGCGGTCCTCGAGGCCCATGATCAGCTCGGGGGCGGAGTCCGGACGGTGCACCTGGGCCGGATGCGGGTCGAAGGACACGACGACGGCGGCCGCGGACCGCTGCCGCGCCGCCTCGACGACCTGCTGCAGGACGCGCTGGTGGCCCCGGTGCACGCCGTCGAAGTTCCCGAGCGTCAGGACTGAAGGCCCGAACTCGGGGGGCACACTGTCCAGGTCTCTCCAGTAGAACACGCATCTCCTTCGTGGTTCGGCGGATGCCCGGGACCCCGGCTGCGGTCCGGCGGGTCGCCGATCTCATTATGGCCGAAGGCGCCACGGCAGGTGGCATCGCGCACGGCGCGCACGAGGGGCGTCCGGCGTGGCGGGGAGGGGCGTGGGCCGGTCAGCCGCGCTGCGCGAACTCCTTGCGGAGGTCGCTCGTCTTCGCGATGTACTTGTGCCAGACGAGCAGGGCCGGCGGGAACGCCAGCTCGACGACCATGAGGATGATCAGGACGTAGTTGGGCGTCCCCGAGAAGGCCCAGGACAGGACGCGCCCGATCCCGCCGACGAACACCATGAGGCACACCAGCCAGAGCATGTTGGCCCACTGGAACTTGATGGCGATGGTGATGAAGGCGGCGCCGACGCCGACCATCATCGCGGAGAAGAAGCGGAACTGGCTCTCGAGGGTGGGGTTCACCGGCGTCCCCTCGGTGTCGGGCAGGCCCGCGGTCCCGAGGATCAGGTAGTAGGCGCCGAAGGCGGCGAGGACGAGGCCCACGAGGACGACGACGGTGCGGAAGACGTTCCAGTCACCGCCCGAGGACGCGGCCTTGCCCGCCTTCCTGCCCTTGGCCGGGGTGCCTGCCTTCGGCGTGCCGGGCCGGGTGCCCGACGTCCCGGTCGCGGCGTCGCCGGATCCGGTCGCCGCGTGCGGGGACGCGGCCCCCGAGGCCGCCGACCGGCCCTGGTCCTGCGGGGGCGTGCCGGAAGGAACCGACCCCGCGCCGTCGCGTCCGAGGGGACCGGACCCCGCGGGCCGTCCGCCGGGGGCGGAGGAGTTGTCGTGCTCGGGGCTGTTGCTGGTCATGTCGCTCCCTGGAGGCAGGCTGGATGTGCTCTAGCGCCATACTCTCACGGTGGGGTGCGCCGCCGGCAGCAGGGAACGCGGGCTCCCCCGGACCGTCACTTCGGCTACAGTCGATGGCCGGCCCGGCGGCGCCGTCAGCTGCGGCCGGGCCTGGTCCTGTGCAGCCAGGCGAGGCCGAGGATCGGCAGGACGAGCGGCACGAAGCCGTAGCCGCGGCCGAACCCGGACCACACGGTCTCGTGCGGGAACGCCTCCGCGTCGAGGACGCTGAGGAGCCCCACCGTGACGACCCCCACGAGTTCGGTGGCCACGGCCACGACGGACACCCGGTAGGCGCGCACCCCCGCACGGGCGAGGGACACCGTGGCCACGACGTAGACCAGCGCCGCGACGGCCGACAGCAGGTACGCGAGCGGTGCCTCGCCGAACTTGGTCGCGATCTGGAACGCCGCGCGGGCCGTCGCCGCCAGGGCGAACACCCCGTACACGGCGATCAGGAGGCGTCCGGGTCCGCCGGCGCGGCTCCTCCCCCGTGCGTCGGGCACTGCTCCGGCGCCGCCGCTCGCGGGCGCCCCCGATGCCGCTCCCCCGCGTCGCTTCGTCACAGTCCCGCCACCCCGTCCCAGATCTGTTCCATGCGGAAGAGCATGACGAACACCGTCAGCCCCGCCGCGGCGAGGACGAAGTTGCTCCATCGCGTCTTCTCGAGGATCGCCCACCAGAAGGCCCCCACGGGGACGACGAGCGCCGTGAGGAGGTAGCCCCAGAACTCCCAGGCCTCCCCGAGCACGGGCTCGCCCGCCACCTGGCGGACGACGGCGCCCACGGTGTAGGCCAGCAGGAAGAGCTCGACGGCCGCGACGGACAGGATGGTGATGTCGTTCGGGGGCTGCCGCAGCAGTGCGGCTCCGATGCAGAGGACGGCGGACAGCAGGCACACGAGCGTCCCGGTGAGGAGGAAGGGGTCCACCGGCTAGTCCTGCCCGCCCGGTGCGAACACCAGCGCGGTCCGGGCCGCCCCGCCGCGGTTCTCCAGCAGCGCCACGAGGGTACCGTCGGGTGCGAACGCGGCGACGGGTACGTCGGGCTCGGAGTTCGGGCCGATCCGGCGGCCGTGCGAGACGTCGACGGCCTCGGCGTCCGTGAGTTCCCGGACCGGGAACAGGGCGCGCCCGGCGTCGTCGAGCGGGAGGACCTCGAGGTCCGCCGCGAGCTCGTCCAGGGTGCGTGCCTGCCCGATGGAGTACGGACCGACCCTCGTCCGGCGCAGGACCGTGAGGTGCCCGCCGACACCGAGCGCGTCGCCCAGGTCCCGGGCGAGGGCACGCACGTAGGTGCCGGAGCTGCACTCGACGGTGACGTCGACGTCCTGCAGGCGGCCGTTGCTGACCCTGCGCACAGCGTGGATGTCGAAGCGGTGGATCGTCACGGGGCGGGCGGGGAGGTCCACCGCCTCCCCGGAGCGGACGCGGGCGTACGACCGCTCGCCCTTGACCTTGATGGCGCTCACGCTGCTCGGCACCTGCTGGATGTCGCCCGTCAGCGCGGCGACGGCGGCGCGGATGTCCTCCTCGGTCACCGCGGCGGCGATGCTGCCGCCCGTGACCTCGCCCTCGGCGTCGTCCGTCAGGGTCGACTGGCCGAGGCGGATCGTGGCGGTGTAGGTCTTCGAGGTGCCCACGATGAAGGTCAGCAGGCGTGTGGCACGGTTGATCCCGATCACGAGGACACCGGTGGCCATCGGATCGAGGGTCCCCGCATGGCCGACCTTGCGCGTCCCCGCGAGTCGGCGGAGGCGGCCGACGACGTCATGGCTCGTCCAGCCCTGAGGCTTGTCCACGATGATCAGCCCTGAGTGGACCTGCCCGGAATTCACGTCTCCCAGTATATCGGCCGCCGCTGCGGGTTCCCGCGCTTCCGGCGCGGGCGGACGCGTGCGCGATACGATCCTGCCTATGCCTTCAGCTCCGTCCCGTGCGGTCAATGTCCCGGTGAACCAGATCCGCGAGATCACGCAGGCGGCGTGGGCCACCCCCGACTCCATCGTCCTCAGCATCGGCGAGCCCGGCTTCCCCGTGGCGCGGCACGTGCTCGAGGCCGGCATGGCCGCCCTCGACAGGGACGAGACGAACTACACGCCCAACGCAGGCCTCGCACCGGTGCGGGCGGCCTTCGCCGCGAGGTTCTCGCACCTCGCGGGCGTCGAGGACGACCCGTCGCGCGTCTTCGTCGTCGCCGGTGCGCAGCAGGGACTGCACCTGGCGCTCAGCACGCTGATCGGGACCGGGGACGAGGTGCTGATCCCCGACCCGGGCTACCCCACGTTCACCATGACGGTCGGCCTGCTGGGCGGCGTCCCGGTACCGTACCCGCTGGTGCCCGACCACGGCTTCCAGCCCCGCATCGAGGACCTGCAGCGGCTCGTCACCCCGCGGACGAGGGTGCTGATGCTGAACTCGCCGTCGAATCCCCTCGGCTCCGTCTTCGGCGCCGACCTCACCCGCGAGCTCGTGCGGTTCGCGCACCGCAACGACCTGTGGGTGATCTCGGACGAGTGCTACGAGGCCTTCACCTACGACGTCCCGCACGTCAGCCCGGCGAGGTTCGACGCCGGTGGCCCCGAGGCCGTGCCCGAGGCCCGCGAGACGCGCGTCGTCACGTCGCTGACGCTGTCCAAGACCTACGGCCTGACCGGCCTGCGCATCGGTGCCCTCGTCACCCCGCCGGGCATGGAGCAGCTGCTGAGCAACGTCATGGAGGCCACGGTGTCCTGTGTCGCGGCGGCGTCGCAGTACGCGGCGCTCGCCGCCCTCACGGGCCCGCAGGACTACGTGTCCACGGCCCTGCACCACTACCGGGACAACCGCGATGCCGCCACCGCGGTCCTCGACGCACGCGGCATCGGCTACCTCGATGCCCGCGGGGCGTTCTACCTGTGGGCCGACCTGTCCCACGCCACGGGCGGGGACGTCCGCGCGTGGACCCGGCGCTTCCTGGCCGAACAGGGTGTCGCGCTGGCCCCCGGCACGGCCTTCGGTGCGAGGGGTGAGGGCTGGGTGAGGATCGCTCTCTGCGGGAGGACGGACGAGCTCGTCGAAGGGCTCTCCCGGCTCCCCTCCCCGCAGGCCTGACGCTCCCCCGGCCGGGAACGCGAGAGGCAGCCGACCCGCCGGCCGGCTGCCTCTGGTCGTGCCGGGCGGACCCGCCCGGGGAGGACTAGCGTCCCGCCTCGTCGTCCTCGGAGGTGCGGTACGGGTCCGCGTCCCCCGCGAAGTCGGCGCCCTGGGCGATCGCTGCCACTTCGGCGTCGCGCTCGCGTGCCTTCTGCAGCAGTTCCTCGAGGTGGCTGGCGTTGACCGGCACCTCGTCGGGGACGAACTCGAGCGTCGGCGTCAGGCGCGCGGTGATGTTCTTCCCGACCTCCGAGCGCAATACGCCGCGCGCGGACTCGAGTGCCATCCGCGTCGCCTGCTGCTCGTCGGCGTCCCCCAGCACGGTGTAGTACAGGGTCGCGTGCTGGAGATCGTTGGTCACGCGGGCATCCGTGATGGTGACCGCTTCCAGCCGCGGGTCCTTCACGCGGCGCCGGAGCGCCTCCGCGACGATGACTTTGATGCGCTGCGCGAGCCGCGCGGCGCGGGCCGGATCTGCCATTGCTGATACTCCTACTGAAGCGGGTGGATGGAGGACCCCGAGGGGTCCGGAGAAAGGAATGGCGCAGGCGCCCTGGTGACCCAGGGCGCCTGCGCGGACCGACGTGCTAGACGCGGGGCTTCTCCCGCATCTCGAAGGTCACGATGATGTCGCCTTCCTTGACGTCGTTGAACGAGCCGAGGCCGATACCGCACTCGAAGTCGGTGCGGACCTCGGTGGCGTCGTCCTTGAACCGCTTGAGCGAGTCCACGGAGAGGTTGTCCCCGATGACCTTGCCGTCGCGGAGGACGCGCGCCCTCGTGTTGCGTCGGATGATGCCCGACCGGACGATCGAACCGGCGATGTTGCCGAACTTCGAGGAGCGGAACACCTCCCGGACCTCCGCGGTCCCGAGCTGCGCCTCCTCGTACTCCGGCTTGAGCATGCCCTTGAGGGCGAGCTCGATGTCGTCGATCGCGGCATAGATCACCGAGTAGAAGCGCATGTCCACGCCTTCGCGCTCGGCGAGGTCCGCCACGCGCTCCGCCGGCTTGACGTTGAAGCCGATGATGATCGCGTTGTCGACCGTCGCCAGGTTGACGTCGTTCTGGGTGATCGCACCCACGCCGCGGTGGATGACGCGCAGCTGCACGCCTTCTCCGACGTCGATCTTGAGGAGCGAGTCCTCGAGGGCCTCGACGGCACCCGACACGTCACCCTTGAGGATGAGGTTGAGGGTGTCGACCTTGCCCTCGGCGACGGCCTGGTCGAAGTCCTCGAGGCTGATGCGCTTGCGGCGCTTCGCGAGGGCCGCGTTGCGGTCCGCTGCTTCACGCTTCTCGGCGATCTGGCGGCCGGTGCGCTCGTCGTCGGTGACGAAGAACGTGTCACCCGCACGGGGCACGTTGGACAGGCCCAGGACCTGGACCGGACGCGAGGGTCCTGCCGTCGTGACGACGTCGCCGTTCTCGTCGAACATCGCACGCACACGGCCGTGGGCCGTACCGGCGACGATCGTGTCCCCGACGTTCAGCGTTCCCGACTGCACGAGCACCGTGGCGACCGCGCCGCGACCACGGTCGAGGTTGGCCTCGATCGCGATACCGCGGGCGTCCTTGTTCGGGTTGGCCCGCATGTCCAGGGCGGCGTCGGCGGTGAGCAGGACGGCCTCGAGGAGGTCGTCGATGCCCATGCCCTGCAGCGCGGACACGTGGACGAACATGGTGTCGCCGCCGTACTCCTCGGGGACGAGACCGTACTCGGTGAGCTGGCCCTTGACCTTGTCCGGGTTCGCGCCTTCCTTGTCCATCTTGTTGACGGCCACGACGATCGGCACGTTGGCCGCCTGGGCGTGGTTCAGCGCCTCCACGGTCTGCGGCATGACGCCGTCGTCCGCGGCGACGACGAGCACGGCGATGTCCGTGACCTTCGCGCCACGGGCACGCATGGCGGTGAACGCCTCGTGGCCCGGGGTGTCGATGAAGGTGATGGCGCGCGTGCTGTCCTCGTGGACGTGCTGGATCTGGTAGGCACCGATGTGCTGGGTGATGCCACCGTGCTCGCCCTCGACGACCTTGGTGTTGCGGACCGCGTCGAGCAGTCGCGTCTTACCGTGGTCGACGTGGCCCATGACCGTGACCACCGGCGGACGGGCCTCGAGGTCGTCGTCACCCTCGGCCTCGAGCTCGGCATCGAAGTCGATGTCGAAGCTGCTGAGGAGCTCGCGCTCCTCGTCCTCGGGTGAGACGACCTGGATCTTGTAGCCGAGCTCGGTGCCGAGCACCTGGAAGGTGTCCTCGTCCAGCGACTGCGTAGCCGTGGCCATCTCGCCGAGGTGGAACAGGACGGTGACCAGTGCTGCGGGGTTCGCCTCGATCTTGTCGGCGAAGTCCGTGATGGACGAGCCGCGACGCATGGTGACGATGGTGTTGCCGTCTCCGCGGGGTACGCTCACGCCGCCCAGCGAAGGAGCCGACATCTGCTCCAGTTCCTGCCGCTTCGCGCGCTTCGACTTGCGCTGCTTGCCGCGACCGGCTCCACCCTTGCCGAAGGCACCGGCGGTGCCGCCGCGTCCGCGGCCGCCCTTGCCGAAGCCGCCGCCGGCGGGTGCTCCACTGGGGCTGTTCGGTGCTCCGCCGGGTCCGCGACGCGGACCGGCACCTGCAGCGGCACCGGGGGCTCCGCGGCCGGGGGCGGCGGGGCGTTCGGTGCGGTTCGGCATCATGCCGGGACTGGGACGCGAGCCGGGGGCTCCGGCGGGACGGGGGGCGCCGGGGCGCGGTGCACCCGGGCGGGGTCCACCGGCACCTGCGGCGGGGCGCGGTCCACCCGCACCTGCAGCCGGGCGGGGTCCGCCTGCGCCGGCGGCGGGACGCTGCTGTGCATCGTCACGACGACCGGGACGGGGCATGCCCTGCGACGGCGCGAAGGGGTTGTTGCCCGGACGCGGCGGACGCTCCGAGGTGCGGTCGGCACCACGATCGGTGTCGCCGCGGCGCGACCCCATGCCCTGCGAGGGCGCGAAGGGGTTGTTGCCCGGGCGGGGTGCGCCGCCGGGGCGGGCGCCCGAGGGTCGGGTCCCTGCCGAGGGGGCGGCAGGCGGTGTCGCTGGTCGGGGCGCTGGTCGCGTTCCCGGGGTCGGACTCCCCTGGGTGTCCTGCGGGGCAGGGGTGTTCTCCGCGGACGGGGCAGCCGGCGCGGCCGGCGCAGGCGTGTCCGCCGGAGCGGAGCCGTTCGAGAAGGGGGATGCCTGCGGAGCAGCCGGAGTGGCCGGTGCTGCAGGAGCGGCGGGGGTGGTCGGTGCGGGCGCGACCGGGGCGGGTGCCTCGGGAGCGGCCTGGGCTGCACCTGGCTTGGGGCCCGACGGCGCGGGGGCCGCGGGGCGTGACGGTGCGGGGGCGGTCTTGGCGCCGCCGCTGTCGGGGAATGCGCCGCGAAGCTTCTTCACGACGGGGGCCTCGATGGTGGACGAGGCTGAACGGACGAATTCGCCCAGTTCCTGCAGTTTCGCAACTGCGTCTTTCGAGGTTATACCGAGCTCTTTGGCGAGCTCATGTACGCGGACCTTGGCCACATTTCTCCTGTCTCGGTCCGCACCGAGCCAGGCACGAACCGTCTATTTCCTGCTGATGCCAGCCGCCGGGGCGTCTGGACGATCTGGTGCAGAGCGCAACGAAGATGTCATCGTTGCGCACTCATCGCTGGGTACTCATCGGGTTTCCATGAGGGTACTGACCCGCTTTCAGGGAGGACGGTGATGAATCGGAGCGTGTGTCTCGACGCTCCAGGGATGCCTGGAAGCCCGCTGCCAACTGCGCAGTGTCCACCGGCCCGCGGAAGGCCCTGTGAAAGGCTTTCCGCTTGACGGCCGTTTCCATGCATGCCGGGTCGGGGTGCAGCCAGGCGCCCCGTCCGGATAGGCGGCGCCGCTCATCGATGACGGCGACAAGGCCCCCGTCGATCGGTTGTGCGACAACCCGCATCACGTGTGACTGGCGGTCCCGCCGGCGGCATCCCACGCAGGTGCGTTGCGGATGGTGGTCCTCCGGGTGCTGCCCGGGGTCCGTCCTGTCGACAGGATCTCCCCTGTCTCCAGAATCTTCCGGGCACGACGCCACAGCAGTCATCTCCATTCTACCCCTTCCGGCCCGGCCGGCCGACCGGCCTCCTAGGCCTTGGCCGCCCTGGCCGCCTGCGCCGGCTGGGCGGCGTCGGAGACGATGTCGATGCGCCAGCCGGTGAGCTTCGCCGCGAGGCGTGCGTTCTGGCCTTCCTTGCCGATCGCCAGGGACAGCTGGTAGTCGGGGACGACGACGCGGGCGGACCGGGTGGTCTCGTCGGTGATGGTCACGGACGTCACGCGCGACGGCGAGAGCGAACTGGCGATGAAGGAGGCGGCGTCGTCGTTGTAGTCGACGATGTCGATCTTCTCGTCGTTCAGCTCGTTCATGACGGCGCGGACGCGGGTCCCCATCTCGCCGATGCACGCACCCTTGGCATTGACGCCGGGCACGTTCGCCTTCACCGCGATCTTCGTGCGGTGGCCCGCCTCGCGGGCGAGGGCGACGATCTCGACGGTCCTGTCGGCGATCTCCGGGACCTCCAGTTCGAAGAGCTTCCGCACCAGGCCCGGGTGCGACCGGGAGAGCGTGATGGACGGGCCCTTCATACCCCGGTGGACGTCGACGACGAACGCGCGGAGCCTCGTGCCGTGCAGGTACTTCTCGCCGGGAACCTGCTCGGGAGGCGGCAGCACGGCCTCCACGGAGCCCAGGTTCACCTGGATCATGTGCGGGTTGGTGCCCTGCTGGATCATGCCGGCGACGAGTTCGCCCTCCTTGCCGCGGAACTCCCCGAGGATGTTCTCGTCCTCGGCGTCGCGCAGGCGCTGGAGGATGATCTGGCGCGCGGTGCTCGCCGCGATGCGCCCGAAGCCGCCGGGCGTGTCGTCGAACTCGCCGACGGGCTCGCCGTCGTCGTCCTTCTCGGTCGCCCAGATGGTGACGTGCCCGTTGCGGCGGTCCAGTTCGGCGCGCGCCGTCTCGTGGGCTCCGGGCGTGCGGTGGTACGCGATGAGCAGTGCCTGCTCGATCGTGGGGATCAGCTTGTCCAGCGGGATCTCACGTTCGCGCTCGAGCAGCCTCAGTGCGCTCATATCGATGTCCATGCGGGTCTCCTTACGCGTGGTGCACGGCGCCGGAGTCATCCGGTTCGGCACCATCGCTGTTCTCGTGGTGTTCATCCTCAGGATGCGCGAATTCGACCTGGACGGTCCCCTTGCGGATCCTGGAAAACTCGAGGGCGAGTGGATCGCCCTGTTTGGGCTTCATGCCCTTCTTGACCGGCAGCTGGGGGATCATCCGGATGCCGGTGGCGGTGACGTCCTGGAGGCGTCCGACGACGACGTCGCCGGTCACCGGCTTGACCTCGACCATGCGTCCCACGTTGCGGCGCCAGTGCCGCGGCTCAGTGAGGGGGCGGGACACGCCGGGCGAGGAGATCTCGAGGCTGTACGGGCGGTCGTCGTCCTCGGGGTCGCTGTCCATGGCGGCGGACAGATCGGAGGAGATGGCGGAGATCACATCGAGTCCCACGCTCCCCGTCGCGTCCTCGGGCAGGTCGACGACGACGTGGACGGTGCGGTGGGAGCCCGCGACCTTCACCTCGACGTCCTCGAGGTAGAGGTCGTGCTCCTCCACAACGGGCTGCAGCCTGGTCCGCAGGCGCTGTGCTTCAACCTGCAGTTCGGCCTCCACGGCTGACTTGCGGGTCGAGGCATGTTTTTCGTTCCCGGACCGGACCGCCATGGCTGCCTCCCACTCGATGATGTTGTCCACCAAGAGTACCGACATTCCGCGACGCCCGGTGTATGGCCGGGTGAAACGCGTACTGCCGTGGGATCATCGGGAACTGTGATCAGGCGGGCGCAGACAGGTGGACAGCAGGGGCGCGGAGCCCCGGCAGGCTCCGCCGCCGGGCGGGTGGCCCGGTGGGTGGCGGGGCTCGTCGGCCTCTTCCTGGTGGTCCTCCTCGGCGTGGGCATCGGCGTGGGCATGTCGCCCGCGGAGCCGCAGGCGCCCGTCCGCTCCGCCGCCGAACAGGTACAGCTCGACGCCGAGGGGCGGTACCGTGCACTGGCCGCGGACGCGCGGGAGGCAGCAGTCGCCGACCCGGCGCTCGCCGGGACCCTGCAGGCCGTCGCGGACGACCTCGCCGCGCAGGCCGACGCCGTCGCCCTGCCCCGCTCCCCTGCGCCGTCCGGACCCGCGGCGACACCAGCCTCGCCTCCCACTGCCGCTTCCGGGCCGCAGGCCGCGGGGCCGTCGGCCACGTCGGCCCCCGCCGACGGGACGCGCGTCCTGCACCTGCTCCACGACAGCGCCCTCCGGAGCCTGGACGACGCCGTCGGCGCCGACCCCGGACCGGCCCGCGTCCTCGCCTCCGCCGGAGCCGCGCAGTGGCGGCATACTGTGCTGCTCGCGGCCGCCCTCGGCACCGACGCGGCCCTCCCGTCCGCCGACGCGCTCCCCGCTGCGGACCTCGCCTCCGGGACGGGCCTGTTCGCCGGGCACACCGGGGACACCGGCGACGCCGGTGACACCGGCGACGCCGGGGAGGACCGCGACCCTGCCGTACCGGCCGCGCACGCGTCCCCGGCGCCGGGGTCCGCGCCGGGAGCCCCACCCGGCGGTGTCCCCGCCGACTGCGCCGGCACGCCCCGGGGACCGGAAGCCGACCGGCACGCCCTGCTCAGCGCGAAGACGGCGGAGGACCGGGCACGCTTCGGCTACGAGGTCGCGGCGGCGCTGCTCCCCGATGCACCGGCACTGCTCGCCCGGTCGTCGGTGCACGGGACGGCCGCCGACGCCGCCGCCGGGCGCCTCGCGGGCCTCTGCGCCCCGCCCGCGCCCGCGCCGGCCGGGTTCGCGATCGGCGAGGGGTTCCGCGCCGATCCGGCCGCGGCGTTGAGGGACCTCGAACAGGATCACGCAGGACTGTACGCGGGGCTCATCCCCGCCGTCGGGCCCGATGCGAGGGCCTGGGCCGTCGTCGCCTTCAATGCCGCCGTGCAGCGCAGCCTCGACGCCGGGACGCCCCTGGGCCCCTTCCCGGGGCTGGAGGATGCCGAAGGTGCGGCGGCCCCCGAGGAGCCGGCAGATGGCTAGCGGCCGCGGGCGGACGCGCGACGAGGGCCCGGCGCAGGGCGACAGCGGCCGCAGCCCGGAGGACCGTCGGGCGGCGGCCGGGTTCCTGCCCGACCTCCCGGGACGCCTCGTGGAGAGTGCGCGGACGATTCCCGGCGGGGCGCGGTGGCTGCGGGACTGGCAGGGACTGCTGGCGGATCGGCTCGCCGCCTGGGACCTCGACCTCGACCTGGCTCCGGGGCAGCCGGCCTGGGCGGGACGGTGCGCGGTCGTCGTGCCCGTGGTGCGGCGGGACGACGGGCAGACGGGAAGGGAAGTCCTCAAGCTGACCGTCCCGCACGACGAAGCCCTCCCCGAGCCCGATGCCCTCGAACTGTGGGACGGGAGGGGTGCGGTGCGGCTCCTCGCGGCGTCGCGCCCGGACTTCGCGTTGCTGCTCACCCGCCTCGACGGCGACTCCTCGCTCGGCGACGTGGCCCTCGACGCGACGCCGCGGCCGTGGGCAGCGGTGATGCGGCAGCTGTCGATCCGCCCCGGGGACAGTGCGGCCTGGGCCGCGATCCCGCACCTGGCCTCCGCTGCGGAACAGTGGACGGACACCCTGCCCGCCCGGTGGGACGAGCTCGGCGAGCCCTTCCCGCGGTGGCTGATGGAGGCGGCGCTGGAGGTGTGCCAGTCACGTGGCGCCGTCGGCAGGAGATCGGAACGCGACGTGCTCGTGCACGCCGACCTGCACTATGCCAACCTGCTCCCGACGTCGCCCGGGCAGCTGCACGACTTCACGGCGATCGATCCGAAGCCGGTGCTCGGCGACGCCGAGTACGCCGTCGCACCCATGCTGTGGAACCGGCTCGACGAGCTCGACGCCGGTGATCCCGCGGGGCACCTGCGCGCGCACGGCACGGCCCTGGCCACGGCCGCCGGGCTGGACGTGGACCTGGCGTTCGGCTGGACGGTCGTCCGGGAGGTCAGGAACGCGCTGTCCTACCTCGGGCACGGCCTCACCGGGGATGCGCAGCGGTCGCTCTGGGTGGCGAGTTCGGTCCTGGGACGGACCCTCGACGGGCTGCCCCCGGTCCACGCGCTGCCGACCCTCTGACGGCCACCCGGCGGCACCGGGCGGCACCCGGTCCGCCACGCGCCCGTCAGGGTCCCGACACCAGGGGGCGGACGTTCTCCACCCAGACGTCGTAGCCGAGCTTGACGATCAGGGCCCCGACGACGACGAGGAAGACGACGCGGATGAACCTGCTCCCCTGGCTGATGGCCATGCGCGAGCCGGTGTAGCCCCCGGCCATGTTCGCGACGCCGAGGAGGAGCCCGAGGCCCCAGAGGATCGACCCGTTGGGGAGGAAGAACATGAGCGCGCCGAAGTTGGTGGCCATGTTCACGATCTTCGCCTTCGCGCTGGCGCCGAGGAAGTTGTACCCCAGCAGCGTGACCATCGCGATGATCAGGAAGGACCCGGTGCCCGGCCCGATGAGTCCGTCGTAGAAGCCGATGACGAGGCCGATCGCGCCGGCCGTCCCGTAGTGCCGGGCCCCCTGGTACCGCAGCTTCGTCAGGGTCCCCACCGAGGGCTTGAGGGCCGTGAACACCGCGACGGCGATGAGCGCCAGGACGATGATCGGCTTGAAGACCGAGGACGGCAGCGAGGCGGCGAGGATCGCTCCGCCGAAGCCCCCGATCAGCGCGACGCCCGCCATGGGCAGCGCCGTCCGCAGGTCGGGGTGCGCACGCCGGTAGTAGGTGACGGCGCTCGTCGTCGTGCCGAAGATGGACCCGAGCTTGTTCGTGGCGAGGGCCTCGACGGGCGTGATCCCGGGCACGAGGAGGAGCGCCGGCAGCTGGAGCAGCCCTCCTCCCCCGACGACGGCGTCGACCCAGCCCGCGGCGAATCCGGCGACGAGCACCAGCAGGATCGTGGCGAGGTGCAGTTCCTCGAGTCCCGGGACCACCGCGGCCTAGGAGGCTGTGAGCTCGCGCAGCAGCGCGACGGCCTCGTCCACGGCGACGTTCTGCGCCTCGCCCGTCCGGCGGTCCTTGACCTCGAGGACACCGTCCGCGAGCCCCCGGCCGACCACGACGATGGTCGGCACGCCGATCAGCTCGGCATCGCCGAACTTGACGCCCGGCGAGACCTTCGGGCGGTCGTCGTAGAGCACGGTCAGACCGGCCGCCTCCAGGTCGCCGGCGAGCTTCTCGGCCGCCTCGAACACCTCGGCGCCCTTGCCGGTCGCGACGATGTGCACGTCGGCGGGGGCGACGTTGCGGGGCCACACGATGCCGCGGTCGTCGTGGTTCGACTCCGCGAGGGCCGCGATGGCCCGTGTCACGCCGACACCGTAGGAGCCCATGGTCACCGTGGCGAGCTTCCCGTTCCGGTCGAGGACCTTGAGCCCGAGTGCCTCCGCGTACTTGCGGCCGAGCTGGAAGATGTGGCCCATCTCGATGCCGCGCGCGGCGACGAGCGGTCCCGACCCGTCGGGGGCCTCGTCGCCCTCGCGCACCTCGACGGCCTCGATGACGCCGTCCCAGGTGAAGTCGCGGCCCGCGACCAGGCCGAAGACGTGGCGGCCGTCCTCGTTGGCACCGGTGATCCACGCGGTGCCGGTCACGACGCGCGGATCCACGAGGTAGCGCAGGCCCGTGGTCCCCTCGGTGCCGAGGACGGCGGCGTCCGGCGTGAGGCCGGGCCCGATGTAGCCCTTGACGAGGCCCGGGTGCTTCTTCAGGTCCTCCTCGCCCGCAGCCTCCACGGCCACCTCGCCGCCCGTCTCGAGGTGGCCGGCGATGTTCGCCTCGATGCGCTTGAGGTCCACGGTGCGGTCGCCGGGGACGCCGACGACGACGAGCTCGCGCTCGCCCGTGGGCAGCACCGCCGCGAGGACGACGTTCTTCAGGGTGTCCGCGGCCGTCCAGGTCCGGTCGCCCGCTGCGGCGTTGGCGGAGTCCACGAGCGTGCCGATGGTCGGGGTGTCGGGGGTGTCACGGACCTCGGCCGCGGGCGCATCGGTGAAGTCGACGGCGTCGGGCACCACGGTGGTGACGGCCTCCACGTTCGCGGTGTAGCCGCCCGCGGAACGGACGAAGGTGTCCTCGCCGATGGGCGTGGGGTGCAGGAACTCCTCGCTCCTCGAACCGCCCATCGCTCCCGCTGTCGCCGTCACGGGGATCACCTCGAGCCCGAGCCGCTCGAAGATGCGCAGGTAGGCACCGCGGTGGAGCTGGTAGCTCGCCTCGAGGCCCTCGTCGTCGACGTCGAACGAGTAGGAGTCCTTCATGATGAACTCGCGGCCGCGGAGCAGGCCCGCACGCGGCCGGGCCTCGTCGCGGTACTTGGTCTGGATCTGGAACAGGCTCACGGGCAGGTCCTTGTACGAGGTGTACAGGTCCTTCACGAGCAGTGTGAACATCTCCTCGTGGGTGGGCGCGAGGAGGTAGTCGGCGCCCTTGCGGTCCTTCAGGCGGAAGATGCCGTCGCCGTACTCGGTCCAGCGGTTCGTCGCCTCGTAGGGCTCCTTGGGCAGCAGCGCGGGGAAGTGGACCTCCTGGGCGCCGATGGCCTCCATCTCCTCGCGGATGACCGCCTCGACCCGGCCCAGGACCTTCAGGCCCAGCGGCAGCCAGCTGTAGATCCCCGGCGCGGCGCGCCTGATGTAGCCCGCGCGGACCAGCAGGCGGTGGCTGGCGACTTCGGCGTCGGCTGGATCTTCACGCAGGGTGCGCAGGAAAAGGGTCGAGAGTCGTAAGACCACGCGGGTGTCCGTTCGTATTCATCGTGCATCCGGATCGAGCACTGCCATTCGCTCTCCCGCCGTCCGGCGGGAGACAACAGGTACCAATCTAGCCGGTTCGGCCCGGACGCCGTCCTCCCCTGAGGGCGTACCGGCTCAGAACAGGATGGTCGCGAAGGTGTCCACCTGCGCGAACCCCACGCGCTTGTACGCGGCGATGGCGCGGGCGTTGTAGGAGTTCACGTAGAGGCTCACGGTGGGGGCCAGCGCGCGTGCCGCGACGACGACGGCGGCCATGTACGCGGCGCTGAGCCCCTTGCCGCGGTGGTCCGGGTTCATCCAGACGCCCTGGACCTGCACGGCCTGGGAGGACACGGTGCCGAGCTCGGCCTTGAAGACCACCTGGCCGTCGTCGTCGAAGGCCGCCAGGGAGTGCTTCCGGCTGATGAGGGAGGCGACGCGGCGGCGGTAATGGTCCGAGCCGCCGATGAACGGCGAGTAGCCGACCTCCTCCTCGAACATCGCGGCGCAGGCCGGCAGCAGCCGGTCGAGCTCCTCGGGCCGTGTGAACCGGAGGTCGGTCGCCGGCCGGATGAGGGGGTCCGTGTCGATGGCCATGAGCGGCTGGGTAGGGCGGACGTCGAACGGCTCGGCGCTGTAGTCCTCGAACGTGGACCACAGGTCCATGACACCCTCGGAGAGGCCGAAGATCGACGAGAAGCTGCGCCCCGACCGCCCGAGGTGGTCGCCGAAGATGGCGCCGGTCTCGTCGTCCACGCCGACCGGGACGAGGTTGACGCCCGCCCAGCACGCCGCGCGGAGGACGTGGTGGCGGAACATGCCGATGATCTCGCCGCCGGAGAAGGACGGCGCAGCGGTACCGATGGTCTCGAGGTGGGAGGCGACGAAGACGTTCGCCACGGGATCGTCGTTGACGATGGCCCACAGGTCGCGGGTGTCGTCCTCGCCGAGGACCCGGAAGGACCAGGGCCCCTCGGGGTCGGGCTGGGCCCTAGCTGACGGTAACCATGGGGCCACCCTGGCCAGCAGTTTCGCCATCGGACTCACCCATCTCCTCTGCGAGCCGCATGGCTTCCTCGATGAGGGTCTCGACGATCTGGTCCTCGGGGACGGTCTTGATGACCTCTCCGCGGACGAAGATCTGGCCCTTGCCGTTGCCGGACGCCACACCGAGGTCGGCCTCGCGGGCCTCGCCGGGTCCGTTGACGACGCAGCCCATCACCGCCACGCGGAGCGGGACCTCCATGCCCTCGAGGCCTGCCGTGACCTCCTCGGCAAGGGTGTAGACGTCCACCTGAGCCCTGCCGCAGGAGGGGCAGGACACGATCTCGAGCTTGCGCGGGCGGAGGTTGAGCGACTGCAGGATCTGGTTGCCGACCTTGATCTCCTCGACCGGCGGCGCGGAGAGCGACACGCGGATCGTGTCGCCGATGCCCTTGGACAGGAGGGCGCCGAAGGCCGTCGCGGACTTGATGGTGCCCTGGAACGCCGGACCGGCCTCGGTGACGCCGAGGTGCAGGGGCCAGTCGCCGCGCTCGGCGAGGAGCTCGTAGGCGCGGACCATGATCACGGGGTCGTTGTGCTTCACCGAGATCTTGAAGTCGTGGAAGTCGTGCTCCTCGAAGAGGGACGCCTCCCAGACCGCCGACTCGACGAGCGCCTCGGGCGTGGCCTTGCCGTACTTCTGCATGAGGCGCGGATCGAGGGAGCCGGCGTTGACGCCGATCCGGATCGAGGTGCCGGCTGCCTTCGCAGCGTCGGCGATCTGCTTCACCTGGTCGTCGAACTTGCGGATGTTGCCCGGGTTCACGCGGACCGCGGCACATCCGGCGTCGATCGCGGCGAACACGTACTTTGGCTGGAAGTGGATGTCCGCGATGACGGGGATCTGCGACTTCCTGGCGATGATCGGCAGTGCTGCGGCGTCGTCGGCCGAGGGGCAGGCCACGCGGACGATGTCGCATCCCGTGGCCGTCAGCTCGGCGATCTGCTGGAGCGTCGCGTTGATGTCGGTGGTCGGCGTCGTCGTCATCGACTGGATGCTGATCGGCGAGTCCGATCCGACTCCCACCGAACCGACCTTGATCTGGCGGGTCTTGCGCCGTGGGGCGAGGACCGGCGGCGGCGCTGCGGGCATTCCTAGGTTGACCGAGGTCAAAGCTTCCTCCATGCTGGCGGCCTTGACCGCACGTCCGACGAGATTCCTTTTCTCATTATCCACCCGCCCCGGCCGTCCGGGACGCCGTGGCGATGCACGTCACACGTGGTCGCGGAACGCTCCGATGACCGGGTTCCATTCGGTGGCCTTGACCGCCGCGATGGCTCCGGCGCGGGCGAAGGGGTCCTGCCCGACCAGCCGACTGAGATCCGATTCGTTCTCCGAGGTGAAGAGGAGGAGTGCCCCGCTGCCGTCGGCGAAAGGCCCCGACGCGAGGACACGGCCCTGTCCGACGAGCTCCTCGAGCCACTGCCGGTGCGCCGGCCGGTGCTCGGCTCGGAGGTCGTCGTGGTCGGGGTTGTAGACGTACTCGACGGCGAAGATGCTCATGGGTCTCACCCTACGTGAATCACAGCAGGTAGACCTTGATGAGGGTCGCGACGCCTGCGGCCCAGAGCATCGACGTCAGCGTGCCGATGATGAAGCGCTCCGACGCCGCCGGGGTCTCCTTCAGCTCGGCGTAGCGGCCGAGGGCCTTGACCGCCACGACGTAGGCGATGGCCACGGGCTGGCCGCCGAGGATGGCGACCGTCACCGCGAGGCGCTCGAGCACGCCGATGACCAGGCCGCCGCGGAGCACACCGGGAGGGAGGGCGTCGACGGGTGCCTGGGGCGGCTGGTCGGGCGGCTCGGGGAGGTCGAGCTGCGGCTGGTCGGCCGGTTCCGGGAGCTCCTCGCGGCGCCGTTCCGCGGTGTCCACGGAGCGTGCCAGCCGCAGCACGAGCATGGTCACGGGCAGGCCGACGCCTCCCGCCACCACGAGCGCCACCACGATCCACAGTGCGTCCACCGAACCTCCTCCATGTCCTGTCGGTATGTCGTCCATGTCTACAGCACGGCACCCCCAGCGGGCGGGAGCGTCGGTTCGGCCGCCGGGCGCCCGATGTCGTCGAAAGGATGGAGATGACCACGCAGCGTGGCGGGAACCGGTCATTCGTGTCCTCTCGGCGCCACGGGGGCCCGGGGAGCCGGACGACGCCGTCGGCCTACGCGTCAGCGTCGTCGTCGCCTGCGTCGTCCGCCCACGCGAGGAGTCGCGCGGCCGCGGGACGGACGGCCTGCTCCTCGTGCCAGGCGGCCCGCGCCGCCGCCTTGCTCACGGCCTGCGGACTGATCCCGAGGGTGCGGGCCACGGCCGTCTGCGTGCCGCGCTCACCGGGCTGCAGGAGATCGAGGACGCGCCAGTCGGCCTCCGACCGCCCCAGGACGTGCCGGCCGAGGAGCGCGAGCACCCCTTCCGCCTCCGCCGCCGCCGCCGCTCCGCCGTCGGGCGCCTCGACCGCCAGGGGTGCCCGGTCCCCCGTCTTCTTGGCGCGCTCGACGGCGTACCGGGCGGCCACGAAGGCCGACCCGCGGGCCTCCCGCGGCGAGCGCGGGAAGGGTCGTTCCACCTCGCCGATGCCGATGCCGACGTACCAGCCGCCGGCGCGCAGGCAGAGCAGGGCGGCGTCGACGACGGCGCCCGCCTCGGCCAGGGCGCCCTGCGCCTCGTCCCCCACGGAGCGTTCCCAGGGCAGGACCGTGGGGATCGGGGCGAGCAGCTCCAGCAGCTCGGGGACGCGGTCGGCGGAGCTCCGGCTGCGTGCCTGGTCGATCGTGAGGACGAACATTCATCAACCGTATGAGGTTGAAATCCGAATTACAACCGATCAGCCGAAGAGGTCGACGGGTTTCACGATGTCGGCGTAGATCAGCAGGACCCCCATGCCCATCAGCAGGATGGCGACGGCGTAGGTCAGGGGCAGGAGCTTCGCCATGTCGAACGGTCCGGGGTCGGGCCGCTTGAACAGGCGGGCGAATCCCCGGCGCAGGCCCTCCCACAGCGCGCCGGCGACGTGGCCGCCGTCGAGCGGGAGCAGCGGGATGAGGTTGAACACGAACAGGGCCAGGTTCACGCCGGCCACGAGTCCGATGAGTGTCGCCGCGCGCGACGCCACGGGGATCTCCTCCATGGCGGAGATCTCGCCGGCGATCCGGCCGACGCCCACCACGCTGATGGGGCCCTCGGGGTCACGGGGCGCGTCCGAAAAGGCGGCCTGGCCGACCTCGACGACGCGCTGCGGGAGGTTGAGCACCACCCCGGCCACGCGGGCCAGCGAGTCACCGACGGCCGGCAGTACCGCGCCGGCGGGCTGCGGGACGAGTTCCTGCGTCGATCCGACGCCGATGAAGCCCACCTCCTGCGTCACGGCGTCGCCGTCGCCGTCGACCTCGGCCGTGCCGTCCGCAGCGGCCACGGGCCGCTCCGTCAGCAGGGGCGTGATGGTCGAGTCGACGGTCTCGCCGTCGCGCACGTAGCTGATGCCGACCTCGCGGCCGGCCGCGTCCCTGATCCACCCGGACAGCTCGTCCCAGTCCGTGACGTCCCGGCCGTCGAAGGCCACGACACGGTCTCCGGGCAGGAGGCCGGCCTCGTAGGCGGGGGCGGCGGGGTCGTCCGCGCCGCACTCCGTCTGGTTTGTCTCGACCTGCCGGCTGGCGGGGACGACGCACGCGGAGACGGAGGCGATCGTCGTGGTGGGCTGGGCGGTCCCGAATCCCATGAGCAGGACGGCGAACAGCACCGTCCCGATCAGGAGGTTCATCAGCGGCCCTCCCATCATGATGATGATCCGTTTCCAGATGGGCAGCTTGTAGAAGACGCGGTCCTCGTCCCCCGGCTGCAGCTGCTCGGCCGCCGCCTGCCGCGCGTCGTTGGTGAGCTGCTGGAAGACGCCGGTGCTGGACTGGCGCACGGCGCCGTCCTCGGTCGTGGCGGGCGGGAACATGCCGACCATCGACACGTACCCGCCGGCCGGGATCGCCTTGAGGCCGTACTCCGTCTCGCCGCGACGCCGGGACCAGACGGTGGGGCCGAAGCCCACCATGTACTGCGTGACACGGACCCGGAAGAGCTTGGCGGGCACGAGGTGTCCCACCTCGTGCAGCGCGATCGAGGCGGCGATCCCCACCACGACGACGAGCACTCCGACGACGAACAGCAGAACAGTCACAGTTCTTCCTTCTGGCCTTCCGATACGGCCGCCGCCGTCGGCAGCGACTCCCGCGGTGGGTCTCCGAGGCCACAACGGGCCCGGGCGCTCGTCCGTGCCCAGCGCTCGGCCTCGAGGACCGCGGCGAGCGTGAGTTCCTGCCCGGCGCCGCCCGCCGCGTCCCGGGCACGCTGGTCGTCGACGACGGCGGACACCGTGTCCACGATGTCAGGGAAACCTATGGCTCCCCTGTGGAAAGCGTCCACGGCCTCCTCGTTCGCGGCGTTGTAGACGGCCATGCGCGTACCCCCCTCGGCCGCGGCGCGCTTGGCGAGGGCGATCGCGGGGAACGCCTCCCCGTCCAGGGGCTCGAAGGTCCATTCGGCGGGCCGGCTCCAGTCGCAGGCCTTCGCGGACCCCGGCACCCTGAACGGCCAGCCGATGCCGAGGGCGATCGGGAGGCGCATGTCCGGCGGCGAGGCCTGCGCCAGCGTGGAGCCGTCGACGAACTGGACCATCGAATGGATCACCGACTGCGGGTGGACGACGACGTCGATCCGTTCCAGCGGGATGTCGAAGAGCAGGTGCGCCTCGATGACCTCGAGGGCCTTGTTGACCATGGAGGCGGAGTTCGTGCTGATGACGCGGCCCATGTCCCACGTGGGATGGGCGACGGCCTGCGCCGGGGTGACGTTCCGCAGTTGCGCGCGGGTCAGGCCGCGGAACGGCCCGCCGGAGGCGGTCAGGACGAGGCGGTCCACCTCGTCGGCCGTCCCCCCGCGCAGGGCCTGCGCGATGGCCGAGTGCTCGGAATCGACGGGGACGAGCTGGCCGGGCGCGGCGGCGGCCCGGACGAGGGCTCCCCCGGCGATCAGGGACTCCTTGTTGGCGAGCGCCAGCAGGTGCCCGGCGGCGAGGGCCGCGAGGGTCGGCTCCAGGCCGATGGACCCGGTGATGCCGTTGAGCACGACGTCGGCGTCGGGCCACGCGGCGATCTCCGCCGCCGCACCCGCGCCGGCGAAGAGCTGCGGCGCGTACCCGGAGACGCCGGCCGCGTCGGCCGCCCGGCCGATGGCCTGCTCGAGCTCGGCCTCCGACGCGGAGGCGACCCCGACGGCGGGGGCACGGACGGCGACGGCCTGGCCGGCGAGGAGTTCGAGGTTCCGCCCGCCCGCGCTGAGTCCGGCGACGCTGAAGCGGTCCGGGGCTGCTGCGATCACGTCGAGTGCCTGCGTGCCGATCGAACCGGTGGAGCCGAGGATGGAGACGCGCCGGTGCTCGCGGGTGGGGTTGCTGAAATCCATGGCCCCAGTATCCCGCAGACCAGGGGTCGGGGTTCCCCGGCTGCCGGGCGCGGCTCGCTGGGGAGGCTCGCTTGGAAGGCCTGCCGTGATCGGTCGACGTCGCTCGGCGGAGGGCGCGCACTCCACACTGCGGGGAGCGATCGTCGGGGCGCGAGCGGGTACTTCAGGACCCGCAATGACCGGTCGGATTCGCCGCACGTCTCGTCTCTTCCGGCTTCTTGGCGGGCAGCGATAGTGTCGGTATCGGGTGATTGGCTGAAGCATGACCACCGGAGCGGCGCTGCTGACTCTCGGGGACGCCTATGACGAGGCGATCTGGGGCTGGCCCGCGGAGGCGTTCGACGAGGTCCTCGGCTCGGAGGAAGAGTTCGACGATGCCGGGGTCGACGAGCATGCGCGCGCCCGCGTCGAGAACGCGTCGCCTTATGGCCTGGTGGCCCGGTTGCAGGACACCCCGACGATCGCCGCTCCCTCCAGTCTCAGTGACACGCTCGACCTGCTGCGGGCGACCGACCGGCTGGCGTCCTGGGCGGCGGCCCAGCGGGCCCGCTTGGTCGCGCAGGTCCATACCTTCAGCGATCGCGAGCACCACATCTGGTCTGGTTCGACGTCCTCCCTGGTGTTCACCGGGACGGTCGTGGAGACCGCGGCACTGCTGAAACTCTCCGAAGGGTCCGCCGCACGGCTCGTCTCGGAGTCACTGAGCTTGACCGGCGACCTGACGGACACCCTCGCAGCCCTGGAGAAGGGCGAGATCTGCTCCGCGCGGGCATCGGTCATCGTGGAGCAGACCCGCACCGTTCCCCATGACGCCGTGCGGGCCTTCGAGGCCGAGATCCTGCAGGTCGCAGGCGACCTGAACCGACCCAGGCTGACGGCACGGTGCCGGCGGCTCAGGGAGAAGCTGCACCCGGAGACGCTGACCGCCCGCAGGGTGAAGGCGGCCGCCGACCGGTGCGTCGTATTCGAGCCCGATCAGGACGGTATGGCGTGGCTGAACGCCTACCTCCCGGCGGAGCAGGCGCTGGCCCTCCACACCGCCGTGGATGCAGCAGCCCGCAACCCGCGGGCCGATGACGACCCGCGGACCCTGCCGCAACTGCGGGCCGACGTCCTGGCAGACCTGCTGCTCGGTACCGGCGGAACCGCCGGCGTTGCAGCGGCTTCCTGCGAGACCTGCCGGGGTGGCGGCGACAGCACCGACGCGGGGCACACCGGCTGCGGTGCGCGTTCCTCCCCGGCGAAGATCGTGGTCACCGTCCCGGTGTTCTCCTTGATGCCGCTCACCGACGAACCGGCGGAGCTCGAGGGCTACGGCCCCATCCCGGCCGACGCCGCACGGAAGCTGGCCGCCGACGCCACCTCGTGGATGCGCCTGCTGACCCACCCGTACACCGGGGCGGTCCTCGGCCTGGACCGGACCCGGTACCGCCCGAGCGAGGACCTCCGGACGTGGGTCCAGCTCCGCGAGAAGACCTGTAGCTTCTACGGGTGTTCGCGGTCGGCCAGCCGGTGCGACCTCGACCACCTGCTCTCCTGGGCCGACGACGGATCGACCGGTCCGGACAACCTCTATCCCGTCTGCAGGCGACACCACATGCTCAAGCACCAGACGGACTGGACTCCGACGCCCGGCCCCGACGGCGGCCTGACCTGGCTGTCGCCGGGCGGGCGCACCTACACGACGCCGCCCGAGAGGCACCGGACGGGTCGCAGGTCGGGCCGAGCAAGTCGCCGAGGGCGCAGCGCGGAGATCAGGCGAGGTGGACAAGGGCGGATCCGGGTCGGGGTCACGTGATCGGAGCTCAGGACACGCAGATGCGCCCTGGGCTCTTGCTGTGCTCACGGTCATCGCCGGCATGACGCCGGTGCCGACGTCGGCCCACTCGCAGGTCGACTCGGAGCTGTACGGAGCACTGCCCTACGTGCGCGGCTCGTACCGCAGGGCCACCGCTCCCGAGCCGAACTCCTGCCGGTCCACGAGCCGGAGATCGACGCGCTCGGCAAGCCCCGCGAAGAGCGTCGGACCGTGGCCCGCGATCCTGGGCTGCACCACGAACTCGTACTCGTCGATCAGGCCCAGTTCCGCCAGCGCCAGCGGAAGCATCACCCCTCCCGTGAACAGTCCCCGGCCCGGCGCCTGCTTGAGCTCCAGCACCACTTCTGCCAGATCTCCGCGCAGCAGCTCCGCGTTCCAGTCGACCTGCGCCAGGGTGCTGGACACCACGTACTTCTTCGCCCCATCGATCGTCCGTGCGAAGGGCTCCGTCCATGCAGGCCCTGCACCTGCCGGGACCGGCGCGCGGAACGCCGCCTCCATCATCTCGTAGGTCACCCGGCCGAACAGCAGGGCGTCGGCCCGCTCGAGATTCTCCACCGCGTGACGGTGCAGCTCCTCGTCCGCCTGGCCCTCACGGTGGTCACAGCACCCGTCCAGGGTGATGTTGATGGAGTACCGCAGTGGTTGCATCGCCCCAGCGTACGGCGATCGGCGACGAGCGCAACCCCCTCCGACGGGTGGAAGCGCAGGCCCGATACCTCAGCGGCGACCCGCCCTGCCCAGGACGCTCCGGGCGTGCCGGAGGATGGGTTCGTCGACCATGCGCCCCTCGTACGTGAAGACGCCGCGCTCGTGCTCCGCGGCCGCGAGCAGGGCACGGGCGCGCTCCACCTCGTCCGCCCCGGGGACGAAGGCGGCGCGGATCGCGGCGACCTGGCCCGGGTGGATGCAGGCCTTGGCCGCGAAACCCGAGGCGGCGGCATCGTCGGCTTCCGCGGTGAGGCCCTCGAGGTCGGCGATGTCCACGTACACGGCGTCGATGGCCTGGCGGTCCGCCGCGCCCGCGGCGAGCAGCACCTGTGAGCGGGCCTGGAGGGCCACGGCACGGTAGGTCCCCGCGGACGTCCTGCTCGACGTCCCGCCCAGGGACGCCACCAGATCCTCGGCACCCCACATGAGGGCGACGACGCCGTCGGCCCGCGCGATGTCCGCGGCGTTCACCACGCCGCGCGCCGTCTCGCACAGGGCGATGACCTCCACGTCGCCGAGGGCGGCCCGGACGGCAGCGACGTCGTCGGCGGACTCCGTCTTCGCGAGCATCACCGCGCGGTACCCGGTGCGGCGGGCGGCCGCGCAGTCGGGGGCGAAATCGGGGGTCCCGACGGCATTGAGCCGCACGACGGTGCGGTCCGGGGAGAGCCGGGACGCGGCGAGCGCGGACCGCGCCCCCTCCTTCGCGGCGGGCGCGACGGCGTCCTCGAGGTCGAGGATCACCGTGTCGGCGCGCTCGGCCGCCTTCGCGTAGCGTTCCGGCCGGTCCGCGGGGCAGAACAGCAGGGCCGGGCCCAGGGCGATGCCGCTCACGCCCGTCCCTCCTGCTGCCCGGTCGAGGACCACATGAGCACGCTGCGGGTCGCCGTCGCCACGACGTCGCCGTGCTGGTTGCGCCCCGTGTGGGCCATCGAGACGATCCCCTGCCCCGGACGGGACGACGACGGACGGACGCCGGTGATCTCCGTCTCGGTGTAGAGGGTGTCGCCGTGGAAGACCGGTTTCGGGAACACGACATCGGTCAGTCCGAGCTGCGCCACGATGGTGCCCTGCGTGAGCTGCGAGACGGACTGGCCCACGAGCGTGGCGAGGGTCAGCATGGAGTTCACGAGACGCTGCCCGAACGGCTGGGCCGCCGACCACGCCGCGTCGAGGTGCAGCGCCTGGGTGTTCATCGTGAGCGTGGTGAAGAGGACGTTGTCCGCCTCCGTGAGCGTGCGGCCCGGACGATGGGCGTAGACCGCTCCGACCGTGAGCTCGTCGAAGTAGAGCCCGCGCTGCTCGATCACGTGGCGCTCCGGCGAGGCGGCGGTGCGCGCGGAGGAGTTCGGCTCCCCGGCGCGCTGCTGCGTGCTGCCCTGCCCGTCGGTCCTGTCCGCCTGTGCTCCGTCGCTCACGCGGCTGCTTCCGGGAGGTCGATGCGCAACGGTGCGCCCGTGGCGGCGACGACGTCATCGGCACTCACGCCGGGGGCCGTCTCACGGAGCACCAGCCCGTCGGGTCCGACGTCGATCACGGCGAGGTCGGTGATGATCCGGTTCACGCAGCCCTTGCCGGTCAACGGCAGCGAGCACGCGGCGACGATCTTCGGACGGCCCGCGCGGTCCACGTGCTCCATCATGACGATCACGCGCTTCGCCCCGAACACGAGGTCCATGGCGCCGCCCATCCCCTTGACCATCTTGCCCGGCACCATCCAGTTCGCGAGGTCGCCGTTCTGCGCGACCTCCATCGCCCCGAGGACCGCGACGTCGACGTGCCCGCCGCGGATCATGCCGAACGAGGACGCCGAGTCGAAGAACGCCGCGCCGGGGTTGGCCGTGACGGTCTCCTTGCCCGCGTTGATGAGGTCCGGGTCCACGGCGTCCTCCGCCGGGTACGGGCCGACGCCGAGGATCCCGTTCTCGGAGTGCAGCACCACCTCGACGCCGTCGGGGATGTAGTTGGGGATGAGGGTGGGCATGCCGATGCCGAGATTGACGTACTGGCCGTTCTCGAGTTCCTGGGCGACGCGGGCCGCCAGTTCAGTGCGGGTCAGTGCCATGCTCATGCTCCTTCGGGGACGGCGGGTCCGGCCAGCGAGACCGTGCGCTTCTCGACGCGCTTCTCCACGTCGGGTGCGACGACGACGCGCTGGACGAAGATCCCGGGGGTGTGGATCCGGCCGGGCTCGAGTTCACCCGGCTCGACGAGCTCCTCGACCTCGGCGATCGTGATCCTGCCGGCCTGGGCGCACAGCGGGTTGAAGTTCATCGCGGCGGCATGGAACACGAGGTTGCCGTGGCGGTCGCCCTTCCAGGCGTGCACCAGCGCGTAGTCCGGACGGACCGACTCCTCCAGGACGTAGTCGACGCCGTCGAAGGACCGCACCTCCTTCGCCTTCGAGGCGACCGTGACGTTCCCCTCGCTGTCGTAGCGCTGCGGCAGGCCGCCCTCGCTCACCTGCGTGCCGACGCCCGCCGTCGTGTAGAAGGCGGGGATGCCTGCTCCGCCGGCGCGGAGCTTCTCGGCGAGCGTGCCCTGCGGGGTGAGCTCCACCTCGAGCTCCCCCGCGAGGTACTGCCGTGCGAACTCCTTGTTCTCACCCACGTAGGAGCTGATGGTGCGGCGGATGCGGTGGTCGGACAGCAGGATGCCGAGGCCCCAGTCGTCGACGCCGCAGTTGTTGCTCACGGTCTCCAGCTCCGCCGTGCCCTGCGCGTGCAGGGCGTCGATGAGTGTCACCGGGATGCCGCACAGTCCGAACCCGCCGACGGCGAGGGACGCGCCGTCGGGGATGTCCGCCACGGCCTCGGCCGCGCTGCTGACCACCTTGTTGATCACTGCTTCTCCTTCGTGTCGCCGCGGCTCCGCCCGGCCGTCGGCCGGAGGTGTCGGGCTGGATGTATCGGGCTAGAGGCCGAGGTCGCGGGCGATCAGCATGAGCTGGACCTCCGTGGTCCCCTCGCCGATCTCCAGGATCTTCGAATCACGGTAGTGCCTGGACACCACGAACTCGTTGATGAAACCGTAGCCGCCGAAGATCTGCGTCGCATCGCGGGCGTTGTCCATGGCCGCCTCACCGGCCACCAGCTTCGCGATGGAGGCCTGCGTCTTGAACGGCTTGCCCGCGAGCATGCGGGACGCGGCGTCGTAGTAGGCCAGGCGTGCCGTATGGGCCCGGACCTGCATGCGGGCGATCTTGAACTGGATGGCCTGGTAGGCCCCGATGTTGCTGCCGAACGCCATCCGCTCGCCGGCGTAGCGGACGGACTGCTCCACGCAACCCTGCGCCGCACCCGTGGCGAGCGCCGCGATGGCGATCCGGCCCTCGTCGAGGATCTGCAGGAAGTTGGCGTAGCCTCGGCCTCGCGTGCCGAGGAGGTTCGCCTCCGGGACGCGGACGTCCGTCAGGGTCAGCGGGTGCGTGTCGGAGGCGTTCCAGCCCACCTTGTTGTAGGCCTTCTCGGCGGTGAAGCCGGGCGTCTCCGAGGGCACGAGGAGGGTGGAGATCTCCTTCTTCACGGTGCCGTCGGGGCGCTCCGAGGTCCCGGTGACGGCGGTGACGGTCACGAGGGAGGTGATGTCGGTGCCCGAGTTCGTGATGAACTCCTTGGTCCCGTTGATGACCCATTCGGAACCGCCGACGCCCTCCTCGAGCCTGGCCGTCGTCTTCGTGCCGGACGCGTCGGATCCCGCCTCGGACTCGGTGAGCCCGAAGCCGCCGAGGGCCTTGCCGGAGGCGAGGGAGGGCAGCCACTGCTGCTTCTGCTCCTCGGTGCCGAAACGGTAGACCGGCATCGCCCCGAGGGACACGCCCGCCTCGAGGGTGATGGCCACCGATTGGTCCACGCGGGCCAGCTGCTCGAGCGCCAGGCACAGCGCGAAGTAGTCGCCGCCCATTCCCCCGTACTCCTCCGGGAACGGCAGGCCGAAGAGGCCCATGTCCCCCATCTGGCGGACCACGTCGTAGGGGAAGCTGTGCTCGGCGTCGTGCTTGGCGGAGACCGGGGCCACGACCTCGTCGGCGAAGTCGCGGACGCTGTCGACGAGGTCCTGGTACTCCTCGCTCAGTTCGAAATTCATGCTGCATTCCCTTCCGTGGGGATAGGTGCGGGGCCGCCCTCGGGGGCGGCCTCGATGGTTGCGAGGATCTGCTGTGCCCGGACGAGGTCCCCGGGCTTCAGGGACAGGCGGACGACGCCGGCGAGGGCGGCGGTGAGCTGGTGTTCCATCTTCATGGCCTCGACGGCGACGAGGACGTCGCCCGCCTCGACGGTGGCGCCGTCCTCGACGGACACCGACACCACCGTGCCCGGCATGGGGCTCCGGACCAGCGGGTCGGCCGATCCCTCCTCACGGGTGATCCGGGACAGGGCCGCGTCGAGCAGTTCGCGGCGGTCCGGGCGGCGCAGGCGCGCCGACCAGCCGGCGTCGCCGAGCCAGACCGTGTCGCCGTCCACGTGATGGTGCCGCCGGGAGCGCAGGCCGTCGATGGTCGCTCCCCCGTCGACGCCGACCGTCACCGTGACCTCGGCGGGACCGCTGCCCTCGCGTCCGTCGACCGTCGCGGCCCATCCGCCGCCGGTCCGCAGGAGCCGGACGGTCGCGGGAGCGCCGTCGACCTCGAGCGTCACGACACGCGGGCGGGGCGTCCCGAGCCGGAAGCCGTCGCCCCGGTGCCAGGGCGATCCGCCCGGGACGGTCGGCTCGCCCTCGACGAGCAGCACGGCGGCGAGCGCGAGGTCCTCGGGGCCCGCGTGCCGGAAGGCCAGGTCCGGGAGCTTGCGCTCGATGAGGGTGGTGTCGAGCCGCGCGGCCCGCACGTCGTCGTCGTTCACGAGCAGGCGGAGGTACTCGATGTTGGTGTCCACGCCGAGCACCAGGGTGCCGGCGAGGGCGGCATCGAGGCGGTCCAGCGCCTCGCCCCGGTCCGCACCCCACGCGACGACCTTGGCGAGCATCGGATCGTACGACGACGAGACGGTACCACCGGGCAGGAGCGAGCTGTCCACCCGCACGCCCTCCCCCGTCGGTTCGGCGAGCGCCAGGACCGTCCCGGTCGAGGGGAGGAACCCTGCCTCCGGGTTCTCGGCGTAGACGCGCGCCTCGACGGCGTGGCCCGTCAGGACGACGTCGTCCTGCGTGAACGGCAGTTCCTCACCGGCGGCGATGCGGATCTGCCACTCGACGAGGTCGACGCCGGTCACCAGCTCGGTGACGGGGTGCTCCACCTGCAGGCGCGTGTTCATCTCCATGAAGAAGAACTCGTCCGGTGCGGCGTCCGAGACGAGGAACTCGACCGTACCGGCGCCCGTGTAGTCGACGCTGCGCGCCGCGGCACAGGCCGCCTCGCCGATCCGGGACCGTGTCGCCGGATCGAGCAGGGCCGACGGCGCCTCCTCGATGACCTTCTGGTGCCGGCGCTGCAGCGAGCACTCGCGCTCGCCGAGGTGGAGGACGGTGCCGTGACTGTCGGCGAGCACCTGCACCTCGATGTGGCGGGGCCGGAGGATCAGGCGTTCCAGGAACAGGGTGTCGTCGCCGAACGCGCGGGCGGCGACGCGGCGTGCCGTGGCGAGCACGTCGGGGAGGTCCGCCGCGTGGTGGACGGCGTGCATGCCCTTGCCGCCGCCGCCGGCGGACGGCTTGATGAGCAGCGGGAAGCCGACGCCGCCGGCCGCGCGCAGCAGGTCGTCATCGGTGAGGCCCGGTTCGGCGATGCCGGGCACCACGGGGACGCCGGAGGAGGCGACGTGGTTCTTGGACCGGATCTTGTCCCCCATGACGTCCAGTGCGTGGACGGAGGGGCCGATGAAGACGATCCCCGCGTCGCGCAGCGCGTCGGCGAAGGCGGCATTCTCGCTGAGGAACCCGTACCCGGGGTGGACCGCGCCGGCGCCCGTGCGGCGGCAGGCCTCGAGGACGGCGGGGATGGACAGGTAGCTCTCCGACGGGGCCGCGCCGCCGATGCGGACGGCGACGTCGGCCTCGCGGACGTGCCGTGCTCCGGCGTCCGCGTCGCTGTACACCGCGACGGAGCGCAGCCCCAGCGCCCGGACGGAGCGGATCACGCGGCTCGCGATCTCGCCGCGGTTGGCGACGAGGACGGTGTCGAAAGGCCAGTGGGCCGTGGCGGGCCGGCCGGAGGGGCTGGGCGGGGCGGGGGTGCTGGGTGAGGTCATCGGGTCACATCCGGAAGAGGCCGAAGGAGGTATCGGGCAGGGGTGCCCCGGCGCAGACGTCGAGCGCGAGGCCGAGCACGGTCCGGGTGTCGGCGGGATCGATCACGCCGTCGTCCCAGAGGCGGGCGGTCGAGTAGTAGGGGTTGCCCTGCGCCTCGTACTGCTCGCGGATCGGTGCGCGGAACGCCTCCTCCTCCTCGGGCGGCCACTGTTCGCCCCGCGCCTCGAGCTGGTCGCGCTTGACGGTGGCGAGAACCGACGACGCCTGGTTGCCGCCCATCACCGAGATGCGGGCGGCGGGCCACATCCACAGGAAGCGCGGTGAGAACGCGCGCCCGCACATGGAGTAGTTGCCGGCGCCGAAGGAGCCTCCGACGACGACGGTCAGCTTGGGCACGCGGGCGGTGGCCACGGCGGTGACCATCTTGGCGCCGTTCTTCGCGATGCCCCCGGCCTCGTAGTCCTTCCCGACCATGAATCCCGAGAGGTTCTGCAGGAACACCAGGGGGACGCCGCGCTGGTCGCAGAGCTCGATGAAGTGGGCGCCCTTGAGCGCGGATTCGCTGAACAGGACGCCGTTGTTGGCGACGATTCCCACGCGGTGGCCGTGGATCGAGGCGAACCCGGTGACGAGGGTGGTGCCGTACTCCCGCTTGAACTCGTGGAACTGCGAGCCGTCGACGAGGCGGGCGATGATCTCGCGGGCGTCGTAGGAGGCGTTGACGTCCGCCGGCACGGCTCCGTAGAGCTCGTCCTGGGCCACGACGGGCTCGAGGACGGGTGCCGACGGGGCCGGGGTCGCGGGGGTCGCGGGGGTCGCGGGGGGAAGGGTGGAGATGATGTCGCGCACGATCTCCAGCGCGTGCTGATCGTTCTCGGCGAGGTGGTCCGTGACGCCGGAGACGCGGGAGTGGACGTCGCCGCCACCGAGCTCCTCCGCCGTGACGACCTCGCCGATGGCCGCCTTCACGAGGGGCGGCCCGCCCAGGAAGATGGTGCCCTGGTTGCGGACGATCACGGTCTCGTCGCTCATCGCCGGCACGTAGGCACCGCCCGCGGTGCAGCTGCCCAGGACGGCGGCGATCTGCGGGATCTTCCGGGCGGACATGGTGGCCTGGTTGTAGAAGATGCGGCCGAAGTGGTTGCGGTCGGGGAAGACGTCGTCCTGCCGGGGCAGGAACGCCCCGCCCGAGTCGACGAGGTAGACGCAGGGCAGGAGGTTCTCCAGGGCGATCTCCTGGGCCCGGAGGTGCTTCTTGACCGTCATCGGGTAGTACGTCCCGCCCTTGACGGTCGCGTCGTTGGAGATCACGAGGACGTGGCGGCCGTGTACCAGGCCGATGCCGGCGATGAGGCCCGCGCCGGGGCACTCGTCGTCGTACATGCCGTCGGCCGCCAGGGGTGCGATCTCGAGGAAGGGGCTGCCGTCGTCGAGCAGCTGGTCGATCCGCTCGCGCGGCAGGAGCTTGCCGCGGGCGACGTGCCGTTCGCGGGACCGTTCCGGTCCGCCCAGCGCGGCCGTGGCGAGCCGTCGCCGGAGGTCGTGGGCGAGGTCCGCCTGGGCCGCCGCGTTCGCCGAGAACGCCGGTGAGAGCGGATCGACCTTCGAAGTCAGGGTCTCCATCGACTACTTCCTCGCGCGCAGTTCAGTTAGCAGACACTAACCGAATTCAGGTTAGTGGTCATTAACCCGGTTGTCCATGACAATGAGGGGACGAATTCCCCCGGCGAACGACAAGGACCCGCATGGAGGCACTGCCCACCGAGGACCGCGTGACGGGCCGGAGCATCGCGAAGGCCACCCGCCGGGCGGCGCTGCTCGACGCCGCCGCCCAGTTGTTCGCCGATCGCGGCTACAACGGCGTGTCCATCGAGGACCTCGGCGCCGCGGCCGGCGTGAGCGGTCCGGCCGTCTACCGCCACTTCCCGGGCAAGCCCTCGGTCCTCTCCGCCCTGCTCACCGGGGTCAGCGAGGACCTGCTCGAGGGCGGCCGGGCCGTCGCGGCCGGGGCCTCCTCCCCCGAGGAGGCGCTGCGGGGGCTCATCCGGTTCCAGGTGGAGTTCGCCCTCAACAACGCCGACGTCATCCGCGTCCAGGACCGCGACCTCGCGTCCCTCGCGCACGACGACGGACGCACCGTCCGCTCCCTGCAGCGCGGCTACGTCCAGGTATGGGTGGACGAACTGGCCCGCCACCTGCCGGACACGGACCGGTCGATGCTGGGGCGCAAGGTCCATGCGGTCTTCGGCCTCATCAACTCGACGCCGCACACCACGCACGGCACCACGTCGTCGCGTGAGCTCGCCGCGCTCCGCGACCTGCTGCAGGACATGGCGTGGGCCGCCCTGACGGCGTGAGGCGAGGGCGGCCCCCGGACCGCACCGGGGCGCGTCCCGGGGCGGCTAGTACGCTGATCCCACGAGAAGTTCCGGCCGCGCAGTCCGCCCGGCCCCTCCACCGACTGAAAGTGCCGCTGTGATCACGCTACGTCCCGTTGAAGCAACCGACCTCGACGAGTTCTTCTCGCACCAGCTCGACCCGGGCGCCAACCACATGGCAGCCTTCGGCGCCAAGAACCCGTCCGACCGGGGGGTGTTCGACAACCACTGGCAGGACATCCTCAACGACAGCAGGATCACGGTGCGCACCATCCTCTCCGACGGTGAGGTGGTGGGCAGCATCCTCGCCTACCACGACGCCGAGACGCCCGAGATCAGCTACTGGATCGACCGTTCGCGGTGGGGCCAGGGCATCACCACCGCGGCCGTGGGGCAGTTCCTCGCCGAGGTCACGGAACGTCCCATCCGCGCACGCGCCGTCGCCGACAACGTGAGCTCCATCCGCATCCTCGAGCGCTGGGGCTTCCAGCAGGTCGGCGAGACACAGGGCTTCGCCCCGGCCCGCGGCGCCGTGGTGAAGGAGCTCATCCTCGAACTGGCGTGACCGTCCCGCGCCGGGACGGCGGCGTGCCGCCCCGCGCTAGACCATCGCGAGGACCATCGCCGGGTTCCGGAGGATGGTGCCCACGTCGGCCAGGAAGCGCGATCCCTGCTCGCCGTCGACGAGCCGGTGGTCGAAGGAGAGGCTGAGCGTCAGCACGGAACGCAGGGCGACGGCGCCCTGGTACTCCCACGGCATGCTCCGCACGGCGCCCAGGGCCAGGATCGCGGCCTCGCCCGGGTTGAGGATCGGCGTCCCAGCGTCGATCCCGAACACGCCGATGTTGGTGATCGAGATCGTCCCTCCGGCCAGGTCCGCCGGTGCGGTCTTCCCGGCACGGGCGGTCTCCGCCAGCGAGCCGAGCGCCCGCGCGAGCTCCACGAGCGCCAGGGCCTGCGCCCCCTTGATGGTGGGGACGAGCAGTCCGCGCGGCGTGGCGGCGGCGATCCCGAGGTTCACGTCGGCGTACTGCACGATCTCCTGCGCCTCCTCGTCCCAGGACGAGTTGAGGGAGGGGTTCCGGGCGACGGCGATGCACACGGCCTTCGCCACGAGGGCGAGCAGCGTGATCCTGGTGCCCTCGAACGCGCGGCCCTGCTTCAGCTCCGCGAGCAGGTCCATGGTCGGCGTGACGTCGAGGGTCAGAAACTCCGTCACGTGCGGCGCCGTGAAGGCGCTCGCGACCATGGCGGCGGCGGTGTGCTTCCGCACGCCCCTGATCGGGGTCCGCGTCTCCCCGCCCGCGGACCGCACGCCCTGGGGAACCGGGGGAACCGGGGGAACCGGGGGGCCCGTCTCCTCCCTGGGCGCCGCCACCGGGCTCCCCGCCGTGCCGGCGAGGGCCGCCAGGACGTCGGCGCGCGTGATGAGGGAGCCCGGACCGGTCCCCGCGAGGCCGTCGAGCGGGATGCCGAGGTCGCGCGCGAGCTTGCGGACGGGCGGTGTGGACCGGGGCCGCTCACGGCGGGCCGGGACCGGCGGCACCCCCGCGGGTCGGGTCGCCGGCAGCAGGCGGCTGCGGCGCTGCGGCCTGCCGCCCTTCTCCACGGCCGCGCCGTACCCGACGAGGTTCGGTTCGCGCTTCGCGGGGGGCTCCTCGCCGGCGGACGGCACGGGTGCGTCCTCCGGCTCCCCCGCCACGGCGAAGGAGACGATCGGTGCGCCGACGTCGACGACGGTCCCGGCGGCCTCGTGCAGGCGCACGACCACGCCGGCGTAGGGCGAGGGCAGCTCGACGACGGCCTTCGCGGTCTCGACGTCGGCGATGATCTGGTTCAGTTCGACGGTGTCGCCCTCGGCGACATGCCACTGGACGATCTCCGATTCCGTGAGGCCCTCCCCGAGATCGGGCAGGCGGAATTCCTTCACGGTGGCCGTCGTCGTCACAGGGACGCTCCTTCGCTGGTGGGTACGCCGTCGAGTCCGCTCAGGGAGTTCGGTCGGCGCATCACGCGGTCCACGCCGTCGAGGATCCGGTCCAGGTCCGGCAGGTGGTGGAACTCGAGCTTGGAATACGGGTACGGGATGTCGAAGCCCGTGACGCGGACGGGGGCGTGCTCGAGGAAGTCGAAGCACCGCTCGGTGATGCTCGCGGCGATCTCCGCGCCGAGTCCGCCCGACTGGGCGGCCTCGTGGGTGACGACGAGCCGGCCGGTCTTCCGCACGGACGCCTCGACGGTCGCGAAGTCGATCGGGGCGAGGGACCGGAGGTCGATCACCTCGATCGAGATGCCGTCGTCGGAGGCCGCGACGGCGGCGTCGCGGGCCGTCGGCACGAGCGGGCCGTACGTCACGAGCGTGACGTCGGTGCCCTCCGCGACCACGCGGGCGGCACCCAGGTCCGACGCCGACGGGTCGGCTCCCTCGTCGACCTCGCCCTTGACGTGGTACCGCCGCTTGGGTTCGAAGTACAGCACGGGGTCGTCGCTGGCGATGGCCTGCTGGATCATCGTGTAGGCGTCCTGCGGGTTCGAGACGCTGACGACGCGCAGGCCCGAGGTGTGGGTGAAGTACGCCTCGGGCGATTCGGAGTGGTGCTCGGGCGAACCGATGCCGCCGCCGAAGGGGACGCGGATCGTGATGGGCATCCTCACCGCGCCCTGCGTGCGGTAGTGCAGCTTGGCGACCTGGCACACGATCTGGTCGAAGGCCGGGTAGATGAAACCGTCGAACTGGATCTCCACCACGGGACGGTACCCCCGGTAGGCCATGCCGACGGCGGTGCCCATGATGCCGGCTTCGGCGAGCGGGCTGTCGAGGACCCGGTGCGGCCCGAAGTCCTTCTGCAGGCCGTCGGTGATGCGGAAGACACCGCCGAGCTTGCCGATGTCCTCGCCCATGAGGATCACCCTGGGGTCGTCGTCCATGGCGCGGCGCAGGCCTGCGTTGATCGCACGGCCGAAGGTCATGGTGGTCATCAGCGGGATCCTTCCTGGGGCGCCTGGGCGAAGGAGGCGAGGTAGCGCTCGTAGTGGTCCTGCTGGCGGTCCAGCCAGGAGTTCGGTGAGCTGTAGACGTGCTTGAAGACGTCCGACGGCGCCGGCTCGGGCATCGAGAGGCAGCCCTCCCGCAGCTCGGCGGCGACGGCGTCGGCCTTCGCCCTGACGGAGTCGGTGTAGTCCGCCTCGAGCAGCCCGAGCGAGTCCAGCAGGGCGGCGAGCCGCGCCAGCGGGTCGCGGGCCGCCCAGTCCTCGAGCTCGTTCGCGTCACGGTAGCGGGTGGGATCGTCCGCCGTCGTGTGGGGTCCCATGCGGTAGGTGACCGCCTCGATGAAGGTGGGCCCGCCGCCCGAGCGGGCCCGGGCGAGCGCCTCGCGGGTCACGGCGAGGCACGCGAGGACGTCGTTGCCGTCGACCCGCACGGAGGGGATGCCGAAGCCGGGCGCCCGGCGCGCGATCGGCACGTGCGCCTGCAGCCCCACGGGCTCCGAGATGGCCCAGTGGTTGTTCTGGCAGAAGAAGACGACCGGCGCCTGGTAGCTCGCCGCGAAGACCATGGCCTCGTTCACGTCACCCTGGCTCGTGGCGCCGTCGCCGAAGTAGGCGACCGCGACCGCGTCGGCGCCGTCGTTGAGGATGCCCATCGCGTACCCCGTCGCGTGCAGGGTCTGCGCCCCGATGATGACCTGCGGGGTCGCCATGTTGATGGTGTACGGGTCCCAGCCGGAGGAGGCGTTGCCGCGCCAGACACGGAGGATGTCGGCGAGGTCCACGCCGCGGCAGTAGGCGACGGCGTTCTCGCGGTAGCTGGAGAAGACGAAGTCGTCGGAACGCAGCGCGCGTCCCGATCCGATCTGGGCCGCTTCCTGGCCGAGGAGCGGGGGCCAGAGCGCGAGCTCCCCCTGGCGCTGGAGCGCGGTGGCCTCGGCGTCGATGCGCCGGACCACCACCATGTCCTCGTAGAGCCGCTGCAGGGCTGCGCCGTCGACGTCGGCCACCAGGCGGTCGTAGTGTCCGTGCGGGTGGCGGACGCCGGCGGGGTCGAGGAGCTGGACGAGTTCGTCGGCGTCGGGGCGGGAGGGGCCGGGGTGCACCGTGCCGCTCGCCTGTTCCACCGTTCCGCCCGTGTCGGTCCTGCCGGGTCCCGGCAGGGAGCCATCCTGGGTCATTGCATGCACCTTCGCACTCGCAGGCGACCCTCCGTCGGCGATCCGTGCGGAGGGGCTCCGGGCGCCTTTACCCGGGGTGAGTGTGACCCTACTCACAGGGGGCAGGGGGCACAACCGTCGGCTCTTCGACTGAGCAGAGTGCACCATTCCGGCGTCGGGGGCCGTGTTAGCGTTGCGCACTATGCAACCCCTCGACCTCACCGACACGCGCCTGCTGCAGGCCATGGCCAAGGACCCCCGGCGCACCGTCGTGGCCCTCGCACAGAAGCTGGGGCTGTCCCGGAACACGGTGCAGGCGAGGATGGCGCAGCTCGAGAAGAAGGGGGTCTTCCTCTCGTTCGAGCGGCGCGTCAACACGGTGTCGCTCGGCTATCCGCTGACCGCCTTCATCCACGTCCACGTCCAGCAGCAGAAACTGGCGGCCATCACCCGCAGCATCGCCGCCGTGCCCGAGGTCGTCGAGGCCTTCGGGCTCACGGGCCAGGCGGACATCCTGGTCCGCGTGGTCGCCGTCGACGCCGAGGACCTGTTCCGCATCAACGGCAAGATCCTGGCGTGCGACGGCGTGGAACGCTGCGACACGTCACTCGCGATGGGCGAACTCATCCCCTTCCGGGTCGAGCCGCTGCTCGCGCGCGGGCCCCGCACGCAGTCCTGACGCACGAGGCCGCCCCACCGGGACGGTGGGGCGGCCTCGTGCGGTGCGGCCGTGAACGGGGACGCGTCAGTGGTCGGTGGCCTTCTCGGCGCCGACACCGGTGAGCGAGCGGACCTCCATCTCGGCCTGCTTCATCGGGTCCTCCGTGGTCCGCGACAGGACGGTGCCCAGCCAGCCGAGGAAGAACGCGAGCGGGATCGAGACGATGCCCGGGTTGCTCAGCGGGAACAGGGAGAAGTCCGCGCTCTGGATCATGGACTTCTCACCGCCCGAGACGACGGGCGAGAGCGCGATCAGCAGGATCGCCGAGCCGAGCCCCCCGTACATGCTCCAGACCGCGCCCTGGGTGTTGAATTTCCGCCAGAACAGGGAGTAGAGGATGGTCGGCAGGTTCGCGCTGGCCGCCACAGCGAAGGCGAGTGCCACGAGGAACGCGACGTTCTGGCCCTGCGCGCCGATGCCGCCGAGGATCGAGAGCAGACCGATCACGACGACGGTGCGGCGTGCCACCTTGACCTCGCCGTCGGGGTCCACCTTGCCGCGCCGGATGACGCTCGCGTAGATGTCGTGGGCGAACGAGGCGGCCGCCGTGATGGTCAGCCCCGCGACGACCGCGAGAATCGTGGCGAACGCGACGGCGGAGATGAGTCCGAGCAGGATGGACCCGCCGAGCTCGTAGGCCAGGAGCGGAGCGGCCGAGTTGACGCCGCCGGGAGCGGCGGCGATGCGTTCGGCGCCGATGAGGGCGCTCGCACCGTAGCCGAGCACGAGCGTGAACAGGTAGAACGCGCCGATGAGCCAGATGGCCCAGACCACCGAGCGGCGGGCCTCCTTGGCGGTGGGCACGGTGTAGAAGCGCATGAGGACGTGCGGCAGGGCCGCCGTGCCGAGCACCAGGGCGAGCGCCAGGGAGAGGAAGTCGAGCCGGGTGGTGGCGCTGGCGCCGTACTGCAGGCCCGGGCTCGTGATCGCGGCGTTGCCGGAGGTCTCGATGGCCGCGCCGAGCAGCGTGGAGAGGTTGAAGTCGTGCAGGGCCAGGACCCAGACCGTCATGATGAACGCGCCGGCGATCAGCAGGCACGCCTTGATGATCTGCACCCAGGTGGTGCCCTTCATGCCGCCGATCAGTACGTACATGATCATGAGCACGCCGACCACCGTGATGACCACGGACTGGCCCACGCGGTCGTTGATGCCGAGCAGGAGCGAGACGAGGCCGCCCGCGCCCGCCATCTGCGCGAGCAGGTAGAAGAAGCAGACCGCCAGGGTGGTGATGGCCGCGGCGATGCGGACGGGGCGCTGCTTGAGGCGGAAGGACAGGACGTCGGCCATGGTGAACTTGCCGGTGTTGCGCAGCAGCTCGGCGACGAGGAGCAGGGCCACGAGCCAGGCCACGAGGAAGCCGATCGAGTACAGGAAGCCGTCGTAGCCGTTGATGGCGATGGCGCCGACGATGCCGAGGAAGGACGCCGCGGAGAGGTAGTCGCCCGCGATGGCGGTGCCGTTCTGACCGCCCGTGAAGGAGCGGCCCGCGGCGTAGTAGTCCGCGGCCGTCTTGTTGTTGCGGCTGGCCCGCAGCACGATCACGAGCGTGATCGCGACGAACAGGCCGAAGATGCCGATGTTCAGCAGCGGCGAGCCCACCGTGGTGGCCTCGGCCGTCTGGAGCGGCACGCGGACGGCCGCGCTGGGGAGAGCGATCACTTCTTTCCTCCTGCAGGGTCGATGAAGGCGTCGGGTGCCGCTTCCTCGAGCTCGTGCCGCAGCTGCGCGGCGATCGGGTCGAGGCGCCGGTTGGCGTAGCTGACGTACCACATGGTGATGGCGAAGGTGCTGACGAACTGCAGCAGCCCCAGGATGATGCCGATGTTGATGTTGCCGAAGACCGGCGTGGCCATGAACTCGTGGGCGTAGTCGGCCAGGAGCACGTAGGCGAAGTACCAGAGCAGGAAGAACACTGCCATGGGGAACACGAAACTGCGGTGGCGCTTGCGCAGTTCCTTGAACTGCTCGGTCTGCTGGACTTCGGTGAAGTCCACGGCAGCACCGGAACCGTCTACCGGCCCTACTGGGTGCGAACCCATGGTTCCTCCTTCTTCTCGGGGAGTCACCCGGGCACGGTGCGGCAGGGACGGCCGCGCGGGAGGGCACGCCGGTGTGACTCCCATCACTGTGCGGGACGACGACGGCACGCACCACCTGCACCGCGGGGTGCGTCGCCGAGCGCGCAGCCGGGTGCGCCGAACGGTTGCCGCGCGCGACGAACGGCACGGCCGGGCCGCCACCCCGGCGGCGTTACGCTGGGGGCATGTTCAGCGCCGCCGTCGACACCGCCCTCGTGTGCGCCGTGGCAGTCATCACCCTCGCCGTCGTGGCCTCGCTCGGCTTCCGGCTGTCGCGGTCGTACCGGGACCTCGGGTCCGACGCCGACCGCGCCACCTACGCGACGCTCCACACGGCGGCCCTCGCCTCGGAGCACCTCCGCGAGGGCCTCACCCCCTCGGGCGCCTCGCGGGCGAGCCGGCACCTGCGCGGGCTGCTGCGGTGCGACGTGCTGATGATCAGCGACGACGCCGGCGTGCTGGCGTGGGAGGGCGGCCGGGGAACCCCGCCGGACGTGATGCCGCTCGTGCGGCAGGTCCTCGAGAGCGGCCGCACGCAGATCGTCCGGCGGCAGCGCCTCGACGCCGCAGGGCTCACGGACCTCGGGGAGCTCGTCCTCTCCCCCATCCGCGTGGACGACCGCGTGGTGGGGACGGTCGGCGCCTTCGCGGGCGACGTCGACGCCGGCCTCGTGCGGGCCACCAACGAGCTGGCCGGGTGGGTGTCCACGCAGGTGGAGCTCGCGGAACTGGACTCGTCCCGCCGGCTCCTGGCCGAGGCCGAGCTCCGGGCGCTCCGCGCGCAGATCAGCCCGCACTTCATCTACAACTCGCTGAACGCGATCGCGTCCTTCATCAACACCGACCCCGAGCGGGCCCGCGAACTGGTGGTCGAGTTCGCGGACTTCACCCGCTACTCGTTTCGCCGCCACGGCGACTTCACGACCGTGGCCGAGGAGCTGCGCAGCATCGACCGCTATCTCCTGCTCGAACGGGCACGGTTCGGCGACCGCCTCCGGGTGAGCCTCGAGATCGGCCCCGAGGTGCTCAGCACGGTCATCCCGTTCCTCAGCCTCCAGCCGCTCGTCGAGAACGCCGTGCGCCACGGGCTCGATTCGAAGGACGGCGTCGGGAACATCACGATCACCGCGCACGACGTCGGGCCCTTCGCGGAGGTGACCATCGAGGACGACGGCGTCGGGATCGAGCCCGAGCACCTGCGGTCCGTCCTCGCCGGCCACACGGAGGGCGTGCACGTGGGCCTGCGGAACGTCGACTCGCGCCTGCGCCAGGTGTACGGCGACGACCACGGACTCATCATCGACACGGCGCCCGGCGCGGGCACGCTCATCACCATGCGCGTGCCCAAGTCGCAGCCCGATCACCAGGCGTAGGACGCGTAACCTAGAAAGCATGGTCAATGTCATCATCGCCGACGATGAGCTCCCCGCGGTCGAGGAGCTGGCCTTCCTGCTCGGCAAGGACGCCCGGATCGGCACGATCCACCGTGCGTCCAGCGGCGCCGAGGTGCTGCGGACACTCGAACTCCACAGCGTCGACGCCCTGTTCCTGGACATCCACATGCCGTCCCTCTCCGGCCTCGACATCGCCCGGGTGATCTCACGCTTCAGCCGGCCGCCTGCCGTCGTGTTCGTCACCGCCGACGAGGACCGCGCCCTCGAGGCGTTCGAGCTGCGCGCCGTCGACTACCTCCTGAAACCCGTGCGCACCGCGCGCCTCGCCGAGTCGGTGCGGAGGGTCTGCGAACGCGTGGAGGGCTCCACGGCGGCGCCCGAGGTCATCACCGTGGACCAGGGCGGCGTCAGCAGGATGATCCGCCGGGACGACGTCCGGTACGTGCAGGCCCAGGGCGACTACGCGCGCCTGCACACCGCCGAGGCGAGCTACCTCATCCGTATTCCGCTCAACGACCTCGAGCGGCAGTGGGCCGACGCCGGCTTCCTCCGCACGCACCGCTCCTACCTCGTCTCCATGGACCAGGTGCGCCAGGTGCGCATCGGTGCCGGGCGGGCCAGCCTCTTCGTGGGCGACGCCGAGCTGCCGGTCAGCCGCCGGCACCTGCCCGACGTCCGCGAGAAGCTCGAGGCAACGCGCCTCCGTCCGGGCCACTGACCCCCGGTGGACCAGGGCGGGGACCAGGGCGGGGACCAGGGCGCAGACGATCGGCAGGTCCCGCGGCGCGTGCGCGTCACGGCACCGAGGACGGCCGCCCGCGCCACCGGTGCATCCTTCCCCGTGGCCCGCGAGATGGCCGAGCAGTCCGAGGTGGGCCAGCTCTTCGTGGCCTCGCTGATCCGGTCGCAGCTGCGCCTGGCCCTCGTGGTCGCGGGCGGGTTCCTGGTGATCCTCATCGGCATCCCCGTGCTGCTCGCGCTGTTCCCCGACATCGACGGCGTCACGGTCCTCACCGTGCCGGTGCCGTGGCTGCTGCTCGGCCTCGGCGTCTACCCCCTCGTCATCGGGTGCGCCGTGCTCTACGTGCGCAGCGCCACCCGCAACGAGCGGCGCTTCCAGGACCTCGTCGATGACTGACGTGCTCGATGACGACCTCCTGCGCCTGAGCCCCGCCATCGGCTACACGGCCCTTCTCCTCGTGGCGCTCAGCACGGTGCTGATCGGCATCTACGGCCTGCGCATCTCGAGGACCACGGGGGACTTCTACGTGGCGTCCCGCACGGTGCGCCCGTGGTGGAACGCCTCGGCCATCGGGGGCGAGTACCTGTCCGCGGCGAGCTTCCTCGGCGTCGCCGGGCTCGTCCTCATCTCCGGCGTCGACGCCCTGTGGTTCCCCATCGGGTACACGGCCGGCTACCTCATGCTGCTCCTCTTCGTCGCCGCTCCCCTGCGCCGGTCCGGGGCGTACACCATCCCGGACTTCGCCCAGGCGCGGCTCGACTCCCTCCTCGTGCGCCGCGTGACCAGCCTGCTCGTCGTCGTCATCGGCTGGCTGTACATCGTGCCGCAGCTGCACGGCGCGGCCCTGACGGTGCGCATCACCACGGGCCTGCCCTCGTGGGCCGGGCCGCTCGCCGTCGTCGTCGTCGTGTGCCTCAGCGTGGTGACGGGGGGCATGCGGTCCATCACGTTCGTGCAGGCGTTCCAGTACTGGCTGAAACTGACGGCCCTCGCCGTCCCGGTGGTGTTCATGCTCGTCCACCTCGGTGGCACCGGCGGGCCGGTCACCGCGGGCGGCAGCGCGTTCACCGCGGACCTCGACACCACGGCCGACGCCTCGCTCTACGGCACCATCTCGCTCGTCATCGCACTGCTGTTCGGGACGCTCGGACTCCCCCACGTCCTGGTCCGCTTCTACACGAACCCCGACGGCGCGTCGGCCCGCCGGACCACCCTGATCGTCCTCGGCCTGCTGTCCGTGTTCTACCTGTTCCCCACGGTGTACGGGATCCTCGGACGCATCCACACCCCCGAACTGGCTGCGGCGGGGGCGGCCGACGCGACGGTCCTCCTGCTGCCCGGGCGCATCCTGGGCGGCACCGCGGGTGACCTGCTGTCGGCCCTCGTGACGGCCGGCGCGTTCGCCGCGTTCCTCTCGACGACGAGCGGCCTGGTGGTGTCCCTCGCCGGGGTGGTCAGCCAGGAGTTCTTCCAGGGCAGTGTGCGGGGCTTCCGGACGGCGGCGCTGCTCTCCGCGGTGGTCCCGCTCGTCCTCGCCCTGCTGACCGACAGCCTCGCGCTGGCCGGCAGCGTGGGCTCCGTCTTCGCGTTCACCGCCTCCACGATCTGCCCGCTGCTGCTGCTCGGGATCTGGTGGCGGGGACTGACCGACGCGGGCGCCATCGCGGGGATGCTCGCCGGCGCGGTCTCGTGCGGCGGCTCGATCGCCGTGACGGCGGCGCTTGGCGCGGGCGCGGGCGAACGCTGGGTGTGGCTCGGCCAGCCGGCGCTGTGGACCGTCCCGACGGCGTTCCTCACCATGGTGCTGGTCTCGCGGGCGACGGCGGGCCGGCGGCCAGCGTCGACGTCGCGCGTGCTCGCGCGGCTGCATACCCCCGAGCCGCGGTAGGGTCCGCGGCGACCTGCCCTGGGCGGCGCGTCAGCGGGTCAGCGGGTCAGCGGGTCAGTCGATGCCCGCCATGAGTTCCACGACACTGTCCAGGAAGACGTCCACCTGGTTCTCCTCGTACCCGTCGGACCCCCGGGCCTCCCGGAACACCGCGCGGCGGACGATGTCGACGCTCATGGGGACCTCGTGCTCGAGGTAGCGCAGGAGCTCGTCGCAGAGCCGGTCGACGTCCTCGACGTCGTAGCTGGGGGCGTCCTTCTTCGTGGGGCGCCGGAAGCGCTCCCCTGCGGGACGATGGAGCCGGTTGCGGAGGACCGCGGCCGCGCGGCCGATCTGCCGCAGCCAGGCGTCCTCGCCCTGCGTCCGGATCAGGTGGTCGCGTTCCCGGAGCGCGAAGACGTCCTCGAGCCGGTCCAGCGCCGCGTCCACGGCCCGGGGCTCATAGCCGCCCTTGGCCGGGTCGAACGCCATGGCACGGACGTCCTTGCTGGTGATGGTCTCCCTGTCGGGGTTGTCCGCGTTGTAGTACCCGCGGGCCTTCGTCAGGAACCGGTCCACCTGACGGGTGTTGTAGCCGAGCTCGGTGCGCCCGACGCGCGCGAACGGGGAACTGCCCGGGCGTGCCACATGCATCGTGTTTCGTCCTTCTGATCAAACCCTCGTGGGACCTGCGGGAGCCGGCGGCTCCGGGGTGCCCTCTGACCTGCGGTTACAGCAACCCCGGAACCAATGTAGCGGACAGCAGGTATGCCATCGGGGAGGCGAACACGATCGAGTCGAGGCGGTCCATCACCCCGCCGTGGCCGGGCAGGAGGGTGCCCATGTCCTTCACGCCCAGTTCCCGCTTGATCATGGACTCCGCGAGGTCCCCGGCCGTCGCGGACGCGACGATGGCGACGGCGAGCACGAGTCCGACCCACAGCGGCTGCCCCAGCAGGAAGACGGAGCAGAGCCCTCCGACGACGAGCGCCCCGCCGATCGACCCGCCGAATCCCTCCCAGGACTTCTTCGGGCTGATCTTCGGTGCCATGGCGTGCTTCCCGAAGAACGCCCCGATGAGGTAGCCGAAGGTGTCGTTGGCGACGACGAGGAGCAGCAGCGTCGCGATGACGAGGAACCCGCCCTCCACGCGCATGAGGATCATCGCGAAGCTCAGCATGAACGGTATCCACAGCAGCGTGAACGTCCCGGCCATGAGGCCCTTGCCGGCCTCGGGCGCGGGGTCCACGGAGCGCCAGACGAACAGCGCGAGCACGGAGAGGACGGTGGCCAAGGCGAGCCCCTCGCCACCGCCGAAGTAGGCGGCGGCAGGCAGAACCAGCGTCCCGGCGAGGGTGGGCGCGAGCGGGGCGTGGATGCGCCGGATCTCAAGGGCCCGGCAGGTCTCCCACACACCGACGACGGCGAAGAGGGTGACGATGACGACGAACACGATCGGGAAGAACAGCAGCCCCGCCAGGGTGGGGATCAGCAGCGCGGCACCGACGCCGATCGCGGCCGGCAGGTTGCGTCCCGCACGGGACGCTCCCCCGGTCTTCCTCGGCCGACGCCGGAACAGTCCGGAACTCGCCCGCGCGGCCCGCAGCGCCCTGCGCGAGCCGGCATCCGGTGCGGTCGGCGGCGTGCCGGCCACGGCGACGCCGCGGGCATTGTCTGCCCCGGCGTCGGACCGGGGAGACCGGTCCGCACCGGGAGGATCGGAGTTCGCCATCAGACCTCGAGCAGCTCTGCTTCCTTGCGCTTCAGCAGCTCGTCGATCAGGTCCACGCGGGACTTCGTGAGTGCGTCGAGTTCCTTCTCGGCGCGCGAGCCCTCGTCCTCGCCGGAGTCGCCGTCCTTGACGGCCCTGTCGATGCCGTCCTTCGCCTTCCGGCGGATGTTGCGGATCGAGATCTTGGCGTCCTCGGCCTTCGTCTTCACGAGCTTCACGTATTCCTTGCGGCGCTCCTGTGTCAGCTCGGGGAGGACCACCCGGATGACGTTGCCGTCGTTGGACGGGTTCGCGCCGAGGTCCGAGTCGCGCAGCGCCCGCTCGATGTCGTTCAGCACCGTGCGGTCGAACGGCGTGATGAGCAGCGTGCGTGCCTCGGGGTTCTGGAAGGAGGCCAGCTGCTGCAGCGGGGTGGGGGCGCCGTAGTACATCACCACGACCTTCGAGAACAGGGAAGCGTTCGCGCGGCCCGTACGGACCGTGGCGAAATCGTCCTTTGCAACCTCCACGGCCTTGTCCATCTTGTCGGTGGCTTCCAGCAAGGTCTCTTCGATCACAATGTCTCCTTCGCTCCGCAGTCGGCTGCCCGGCAACCGTTCCAGTGTTCAATCCTAGTTCACGAGGGCGTGCCGTCCCGGCGCGGAGGGGCGGCGCCGCCCGCCCGGTCCGGACCCCGCGGGCCGGTCAGGCGGTGACGACGGTGCCGAGCTTCTCGCCGCGTATGGCGCGGGTGACGTTGCCCTCGCCCTCCATGCCGAACACCACCATGGTCAGGTTGTTGTCCTTGCACATGGTCATGGCGGTCTGGTCCATCACGCGGATGTCGCGGCGGAGGGCCTCGTCGTAGGACAGCGTGTCCAGCTTCTCCGCCGTCGGGTCCTTGTGCGGGTCCGCGGTGTAGACACCGTCCACGCCGCTCTTCGCCATCAGGACCTCGTCGGCGTGCACCTCCAGGGCGCGCTGGGCCGCGACCGTGTCGGTCGAGAAGTACGGGAGGCCGGCGCCGGCGCCGAAGATGACCACGCGCCCCTTCTCGAGGTGGCGGATGGCGCGGCGGGGGATGTACGCCTCGGCGACCTGCCCCATGGTGATGGCACTCTGTACACGCGTCTCGACGCCTGCCTGCTCGAGGAAGTCCTGCAGCGCGAGGCAGTTCATCACGGTGCCCAGCATGCCCATGTAGTCGGCGCGGGAACGGTCCATGCCGCTCTGGGAGAGTTCCGCACCGCGGAAGAAGTTGCCGCCGCCGACCACGATGGCCACCTCGACGTCGCCCACGGTCGCCGCGATCTGCTTGGAGACGGAGCGGACGGTCTCGGGATCGACGCCCAGCTTGCCGCCGCCGAAGACCTCGCCGGAGAGCTTGAGGAGGACCCGGCGCCGGCGGCCGGGACTCTCCGTCGCAGCAGTCGAAGTGGTGTCCATGTGGTGCCTCCCGGGCGTAGAACTGGGGGCCGTCCGGAGCGGACGGCCGGTGGTGCGAGCGGTGGGGATGTTGCCGGACCCGTTACAGGATACGGTGCGCCTCCCGGGCGCAGGAAAGGGCGGCCACCTTGCCGGCGGCCGCCCCCTGCTCGGGATCCGACGCGGTGGTCAGGCTCCGACGCGGAACCGGGCGAAGGCCGTGGCCTTGACGCCGGCATCGGCCAGGACCGTGGCGACGGACTTCTTCGCGTCCTTGGCGAAGGCCTGGTCGACCAGCACGCCCTCCTTGAAGAAGCCGGTGAGGCGTCCCTCGACGATCTTCGCCAGGGCCTGCTCGGGCTTGCCCTCGGCGCGGGCGGTCTCGTCCGCGATGCGGCGCTCCGACTCGACGAGCTCGGCGGGGACGTCCTCGCGGGTCAGGTACGTGGGCGAGTACGCGGCGATGTGCACGGCGACGTCGTGTGCGGCCTCGGTGGCGGCGTCCCCTGCTCCCTCGACGGCGAACAGCACGCCGACCTGGGCGGGGAGGTCCTTGGAGGTCTTGTGCAGGTAGGCGTCGACGATCTGGCCCTCGACACGGGCGATGCGACGGACGTCGACCTTCTCGCCGAGGAGCGCGCCGGCTTCGATGACGTGCTCGGAGACGGGCTTCCCCTCGAGCTCGAACGCGAGGAGGCTCTCGACGTCGGCAGCACCGGACGCGAGGACGGCGGCGAGCACCTTGTTGGAGAACTCGATGAACGGGCCGGCCTTCGCGACGAAGTCGGTCTCGCAGTTGACCTCGACCATGACGCCGACGGTGCCCTCGACGCGTGCGGCGACGAGGCCCTCGGCGGTCGAACGGCCTTCGCGCTTCGTCGCGCCCTTCAGGCCCTTGATGCGGATCAGTTCCAGGGCCTTGTCGGCGTCGCCGTTGGCTTCGTCGAGGGCTTTCTTGACGTCCATCATGCCGGCGCCCGTGCGCTCGCGCAGGGCCTTGATGTCAGCGGCAGTGAAATTTGCCATACGAACTCCTAAGTTGGTGTTGATCTAGGACGAGCAGCCGCGGGTCGCAGCCCGCGGGAGAGGCGTTCCGCGGCGGACATCCGCGGAACATGCGTAAGGGGCGTGGTTTCACCCACACCCCTTACGCACTGGGAACTACTTGGTGTCGCTGGCGGCTTCCGTGGCGGGAGCTACTGCCTCGGGGACTTCCTCGGCGATCGGAGCCTGCAGGCCTGCAGGTGCCTCGTCGGCCGCGGGAACCTCGGCTGCTGCCGCGGGCTCTGCCTCGGTAACGGGAGCCGCGGCCTCGGGTGCCTCGGCAGCGGGAGCCGCAGCCTCGGGTGCCTCTGCAGCGGGAGCAGCGGCGTCGGAGGTGCCCTGGAGGAGCTCGCGCTCCCACTCGGCCATGGGCTCGTCGGCTGCTGCCGAGTCGTTGTTGCCCGAACGGTTGTGGCGGGCGATGAGGCCCTCGGCCACGGCGTCGGCAACGACACGGGTGAGCAGGTTGACGGCGCGGATGGCGTCGTCGTTGCCCGGGATCGGGAAGTCGACCTCGTCGGGATCGCAGTTGGTGTCGAGGATCGCGACGACGGGGATGCCCAGCTTCTTCGCCTCGTCGATGGCGAGGTGTTCCTTCTTGGTGTCGACGACCCACACGACCGAGGGGGCCTTGGTCAGGTTGCGGATACCACCGAGGTTGCTCTGGAGCTTCGTGAGCTCACGCTTGAGGAGCAGGAGCTCCTTCTTGGTGTGGCCCGAGCCGGCGACGTCGTCGAAGTCGATCTCTTCGAGTTCCTTCATGCGCTGGATGCGCTTGGACACCGTCTGGAAGTTGGTGAGCATGCCACCGAGCCAGCGCTGGTTGACGTAGGGCTGGCCGACGCGCGTCGCCTGGTCGGCGATCGCCTCCTGGGCCTGCTTCTTGGTGCCGACGAAGAGGACGGTTCCGCCGTGGGCGACGGTGGCCTTGACGAACTCGTACGCGCGGTCGATGTAGGACAGCGACTGCTGGAGGTCGATGATGTAGATGCCGTTGCGCTCGGTGAAGATGAAGCGCTTCATCTTCGGGTTCCAACGGCGGGTCTGGTGACCGAAGTGGACGCCGCTGTCGAGCAGCTGGCGCATGGTTACGACTGGCATGTTCTGCCTTTCTTCAGCTTCGGCTTTGGCGCGGTGCGCTGCCTGAAGCTTGTTGACGGTTATCTCGGTACCGGCCGGGGTGGCCGGTACGTCCTGGTGCCCGGTCGTCATCGGACGTCCCCTCCCGTACCGGAGTTCACCGGACCGTGGGGAGGGCACTTCGGCGTCCTTCGGGACGCCGAATCGCGGGCACGCGTAGTCAGCCCGAGGATCCCGCCCGCGTCCGTGCCGTGGGCGCGGGGAGGAGGGAGCAGCGGACTGCTCGGTCAAGTGTACTACAGCGGCAGTGCCGGATCCGCAGGGCGACGGCGGCCCCCGGAGGGGCGCAGCGCCGTCGCCGGCCGTCCCGGGGCCGTCGTTGTCCACACGGCGTCACGCGCCCGCGTGCCCGGTCCGACGGTCGGGGAGGATGGCCGGATGGCTTCCCAGGTACCGCCCCGCTCTCCCCCGGAGGGCGCGGGCCACCCCGGTCCGCGGTCGCAGGCGCGCCGCCGGCGCTCCCTTGGGTACTCCCTTCGGTGCTCCCGTCGCCACCTCCCCGGACGGGCGCTGCTGATCGTGCTCCTGGTCGTCCTCCTGGCGGCAACGGGGGCGGGTGGCACGGCGGAGGCGGCGACGGCCGGCCGTGCGCAGGGAGGCGTGGAGACGGGCGGGCCGGAAGCGGGAGGCAGGGAGTCGGGCGGGCAGGAATCCTTCGTCCCGGAGTGGTCCTGGCCGCTCGCGCCCGCCCCGGCTGTACTGCGTCCGTTCGAGAAGCCGGCACAGAGATGGCTGCGGGGGCATCGCGGCGTGGACCTGGCCGCGGCTGCTGCCGGCCGGGCACCGGCCGTCCTGAGCCCTGACGACGGCGTGGTGTCCTTCGCCGGCACTGTGGTGGACCGGGGTGTGCTCTCGATCGACCACGGCGAGGGACGGATCAGCAGCTTCGAACCGGTCACGACGCAGCTGGTGCGGGGGCAGCGCGTCGGCCGGGGCGAGGTCGTGGCGACACTCGAGGCCCGGGGCGACGGCCCGCCGGGTCACTGTCCGGCGACGTGCCTCCACTGGGGCGTGCGGGTGGACGGCGAGTACGTGGACCCGTTGTCGTTCGTCCTCGATCGGCGCCCCTCGGTCCTCCTGCCGCTCGGCGACCGGGCGCCTCCACGGGGCCGGACCGTCCGGTGAGCAGGGAGGGCGGGCACCGCGGTCCGCCGTCCCCGCCCAGCTACTATCCGGTCCGGGCCCGGGACTAGACGAAGGCCGCGATTCCCGTGATCGACCTGCCGACCACGAGCGTGTTGATCTCCTGCGTGCCCTCGTAGGAGTAGATGGCCTCGGCGTCGGAGAAGATCTTGGCCATCTCGTAGTCCACCACGATCCCGTTGCCGCCGAGGATGTTGCGCCCTGCCGCGACGCTCTCGCGCATGCGGGCCGTGGTGAAGGCCTTGGCGAGGGCGGACTGTTCGTCCTTGGCCTTGCCCGCGTCCTCGAGCTGGGACAGCCGCACCATCATGCCCATGGAGCTCATCGCGTTGCCGAGGATCTGGACGAGCTGCTGCTGGATGAGCTGGAAGCTCGCGATCGGCCGGCCGAACTGCTCGCGCTCCACGGCGTAGCGGCGGGCGACGTCGAACGCGGCGAGCTGCTGGCCCACGGCCTGCCAGCCGACGGAGAGACGGGTGACCTTGAGGACCTTGTTGGTGTCCCGGAAGCTGTTCGCACCCTTGAGGTGGTAGTCGTCGGAGACGACGACGTCGTCGAGGACGATGTCGGCGTTCTCCACGGTGCGCAGGGCGATCTTGTTCTCGATCTTCGTCGACGAGAAGCCGGGTGTGGCGGTGTCGACCATGAAGCCCTTGACCTGGTTGTCCTCGAGGTCTCGCGCGAAGATGACCACCCAGTCGGAGAACGTCGCGTTGCCGATCCAGCGCTTGGCGCCGTTGAGGACCCACGAGTTCCCGTCGCGGCGTGCGGTGGTTCGGGTGCCGCCGGCGACGTCGGAGCCCCCGAGGGGCTCGGTGAGGCCGAAGGCGCCGATCTTCCTCAGCGCGTAGATGTCCGGCAGCCACTCGTCCTGCTGCTCCTTCGAGGCCAGTGCCTCGATGGACCCGGTGAAGAGCCCGTCGTGGACGCCCATGAACGTGGCGATGGACGTGTCCGCGCGGGTGAACTCGGCGTGGGTGAGCCCGGCGAAGAGGTTCGAGTATCCCTGGCGGCGGACGGGACTCATGGGATCGAGTTCGGCGATCCTCGGGATGAGGTCCTTGGGGAAGACGCCCTTGTTCCACCAGTCGACCGCGTTCGGGCGGACCTCGCGGGTCAGCCAGGAGCGGATCTCCTCGAGCCGGGAGCGCTCCTTGTCGGACATCAGCTCCTCGAACGCGAAGAAGTCGCCGTCGGCGTAGGGCAGGTTGTTCACATCGATCGACGTCTTGCTCATCGGAATTCCTTCACCCCGGTCGTCGGCGACCGGAATCTCACTCGAACAGGTGGGCTTTGCGGCGGGCGCTTCCAGCGCTCGGGACAACATGTTACCCGCGGGTAACTTAGGGCGCCAGTGGCAGGGACAGGACGTACCGGGACAGCACCCCGTTAAGCAGGACCGGGGGGGGGAGGGGGGGGGGGGGGGGGGGGGGGGGGGGGGGGGGGGGGGGGGGGGGGGGGGGTGGGAGGACGAGACAAAAAGAGGACGAGGTTGGAGCCAC
>NZ_JBTNDM010000015.1:0-52834 GCF_054510995.1 Arthrobacter sorbitolis
AAACCAGCCACCACACAACATGCGGCAACCAGCCAATTCAACCAATCAAAAAACAATCGGTATCAACAAACTTGGCACACTATTGAGTTCTCAAACAACAGGAGCTACCGGTACCAAACACGACCAAACCATCATGTCCTCGCTCCGAAGCAACTTCATAACCCTACCGCTGCCGGTTCCGTTCTCCAAATCGGCCGGTTCCCGCATCCCCGGTCCTCTTCTCCGGGCCATGAAGGCAGGAGAGGTATCTCGGTTCTGTGGTTGTCGGCCGACCAGATGACTTCATCAGCGCGGATATAAACGATAGCACCGTGTCGGGGTGGATGCAAAGCGGCGGCGGGCCCTGCTGTCGAGGGTCCGCCGCCGCCCTGCCGGCCGCGTCAGGAAGTCGCGGGCTTGAGGTAGAGCACCCCGAGCGGAGGCACGCGGACGTCGCCGTACGCCGGCTGACCGTTGTGGGCGCCCTCGCGGGCCGTGATGGGGCCCGCGTTACCGACTCCCGAACCGCCGAACTCGGCGGAGTCGGTGTTGAGGACCTCGGTCCACTCCCCCGCCCAGGGCAGGCCGACGCGGAAGCCCTCGTGCGGGCCCCCCGCGAAGTTGGCGATGCACACGATCGGGTTGCCCTGGTGGTCCCACCGGATGAAGGACAGCGTGTTGTGTGCGCCGTCGTTCTCGTCGATCCACTGGAACCCGGCGGGTTCGTTGTCCCGCGCATAGAGCGCCGGGGTCTCCCGGTACACGGCGTTGAGCGCACGGACGAGGTGCTGGACACCCTGGTGCGACGGCGTCTCGGTCAACCACCAGTCGAGACTGTGGTGCTCGGCCCACTCGGCCTCCTGCGCGAACTCCGTGCCCATGAAGATGAGCTGCTTGCCCGGGTGCGCCCACTGGAAGGCGAGATAGGCACGGACGTTCGCCAGCTGCTGCCAGCGGTCGCCGGGCATCTTGCGCAGGAGCGAGCCCTTGCCGTGCACCACCTCGTCATGGCTGATGGGGAGCATGAAGTTCTCGGTGTAGGCGTAGACCATCGAGAAGGTGGCCTTGCCGTGGTGGTGCACCCGGTTGACCGGGTCCTCCGAGATGTACTCGAGGGTGTCGTGCATCCAGCCCATGTTCCACTTGATGCCGAAGCCCAGGCCGCCGGCGCTGGTGGGCCGGGTGACGCCGTCGAAGGCCGTCGACTCCTCGGCCACCATGACGATGCCGGGTGCTCGCTTGTAGGCGGTGGCGTTGACCTCCTGCAGGAAGGAGATGGCCTCGAGGTTCTCCTGGCCGCCGAACTTGTTCGGACGCCACTGGCCCTCCTCCCGGGAGTAGTTCAGGTACAGCATCGACGCGACGGCGTCGACGCGCAGACCGTCGATGTGGAACTCCTCGAGCCAGTACAGGGCGTTCGCGACCAGGAAGTTGCGGACCTCCCGGCGACCGAAGTCGAAGATGAGGGTCCCCCAGTCACGGTGTTCGCCCAGGAACGGGTCCCCGTGCTCGTACAGCGTGCCGCCGTCGAAGTTCGCCAGCGCCCAGGCGTCCTTCGGGAAGTGGGCGGGCACCCAGTCCATGATGACGCCGATGCCGGCCTGGTGGAGCCGGTCGACGAGGTACCTGAAGTCGTCCGGCGAGCCGAAGCGCGAGGTCGGCGCGAAGTAGGACGTGACCTGGTAGCCCCACGAGCCGCCGAACGGGTGCTCGGCGACCGGCATGAGTTCCACGTGGGTGAAGCCCTGCCAGGAGACGTACTCCACCAGCTGCTCGGCGAGTTCCCGGTAGCTCAGTCCCTGGCGCCAGGAACCGAGGTGTACCTCGTAGACGCTCATGGGTCCGTTGTGGGGATCGCCGGCCGCGCGGGCCTGCATCCACTCGTCGTCCTGGAAGGCGTAGGTGGACTCGACGACCTTCGAGCCGGTGAGCGGCGGGATCTCGGTGCCGCGCGCCATGGGGTCGGCCTTCTCGCGCCATTGCCCGTCACTGCCGAGGATGTGGAACTTGTAGCAGGTGCCGGCGCCGGCGCCGGGGATGAAGATCTCCCAGATGCCCGAGCTGCCGAGGGCCCGCATGGCGTTGACGCTTCCGTCCCAGCCGTTGAAGTCGCCCATGACCTGGACGGCCCGCGCGTTGGGCGCCCATACCGCGAAGGACACGCCCTCGATGTCGCCGAGGACGGAGGAGTAGTGGCGGACGTGGGCGCCGAGCGCCGTCCAGAGGGTCTCGTGCCGGCCTTCACCGATGAGGTGCATGTCGATCTCGCCGAGCGTCGGCAGGAACCGGTAGGGGTCGTCGACGAGGATCGGATCGCCCTCGTACGCGACCTCGAGCCGGTAATCGGGGACGTGGCCCGGGTTCTCGGCCGCGAGGACGCCGACCCAGATGCCGTTGTGCTCGTGCCGCAGCTCCGTGCGGCCGGAGGCGGTCAGGACCACGACGGAGCGCGCGAGGCGGCGCAGCGTCCGGATGGTGACGACGTCGTCGTCGCTGAGGTGCGCCCCCAGCACGGCGTGGGGCTGGTGGTACGAGCCCTCCGACACCTGCTGCAGCACGGACTGCTCGACGGCGGCGGGCGTGAGGTCGGCCGCGGAGGCCGGGGTCGGGGCCTTCGTCTCCGAGGCCACCTCCTTCGCCTTGTCGGCGATGCCCGCCGTCGTGCTCTTGGCCTTGTCGGCGACCGCCTTCGCGGTCCCGGTGACGGCCTTCGCCGCCTTGCCCGCGAGGGTTTCCTTGCCTGCGCCCTTGGCGGGGCCTGCCTTCTTGGGGGGATTCATGTCAGCTGCTTTCGTTGCGTCCGTGCCGGACCGTGCGCCGAGCGCGCGGCGCACGTCCCGGGCGGGCATCTCGACCCAGTCGGGCCTGTTGCGGATCTCGTAGACGACTTCGTACAGGGCCTTGTCGAGCCAGAGGGCCCGGAACAGCGGGCCCGCGGTGTCCACGGGGGCACCGGCTTCCGCCGCGTACCCCTCGAGGAAGGCTTCCCGGGCAGCGTCGGACCACTGCTCGGTCTCGGCGGCTTCGGGCGAACCGATCGGCGCGGCTCCGCGGGACGCGGCTGCGTACTCGAGCGAGCGGACCATGCCGACGACGTCGCGCACCGGCACGTCCGGGACGCTCCGCTCCGCGGTGGGTCGGAGCGGCTCGCCTTCGAAGTCGATGACGAGCCAGGTCCCGTCCGGCGCCTGGAGCACCTGGCCGAGGTGGAGGTCGGCGTGGATGCGCTGCAGGAGAGGAATGTCCTCCAGAGCTTCGATCTCGCGGATGATGCGGTCCACCTCGGCACCCAGCGGACCGACGACGTCGCCCGCCTCGTCCCACGCCCAGCGGATGCGCTGCGCGAGGGCCTCCTTGAACTCCTTCTCCTCGGCATCGGTGGCCGTGCGGCTCCCGAAGGCCCCGTCGAGCTGGTGGTGGATGCGCGCCACGGCGCGGCCCAGGCTGCGGGCCTCGGCCGTGAAGTCGGCGGCGGTCGAGGCTGCGACCGATGCCGTGCGCCAGGCGTCGGTGCTCCCCTCGACGAAGTCCCGCAGCACGCTGACGTGACCCGTCACGTGGTGGCCGGGCTCGCCGTCCGCTTCCTGCCACGTCCCCGTCACCCAGCCGAAGGTGTCGGGGGTGTCCGTGGAACCGCCGGCGGTGAGCTCGGCGCTGATCTGGACGTCGGGGCTCTCCCCGGCGGCGAGCACCCGGAAGAACTTCACGATCATCGACCCGCTGCCCGAGCCGTAGACCACCGACGTGTTGGACTGCTCACCCTGCAGCACCTTGACGGGCTGGGCCGTGCCCGGCTCCTGGTGGGCGGGCGCCTTGACGACGACACCGGTCAGGCGTCCGTCCGTCGTCGTGGCGCGGGTCAGGATGAAGTCGACCCAGAGCCGCACGAAGTCGGCGTCGTGGGTCGCGTCGTACGCCCACCGCGCACCGAGCTCCGGGTGGTCCACCCGGCCGATGAGGCCGGCCGCCGCGTCGTCGAGCGGTGCCGAGCGGTAACTGATCGGCACGCTGACGACGTTGGTGTCGCGCCCCGACCCGACGGCCAGGAAGTGCACCTCGAAGCCGGCGGCGCCGGCCGGGTCCTCGAGGACCGTCCCGCCGACGACCTTCAGGTCGACCGGCTCCCCTTTCATGGGGAACCAGCGCTGCGACGGGAGCCATCCGGCGAGGATCTCGGGGACGAAGGGGGCCGCCGTCATCGGACCGCCTCGGGGATGGCGATGACGGGCATCGCCTCGGTGTGCGGGGAGGCCGTGTTGGAGCTCGCCGAACGGATGCGCAGCCAGAAGAAGTCGTGGCTGCCCAGCGTCAGCGTGATGCCGCCGTCCTCCTCGAAGGCGGGGAAGATCGCTCCGCCGAACAGGTCCCGGAGGCCGCGGCCCGCGAACTCGGGGAGGCGCATCCTCGCTGCGACCGGGTGCTGCGAGAGGTTGAAGATGCAGAGCACCGACTCGGCGGGCTCGCCCTCGGCGTTGCCCTCGCCGATCTCGCGGAGGAACGCCAGGACGTGCTCCGACTCGACCGGGACGTTGCGGTAGGCGCCGAGGCCGAAGGCCGGGTGGGCCTTGCGCACGGCGAGCATCTGGCGGACCCAGTGCAGCAGCGAGCTGGACGTCGCCATCTGCGCCTCGACGTTCACGTGGTTGTAGTGGTAGACGAGCGACTGCACGACCGGCAGGTAGAGCTTGCCGGGGTCCACCGGGGAGAAGCCGGCATTGCGGTCCGGGTTCCACTGCATCGGGGTCCGCGACGCGTCGCGGTCCTCGAGCCAGATGTTGTCGCCCATGCCGATCTCGTCACCGTAGTAGAGGAACGGGCTGCCGGGCAGGGAGAGCAGGAGGGCGTGGATCAGCTCGACCTCCGCCCGGGAGTTGTCGAGCAGCGGGGACAGCCGACGGCGGATGCCGACGTTGGCGCGCATGCGGGGATCCGGCGCGTACCACCCGAGCATCGCCTCCCGCTCCTCGTTGGTGACCATCTCGAGCGTCAGCTCGTCGTGGTTGCGGAGGAAGGTGCCCCACTGGGCGCCCTTGGGGATGTCCGGTGTCTCCTCCATCGTCTCGATGATGGGAGCGGCCTTCTGGTCCCTCAGGGCGTAGAAGAGCCGCGGCATGATCGGGAAGTGGAAGGACATGTGGCACTCGGGGTCGTCCTCGTCGCCGAAGTACTCCACGACCTCGTCCGGCATCTGGTTCGCCTCGGCGATGATGACCCGGCCCGGGTAGTTCTCGTCCACCATCGCGCGGAGCCGCCTGAGGAACTCGTGCGTCTTCGGCAGGTTCTCGCAGTTGGTGCCCTCCTCCTCGAAGAGGTAGGGGATGGCGTCCGCCCGGAAACCGTCGATGCCCTGGTCCAGCCAGAACCTCACGACGTCGAAGATGGCCTCCTGCACCTTGGGGTTCTCGAAGTTGAGATCCGGCTGGTGGCCGAAGAAGCGGTGCCAGAAGAACTGCCGGCGCACGGGGTCGAACGTCCAGTTCGACTCCTCCGTGTCCACGAAGATGATGCGCGCGTCCTCGTACTTCTCGTCGGTGTCGCTCCAGACGTAGAAGTCGCCGTAGGGGCCCTCGGGGTCCCGACGCGACTCCTGGAACCAGTGGTGCTGGTCCGAGGTGTGGTTCATCGGCAGGTCGATGATGACCCGGACGCCGCGGGCGTGGGCTTCAGCGACGAGCCGCTTGAAGTCCCCCAGGGAGCCGAACTCGTCGAGGACGTCGTAGTAGTCCGAGATGTCGTACCCGCCGTCGCGCAGCGGGGACTTGAAGAACGGTGGCAGCCACAGGCAGTCGACGCCGAGCCACTGGAGGTAGTCCATCTTCTCGATGAGCCCCGAGAGGTCACCGGAGCCGTCCCCGTTCGCGTCGGCGAACCCTCGGACCAGCGCCTCGTAGAAGACCGCCTTGCGGTACCAGTGGGGGTCGTGGGCCAGTCCAGGCGCGTTGAGCTGGAAGGGGTTGGGCACTAGTGCTGCCTCCTGATTGAGAGAATGTGGGCGGGTTCCACGTGGGGATCGAGCCGGACGTAGTTGTGCTCGCCCCAGGTGAAGGTCTGGCCCGTGACGAGGTCGTCCACGAGGAATGTACCGTTCTCGTCGAGGTCGGCGGCGCCGACCCCGAGCCGGGCCAGATCCAGCGACACGGTGCTCTCGCGGGTACTATGCGGGTCGACGTTGACGACGACGATGATGGTGTCCTTGCCCTCGGCCGTCTGCTTGTGCTTGGCGAAGACGACCGTGGACGAGTCGGTGCTGCCGTGGATGCTGAGGTTCTCGAGGTCACCGAGCGCGGGGTGGGTCCGTCGGATCCCGTTGAGCCTGGTGATGAAGGGCGCGAGCGAGCGCCCCTCCGCCTCGGCGGCGGCGTAGTCGCGGGGCCGGTACTGGAACTTCTCGTTGTCGATGTACTCCTCGGCACCGGGGCGGGCGACGTGCTCGAACAGCTCGTAGCCCGAGTACACGCCCCACAGCGGGCTGGCCATGGAGGCGAGCACGGCGCGGATCTTGAAGGCCGCCGGGCCGCCGTACTGCAGGTACTCGGTGAGGATGTCCGGGGTGTTCACGAAGAAGTTGGGCCGGAAGTACGCCGGGGAGACCGAACTGATCTCGGTGAAGTACTCCTCGAGTTCGGTCTTCGTGTTGCGCCACGTGAAATAGGAGTAGGACTGCTGGAACCCGGCACGGCCGAGGGCGTGCATCATCGGCGGGCGCGTGAACGCCTCCGCGAGGAAGACGACGTCGGGGTGCTTCCTGTTCACCCGTGCGATCAGCCACTCCCAGAACTGCACCGGCTTGGTGTGCGGGTTGTCCACGCGGAAGATCTTCACGCCGTGCTGGACCCACATGAGGACGATCCGCAGGATCTCCTTCGCCAGACCCGCGGGATCGTTGTCGAAGTTGATCGGGTAGATGTCCTGGTACTTCTTCGGCGGGTTCTCCGCGTAGGCGATGGATCCGTCCACGCGCGTGGTGAACCACTCGGGGTGCGTCTTCACCCAGGGGTGGTCCGGTGCGGCCTGCAGTGCGAGGTCGAGGGCGACCTCGAGGCCGAGCTCCCGGGCCCGCGCCACGAACGCGTCGAAGTCCTCGAACGTGCCGAGGTCCGGGTGGATGGCGTCGTGGCCCCCGTCGGCGGAGCCGATGGCCCAGGGCGAGCCGGGATCCGCGGGGCCGGCCGTCAGGGTGTTGTTCGGCCCCTTGCGGTGGGTGTGGCCGATCGGATGGATGGGCGGCAGGTACACGACGTCGAAGTTCATGGCCGCGACGGCGTCGAGCCGCTTCGTGGCCTCGCGGAACGTGCCTGAGGTCCATTCCGCCGTCTCGGGGTCGTACGAGGCGCCCTCGGACCGGGGGAAGAACTCGTACCAGGCGGCCCGGCCGGCCAGTTCGCGCTCGACGTCGATGGGGTAGGCCCGGGAGGCGGTCACGAGGGAGCGGATGGGCCGGCGGGCGATGGCTTCGTGGATCTCGGGCGACAGCCCCGCGGCCAGGCGCGTCTCGACGTTCTGGGTCGTGTCGGCCAGCACGGCCGCGGCACGGCGGAACAGTGCGGCGTCCTTGGCGGCCCGCTCACCGGCGGCGCGGGTGAAGAGCGCGGCACCCTCGGCGAGCATCAGCTCGACGTCGACCCCGGCGGCGATCTTGATGGTCGCGTCATGCTCCCAGGTCCCGAAGACGTCGGACCATCCTTCGATGGTGAACGTGTGCAGGCCCTTGGCGCGGGGCGTCAGGGTGCCGGCCCAGCGGTCGAGACCGGATCCGACCGGCGTCATGCGGACGCGCTGCACCTCCTTGCCGCGGGGGTCGTAGAGGACGGCCGAGACGCCGAGCTGGTCGTGGCCCTCCCTGAAGACGGTCGCCCCGATGGCGATGTCCGAGCCGGGGATCCCCTTGGCAGGAAAACGGCCGTCCTCGACGACGGGGCTGACCGCCGTGATCGGGATGCGGCCGAAGCGCAGTCCTTCGGGATACGGGGCATTTCGGTTCTGCTCGGTAGGAGTGGTCACCCGTACGACGTTAGCGAGTAATGGCCCGAATTGCTAAGGCGGCTTGGCGTAACGTCAAGGCCTTTCCTGTAATACGCAAGCGTTTACGCAGCCGCCTCCCTCCGGCGCGGACAAGTGCGCTACCGTTTCCGGGGTGAAGGCCATCCGTAGATTTACCGTCCGAACCGTCCTCCCCGAGAACATCGCCCCGCTGGGCAAGCTCGCGAGCAATCTGCGCTGGTCGTGGCACCTGCCGACCTCGCGCCTGTTCGAGGAGATCGATCGCGCAGCGTGGGAGGAGAGCGGGCACGATCCGGTGTCCTTCCTGGGCTCCGTGACGCGCGAGAAGCTGCAGCAGCTCGCCGCCGACGAGAAGCTGGTGCAGCGCATCCAGGAGCTCGGTGCGGACCTCGAGAGCTACCTGTCGGAACCACGCTGGTACCAGGGCCTCGGCGAGGACGCTCCCCGGAGCATCGCCTACTTCTCCCCCGAGTACGGCATCAGCGCCGTCCTCCCCCAGTACTCCGGCGGCCTGGGCATCCTGGCCGGCGACCACCTGAAATCCGCGTCGGACCTCGGCGTCCCCCTCATCGGCGTCGGCCTGCTCTACCAGGCCGGCTACTTCAAGCAGTCCCTCTCCCGCGACGCCTGGCAGCAGGAGACCTACCCCGTCCTCGACCCCGACGGCCTGCCGCTGACCCTCCTCCGTGAGGACGACGGCTCCGCCGCGAAGGTGGTGCTGCCCCTGCCCAACGGCCGGCAGCTGTCGGCGCACATCTGGCGCGCCGACGTCGGCCGCGTCCCCCTCCTGCTCCTGGACTCGAACGTCGCGGAGAACGACGACGCGGCACGCAACGTCACCGACCGCCTCTACGGCGGCGGCGGCGACCAGCGCCTCCAGCAGGAGCTGCTCCTGGGCATGGGCGGCGTCAAGGCCCTGCGCATCTTCCAGCGCCTCACCGGCACGCCCGCCCCCGAGGTCTTCCACACCAACGAGGGCCACGCGGGCTTCCTCGGCATCGAGCGCATCCGCGAACTCATGGATCCGTCCAACGAGTCGCCGATGAGCTGGGAGGAGGCGCTCACCGCCGGGCGCGCGTCCACGGTGTTCACCACCCACACCCCCGTGCCGGCCGGCATCGACCGTTTCGAGCGCTTCCAGATCGAGCACTTCTTCCACGCAGGCCTCGCCCCGGCCGTCCCCACGGACCGCGTCCTCGCCCTCGGGGCGGAGAACTACGCGGACGGCGACCCGACGAAGTTCAACATGGCGGTCATGGGACTGCGCCTCGCCCAGCGTGCCAACGGCGTCGCGAAGCTGCACGGCGAGGTCTCCCGTGGCATGTTCTCGGGGCTCTGGCCGGGATTCGACACCCGCGAGGTGCCCATCACGTCGGTGACCAACGGCGTGCACGTCCCGAGCTGGGTGGACCCGCAGATCGCGGACTTCGCCCTCCGCCACTTCGGCGCCGAGTCCGTCCTCGACCCCCAGTGGGCGAAGGTCTACGACGTCCCGGACACCGACATCTGGGCGCTGCGCCGCAGCCTCCGCTCGAACCTGGTCGACGACGTCCGCCAGCGCCTGCGCTCCTCCTGGAAGAAGCGCGGGGCCGCCGACGCCGAGCTCGCGTGGACCGACTCCGTGCTGGACCCGGACGTCCTGACCATCGGCTTCGCGCGCCGTGTGCCGACGTACAAGCGCCTCACGCTCATGCTGCGCAACCCCGCCCGCCTGAAGGCGCTGCTGCTGCACCCGGAGCACCCCATCCAGCTCGTGATCGCCGGCAAGTCCCACCCCGCCGACGAGCAGGGCAAGCGCATGATCCAGGACCTGGTCCGGTTCACGGACGATCCCGAGGTCCGCCACCGCATCGTCTTCCTGCCCAACTACGACATCGCGATGGCCCGCACGCTCTTCCCGGGCTGCGACGTCTGGCTGAACAACCCGCTCCGCCCGCTCGAGGCCTGCGGGACGTCCGGCATGAAGGCTGCCATCAACGGCGGCCTGAACCTGTCCGTCCTCGACGGCTGGTGGGACGAGATGTACGACGGCGACAACGGCTGGGCGATCCCGACCGCGAACAACGGCGCCTCGGCCGACGAGCGCGACGACATCGAGGCCGCGGCCCTGTACGACCTCCTCGAGACCCAGGTGGGGCCCCGCTTCTACTCGCTGGTACCCGCCGAGGGTGCGGGAGCGGCAGGGCCGTCCGAGCCCTCGCGCGACGGCGTGCCGCACCAGTGGATCGCGATGATCAAGCACACGATGGCGACCCTCGGGCCCGCCGTGTCCGCGGAGCGCATGCTGCAGGACTACGTCGAGAAGCTCTACCGTCCCGCCTGGCGCGCCGGGCAGGAGGCCGCCGCGGACTCCTTCGCCCTCGCGAAGCGGACCGCCGCCTGGCGCTCCCGCGTCCAGGGCAGCTGGCCGGCCGTCCAGGTGGAACACGTGGACTCGACGGGCGTCTCCGAGGACCCGCAGATCGGCGACTCGCTGACGGTCAACGCGTACGTGTCGCTCGGCGGCCTGGATCCCGACGACGTCGCCGTCGAGGTGGCCTACGGGCGCGCCCTCGAGAGCGACGAGCTGAGCGAGGTCACCGTCGAGGACCTCGACGTCGCCGAGAACCTCGGCAGCGGGCGCTACCTGTTCACGGGCGGCATCCGGATCGACCACTCGGGGTCCTTCGGCTACACCGTGCGGGTGCTCCCGAAGCACGCCACCTTGGCCACGAAGGCCGAGCTGGGGCTCATCGTCAACGCGTAGGCATCCGCCCCGGTCCGACCGGGTACGACGAAGCCCGGGACCGCGAGGTCCCGGGCTTCGTCGTTCCCGGCTCGTCGTCGTTCCCGGTTTCGACCGGCCTCAGGGCGCGTCGCCGCAGGACACGCCGCGGATGGGGGACATCGGCCGGAGCACGCGGGAACGACGGCGACCCGGGCCGGTGCCCGCGGCCCGCGGGCAGGGACGGCGCCGAGTCAGCAGCGGTAGATGCGCACCGAGTCGGCGGCCACCGTGTCGGCGTCGCCGGAGCGCAGGCGCGTCGCCTCGAGCGGGCCGCGGACGGCGGAGTCGAACGTGGGACTGAACCAGCGCGGCTGCTCCCCCTGGACCCCCTCGCCCTGCAGGATCCATGCGGAGGGCAGGTGGATGCGGGTGTCCCCGAGCGAGCCGTTGATCACGACGAGCCCGTTGATGGTGCCGCCCGTCGACCCGAGGAGCAGCTGCACGGCCCGGGTGTGCGGATCGTGCCACTCCTGCACCGTCATGGGCAGTCCCGCGGCGTTGAACCACAGCAGCGTCGACTGGTCGCCGCGGGAGGGGAACGTGGAGGGCTGCCGGGCGAGGAAGTCCCTGCGGATGGACAGCAGCGTGCGCGTCGCCCCGAGCATGCGGCGCGATGCGGCGTCGTCGGGCCAGTGCACCCAGGTGAGCTCGTTGTCCTGGCAGTAGGCGTTGTTGTTGCCGTTCTGCGTCCGGCCGAGTTCGTCCCCGGCCAGGATCATCGGGACGCCCAGCGAGATGACCAGCGACGCCATGATGTTGCGGGCGCTGCGTTCCCGGCGGACGAGGATGCCCTCGTCCTCGGTGCGTCCCTCGGCACCGTGGTTGTAGCTGCGGTTGTCGTTGTGACCGTCGCGGTTGCCCTCGCCGTTGGCCTCGTTGTGCTTGCGCTCGTACGCGGTGAGGTCCGCGAGCGTGAAGCCGTCATGGGCGGTCACGAGGTTGATCGAGGCCAGCGCGCTGCGGCCGGACGCCGCGAAGGTCCCCGCGGAACCGGCGAGGCATCCGGCGAGACGTGCCGGCGACGAGCCCGTCCCGCCGCGCTCGATCGCCGCGACGTCGTGCAGCCAGAAGTCCCGGACGGTGTCGCGGAAGCCGTCGTTCCAGTCGGCCCAGCCGGCAGGGAACTGCCCGGTCCGCCAGCCGTCCGGGCCCAGGTCCCACGGCTCGGCGATGAGCTTGGTCCCGTGGAGGACCTCCGACTCCTCGACGGCCACGAGGAAGGGGTGCTCGGGCGTGAAGGTGTTGTGGCCGTCGCGGGCCAGGCTGACCGCGAGGTCGAAGCGGAAGCCGTCGATCCGGCATTCCTCCACCCAGTACCGCAGCGAGTCGAGCGCGAACCCGACGACGCGCGGCTGGGAGAAGTCGAGGGTGTTGCCGCACCCGGTCGTGTCGTCGTACCGCCCGGCGTCGTCGTGCCGGTAGTGGTCGGGGTCGCCCAGTCCGCGCCAGCACAGTGCGGGGCGGTGCTGCTCGCCCTCCGCGGTGTGGTTGTAGACGACGTCGAGGATCACCTCGAGGCCGGCCTCGTGCAGGGCCCGGACCATGCCCTTGAATTCGTCGAGCACGGCGGAGGGTCCTGCTGCCCGGGCTTCGGCGGTGGCGTAGTCCGTGTGGGCCGCGAAGAACCCCAGCGTGTTGTAGCCCCAGTAGTTGCTGAGGCCCAGGGGCTCGAGGTGCGGCTCGTCGATGTGGAAGTGCACCGGGAGGAGTTCGACGGCGGTGATCCCGAGGTCCCGCAGGTGGGCGATCATCGCAGGGTGCGCGAGGCCCGCGTACGTGCCCCGGAGCTGCTCGGGTACGTCGGGGTGCAGCTTGGTGAGGCCCTTCACATGGGCCTCGTAGACGACGGTATCGCGCCACGGCGTGAGGGGCCGCTCGCTCGCACCCCAGTCGAAGGCATGCTCGAGGAACACCGAGTAGTAGGCGCGGGACGGCGCCTCGTCCGAACCGGGCTCGACGGGGATCGTCTCGATCGCCCGCGCGTACGGATCCAGGAGCAGCTGCGCCTCCCCGGCGGCGCCGGGGAGGTCGCGGCCCGTGGGCCAGAACGCGTAGAGTGCGCCGGGCGCCACCGGGCCCACCACGCCGTGGTGGACACCGTCGTCGAGCCCGACGAGCGTCTCCGAGGACCACCCGCCGTCCGGCCGGCGCCAGTGCATGTCCAGGGAGGCGATCCCCGGCGCCCAGACCGCGGCCCTGGCGTGGTCGTCCCGGCCCCACGCCCCCCTGATGGAGTGGAGTCCCAGCGGGATCTCGCGGGACGCGTCCGGGAGGGGTGCGGGGTTCGTCATGCGCCGGCTCAGGCGGAGCGCTGGCGGGACACCTCGTAGAGCGTGATTCCCACCGCCATCGAGGCATTCAGCGACTCCATGGCGGAATCGATGGGGATGGACACGATCTGGTCGCAGTTCTCGCGGACGAGCCGGGAGAGGCCCTTGCCCTCCGACCCGACGACGATGCAGATGGGGTCGCGCCCGAGGGTCAGTTCCGGCAGCGAGACGTCGCCGTCGCCGTCGAGCCCGAGGACGAAGATGCCCTTGTCCTTGAAGGACTTGAGCGCGGAATTGAGGTTGCCGACCCGTGCCACCGGCACGCGCACGGCGGCGCCCGCGCTGGTCTTCCAGGCGGAGGCCGTCACGCCGACGGCGCGGCGCTCGGGCACGATGACGCCGTGGCTGCTGAAGGCGGACGCGGAGCGGATGATGGCACCGAGGTTGCGGGGGTCCGTGATGCCGTCGAGCGCCACGAACAGCGGCGCGTTGCCGATGTGCCCGCGCCGGAAGCGCTCGATGGTCTCGTCGACGAGGTCGAGCGCGTCGGCGTACTCGTAGGGCGGGATCTGCAGCATGAGCCCCTGGTGCACCGCACCGTCCGTCATGCGGTCGAGTTCCGGCTTGCCGGTCTCCATCACGGGGATCCCGCGGTCGGCGGCCATCTTGAGGGACTCGCGGACGCGGTCGTCCATCTCGACACGGATCGCGACGTGGAGGGCCTTCGCCGGGATGCCGGCGCGCAGCGCCTCCACCACCGAGTTGCGGCCGGTGACGACCTCCTCGGCGGCCTTGCCCCGGGTGCGGCCGGTGCCGGCGCCCCGGCCCTCACGCTTGGCCGCGGAGCGCTCCGCCAGTTCCTTGCCCTTGTGCGCCTTGTGGTAGGGGCGGTCCTCCGCCTTCGGCGTGGGCCCCTTGCCCTCGAGCGACTTGCGCCCATGTCCGCCGGTGCCGACGGTGGGGCCCTTTTTCGTTTTGCGAACCGCGCCTGGACGTCCGTGACTGGCCATGGAAGTACACCTTTAGATATAGAAGAAGAATCGCCTCCAGTTTACGCGGAGGCGGGCGGGTGGACCGGCACGTGCCGACGGCGGGGTCGGTCAGTCCCCGGAGAGCGACCAGCGGGCGCCGTCCGCCGCATCCTCGAGGACGATCCCGGCGGCCGCCAGCGCGTCGCGGATGGCATCGGCGCGCGCCCAGTCGCGGGCGGTCCGGGCCTGGGTGCGTTCGGCGATCCGGTCGCCGACCAGCGCATCGAGCGCCCGCGACGCGGCCGCATCAGGCGCGGCACCCCCGACGCCGTTCCCGGCGTCGTCGAGCCCGAGGACGCCGGTCATGGCGGCGACGGCGGCGAGGGTCGTCGCCGTGGTGGCGTCGTCGCCCGCCGCCAGCGCCGTGTTGCCGCTGCGCACGGTGGTGTGGAGCACCGCGAGGGCCTGCGGGACGTTGAGGTCGTCGTCCATCGCGTCCGCGAAGGCCGCCGGCAGGTCGACGGCACGCACGGGACCGCGGGCGGGGGCGCCGACGCGTGCCGAGGCCTTGGCGAGGAAGCCGTCGATGCGCGCCACGGCGGCGGCCGCCTCCTGCAGGGACGTCTCGCGGTAGTCGAGCACGGAGCGGTAGTGGGCCTGGCCGAGGTAGTAGCGCACCACGCGGGGGCCCGCGGCGTCGATCATCTCCTGGGGGCCGACGGTGTTGCCGATCGACTTCGACATCTTCTCGCCGCCGTACGTGACCATGCCGTTGTGCATCCAGAAGCGGGCGAACGCGTGCCCGGCGGCCTGGGACTGCGCCATCTCGTTCTCGTGGTGCGGGAAGCGCAGATCGAGGCCTCCGCCGTGGATGTCGAACTCCGTGCCGAGGTACTTCGTGACCATGCTCGAGCACTCGAGGTGCCAGCCGGGGCGGCCCGTACCCCACGGGCTGGACCAGGACGCACTCGCGGGATCGGTGTCCTTCGCGCCCTTCCACAGGGCGAAGTCCCGCGGATCCCGTTTGCCGCGCGGGTCCGCATCGGGTGCGGCCTGCATGTCGTCGATGTCCTGGCGCGTGAGGCTGCCGTAGGCGGGCCAGGACCTGACGTCGAAATAGACGTCACCGGAGCCGTCCGGCGCCGGGTAGGCGTGTCCGCGGTCCATGAGCAGCTGGATGAGGGCGTGCATCTCGGGGATGTGCCCGGTGGCGCGCGGCTCGTAGGTGGGCGGGCGGACCCCGAGGGCGGTATAGGCGCGGTCGAACTCGCGTTCGAAGCGGTAGGCGAGGGCCCACCACTGCTCCTCGGGCACTCCGGCCGGGTCCTCCGGGCCGCCGTCGCGGAACGAGTCCTGCGACTTGGCGAGGATCTTGTCGTCGATGTCCGTCACGTTCCGCACCACCGTGACACGGAGGTCCCGTGCCTCCAGCCAGCGCGTGAGCTGATCGAACGCGATCGCCGAGCGGACGTGGCCGACATGCGGCATGCCCTGCACCGTGGCGCCGCAGTAGTAGAGGCTCGCCCTGCCCGGCTCGAGGGGTTCGAAGGGGCGCACTTCGGCACGGGCTGTGTCATAGAATCGCAGGCTCACCGGTCCAGATTACCCGGCGCGTCGGATCCGCCCTCCGATCAGGCCGGCGTCCCCTGCCGGTGGGAGCGCACGACGACGGCCGTCGCGATGGCGGCGACGCCCTCTCCCCTGCCGGTCAGGCCGAGCCCGTCCGTGGTAGTGGCCGAGATGCTCACGGGCGCCTGGGCGGCGTCGGAGAGGACGGCCTCCGCCTCCGCGCGGCGGGGCCCGAACCTGGGCCGGTTGCCGATGAGCTGGACGGCGATGTTCCCGAGGTCGAACCCTGCCTCCCTGACGATCGCGGCGGCCGCGGCGAGCAGCGTGGCGCCGGAGGCACCGGCGTACTCGGGACGGTCGGTGCCGAAGTGGGTGCCGAGGTCTCCGACACCGGCGGCGGAGAACAGGGCATCGGCCGCGGCGTGCGCGACGGCGTCCCCGTCGGAATGCCCGGACAGTCCCCGCTCGCCCTCCCAGTGCAGGCCCGCGAGCCACAGCGGCGCCGGGGCGTCGGCGGGGGCGTAGGCGTGGACGTCCACGCCGATGCCCGTGCGGGGAAGGTGGGTGTGTTCGCTCAGGTACACGGCTGCTCCTGGTGCTGGTCGGGGTCGGGGGTCGGGTCAGCCGGCGGCGGAGGGGAGGCCGGCGGACTCCCGCGCGAGCACCGCCTCGGCGATCACGAGGTCCAGGGGCGTCGTGACCTTGAAGGCCAGGGCGTCGCCGTCGACGACGCGCACCGTGGCCCCTCGTGCCTCCATCAGCATCGCGTCGTCCGTCGCCGACGGATCCGCGGGACGGATCCCCGCGTGCGCCAGGCGCAGGGCTGACGCGTCGAAGCCCTGGGGCGTCTGCACGGCGCGCAGCGCCCCGCGGTCCGGCGTCGCCGTGACGACGTCGCCGTCCACCACCTTGACGGTGTCCACGACCGGCAGCACCGGGATGACCGCCGGGGCCCCTGCCGCGACGGCGGCCGCGACCCGCCGGAACACCTCGGGCGGGGTGAGGGCCCGGGCGGCGTCGTGCACGAGGACGACGGCGGCCGACGGCGGCAGGGCGTCGAGGCCGGCGCGGACGGAGGCCGTCCGGGTCGCCCCGCCGCTCACCGGGACGATGGTCGGGCTGCCGGCACGTCCGGCGGCGCGGGCGACCACGGCGGTCAGGACGTCGTCGCCCTCCGGGAGGACGACGACGACGGAGGTCGCGACCCCGGACGCGAGGACGGCGTCGAGCGAGCGTTCGAGGAGGGTGCGTCCGCCACAGAGGACACGGGCCTTGGGGATCCCCTGCCCCAGGCGCTGCCCGGACCCGGCGGCCACCACCACGACGCCGACGGGGAGGACCTGCTTCTTCTCGGACACCCCGTCACCCTATGCCAGCACCACGAGAAAGAGGGACCCGAAGGTCCCTCTTCCGCGCCGTTCCCGTCTCCTAGGAGGCGAGGACGTCGTCGAGAACGCTTGCCGCCTTCTCCTCGTCGGTCTTCTCCGCGAGTGCCAGCTCGGAGATGAGGATCTGGCGCGCTTTCGCGAGCATCCTCTTCTCCCCTGCCGACAGGCCGCGGTCGTGGTCGCGGCGCCACAGGTCCCGGACAACTTCGGCGACCTTGATGACGTCGCCGGAGGCGAGCTTCTCGAGGTTCGCCTTGTAGCGACGCGACCAGTTGGTCGGCTCTTCCGTGAATTCGGCCCGTAGGACGTCGAACACGTGCTCGAGGCCCTCCTTGCCCACCACGTCGCGAACCCCTACGAGGTCAACGTTCTCTGCTGGTACTTCTATCGTCAGATCACCCTGTGCCACCTTGAGCTTGAGATACATCTTCTCTTCGCCCTTGACGACGCGCATCTTGATCTCTTCGATCTTCGCTGCGCCGTGGTGAGGGTAAACAACTGTTTCGCCGACCTCAAAAACCATGTGGACTTTCCCCTTTCCCGGGAATCAGTTTATCACGGTAACGACACGCCGACGCCGCGTTTTCGCAGGTCAGGCCGCCGAAACAAGCTGAAAGAACTATGATTCGGCCCTTGACTGCAGGAGGATTCAGTGATCCGGGCCACTCGCGTCCCGTGAAACCGACACCACGATTCGACGGTGTTGCCGATAGTCTGTGGAGTAGGTCCGCACCGGATTACCCACCCGTCCCACCTGTTGAACCCCAGGAGTTTGTGCTGTGAATAGTGCACCGAAGAACCGAGTGCAGCAGACCGTTGCTGCCGGCGCCGTGCTGCTGATGCTGGGTGTCTCCGGCTGCAGCTTCACCGCTGAACAGTCCACGACGACGCAGTACGCCGCCTCGGACGGCATCGTGAAGGACCTCGGGCCGGTGCTCCTGCGCAACCTCCTCATCGTCGGCAGGGACGACGAGACGGCCGGACGCCTCGTGGGCACCGTGTTCAACACGAGCGACGAGCCGATGGAGCTCTCCATCAGCGCCGGCGGCGCCCCCACCAGCGTGACGATCGACGGCCAGGGTGAGTTCAGGTTCGAGGAGGAGTCCTCGGACGACGGCACCCTCGAGGGCCTCGAGGACATCCCGGGCTCCCTCATCGACGTCGAGTTCGAGGTCGAGGGCGAGCAGGCCGTCTTCGAGGTCCCCGTGCTCGACGGGACGCTCGAGGAGTACCGCGAGTACGTCCCGGGCGGCTACACCCCGCGCCCGAGCGAGCCCGCCGCGACCGAGGAAGCCGCCGAGGGCGAGTAACACCCTCGAACCACGACTGCCCGCCTCCGGGACTCGGAGGCGGGCAGTCGCATGTCCGGGGGACGGCGCGGGTCAGGGTTCGTACTTGTACCCGAGGCCGCGGACCGTGATGAGGTAGCGCGGGTTCGAGGGATCGGGCTCCACCTTGCCGCGGAGGCGCTTCACGTGCACGTCGAGGGTCTTGGTGTCCCCCACGTAGTCCGATCCCCAGACGCGGTCGATCAGCTGCCCGCGCGTGAGGACCCTGCCGGAGTTGCGGAGCAGCATCTCGAGCAGCTCGAACTCCTTGAGCGGCAGCGCCACCTGTTCGCCGTCGACGCTCACCACGTGGCGCTCGATGTCCATGCGCACCGGACCTGCCTGGATGGTGTTCGAGATCAGCTCCTCGGGTTCGCCCTGGCGCCGGAGCACCGCGCGGATGCGGGCCACGAGCTCACGGGACGAGTACGGCTTGGTCACGTAGTCGTCGGCACCGAGCTCGAGGCCCACCACCTTGTCGATCTCCGCGTCCTTCGCGGTCAGCATGATGACCGGCACGCTGGAGCGCTGGCGCAGCTGACGGCACACCTCGGTGCCGGAGAGTCCCGGCAGCTGGAGGTCCAGCAGCACGAGGTCCGCGCCCGAACGGTCGAACTCGGTGATGGCGTCGAGGCCGTTGTCCACGACGGACACCTCGAAGCCCTCCTTGCCGAGGAGGTAGGACAGCGGGTCGCTGAACGACTCCTCGTCCTCGACGATCATGATTCGGCTCAAGCCTTGACTCCCTGCTCGTGGACAGCGGTGCTGCCCTTCTTCGCTGATCTCCTGTCGGCGCCCTGCGTCGCCGTGCCCTCCGGGAGGGCGGGGGCGTCGTCCGACGCCACCTCCATCTCGGGCAGGCGGACCGTGAACGTGCTGCCCTGGCCGGCCTGCGACCACACGGTGACCTCGCCGCCGTGGTTCGAGACCACGTGCTTGACGATGCTGAGGCCCAGGCCCGTACCACCGGTCTGGCGGGACCGGGCGGCGTCGATCCGGTAGAACCGCTCGAAGATGCGCTCCTGCTCCTCCGGCGTGATGCCCGAGCCCTGGTCGGTGACCGAGACCTGCACGAGGCCGTCCCGCGACCGGACGCCGACGCCCACCCGCGTGCCCTCGGGCGAGTAGCGGATGGCGTTGTCGATGAGGTTGCGGAACGCCGTCATGAGGAGGTCCCGGTCACCGTACACGGGCGTGGGTGCCGAACCGCCGACGACGATGTCGATCTGCTTGCTCTCGGCCGGCAGCTTGTTGCGGTCCACGGCCTCGGAGATGACGGAGTTCAGGTCCACGGCCTTGCCGCGGCGCACCACGTCGGCGCCCTGGAGGCGGGAGAGCTCGATGATGTCCTGGACGAGGGCGGAGAGGCGGCCGGACTCCTTGTGCATGCGCTGCGCGAAGCGGCGGACGGCGACCTCGTCCTCGGCGGCGTCGTCGATGGCCTCCGCCAGGAGCGAGATCGCGCCCACCGGGGTCTTGAGCTCGTGGGAGACGTTCGCGACGAAGTCGTTGCGGATCTCCTCGCTGCGGGTGATCTCGGTGCGGTCGTCCGCCAGGATCAGGATGTACTCCGCGCCGAGGGCCGCCACGCGGACCTGGACCACGATCGTGCCCTGGCCGAGGGGACCGCGCGGGAGCTCGAGCTGCTGCTGCTCGATCACGCCGTCGCGCCGCACGCGGGCGGTGAGGTCCAGCAGTTCGGAGTGGACCACGGTGTGGCCGCGCACGAGGCCGAAGGCGTAGGCCGCGGGGCTGGCGCGCACGACGCCGTCGATCGCATCCACGATGACGTAGGCCCGGCCGATGATGGACAGCACCTCGGCGGCGCCGTCGGGCAGCGAGGGCTCGTCCTCGTAGAGGAGCCGGAGCCGCTGCGCCTCGCTCGCGCGGAACGCCGCCATGCCACTCACGCCGAGGGCCAGGCCGACCAGCCCGGCCACGAGCGTCAGGAGAAGGGGGTCCACGGGCCTAGCTTATGCGCTGGGGCCTCCGGCCCCCTCCGATCCGGTGGCAATAGCCCAGTGGTTCAACTAACGTTCACACAAAACGGAGCAACCGTTCACCGCCGGCTGGAAGGCTCGACGGGGGTACCCGTTGGACGATACAGAGTGGGAAGGACGCCTACGTGCGTAAGGTTTTTCAGGCCGAGCTACATCAGATCGGCGAGGAGCTGATCGAGATCTCGCAGCTCGTGTCCGAGGCGATCCGGAAGGCCAACAGCGCCTTCCAGGGAGCCGACACCGAGCTCGCGCAGGAGGTCATCGCCGCCGACGCGCGCATCGACTTCCTCCAGAACTCCCTCGACGAGCGGGCGATCGACATCCTCGCCCTGCAGGGTCCCGTGGCGTCGGACCTCCGCATGATCGTCGGGGCGCTGCGGATGAGCGCGTCCCTCGAGCGCATGGGAGACCTGGCCCGCCACGTGGCGCAGCTCGCCCGCCTGCGCTTCCCGGCGAACGTCATCCCCGAGGGCATCCGGGCCACCTTCGACGAGCTCGCCGCACTCGACGTGCAGATCGCGGGGAAGGTCACGGAGCTCCTCGAGACGCGCAACCTCGACCTGACCAACGAGATCAACGCCGCCAATGCGCGGGTCAACGAACTGCACGCCGGCGTCTTCAAGGCCGTCGCCTCGGAGGACTGGAACGAGAGCGCGCCGACGACGGTGGACGTCACCCTCGCCAGCCGCTACTACGAGCGCTTCGCCGACCACGGCGTCTCGGTGGCCCGCAAGGTCACCTACCTCGTCACCGGCGAATGGCACCCCAGCGCACCGCTGAACTGAGATCTTCCTGACCCGATCCCCGCAGGGACGGAACGACGGCGGCCCCTCGGGGACCGCCGTCGTTCCTTTTCGCGGAAGGGTCAGTGCTTGCCCTGGTTCGCGACCGCTTCGATCGCCGCGGCCGCCGCGTCGGCGTCGAGGTAGGTGCCACCGGCCTTGACGGGCCTGAGGTCGTCGTCCAGCTCGTACACGAGGGGGATGCCCGTGGGGATGTTCAGCGAGGCGATGTCCCTGTCACTGATGCCGTCGAGGTGCTTCACGAGGGCGCGCAGCGAGTTGCCGTGGGCCGCGATCAGGACCGTCCTGCCCGCCCTGATGTCCACCGTGATGTCGGACTCCCAGTACGGCAGAAAGCGCTCGAGGACGTCCTTCAGGCATTCGGTGCGCGGGACGTCGTCGCCGAGGTCCGCGTAGCGGGGATCGCCGGCTTGGGAGTACTCGCTGGCGTCGTCGAGCGGCGGCGGCGGGGTGTCGTAGGACCGGCGCCATTCCATGAACTGCTCCTCGCCGAACTCCGCGAGGGTCTGGGCCTTGTCCTTGCCCTGCAGTGCGCCGTAGTGGCGCTCGTTGAGGCGCCAGTCGCGCTTGACGTCGATCCAGCTGCGGTCGGCGGCCTCGAGCGCGAGGTTCGCCGTGATGATGGCGCGCTTCTGCCGGGACGTGTAGACGATGTCGGGGAGGATACCGGCCTCCGTCAGCAGGTGTCCGCCGCGGGTGGCCTCCTCGCGGCCCTTCTCCGTGAGGGGGACGTCCACCCAGCCGGTGAAGAGGTTCTTCTCGTTCCAATCGCTCTGCCCGTGGCGCAGCAGGATCAATGTGTAGGTCATGGTTCCAGTCTGCCGTATCGCACTGCCGGCGGTCATGCCACGGCGTCGTATGACAGCCGTCGTCGCCGGGGCCGGCCGAACCCCGCCGGACCCGCCGGCCGCCCGTCCTCCGCAGACCCGTGGCGGCGGCGCGGACCCGGGCGGGCGCCCCCGCGGGTACGGGCACCCGGCGCGGCGGCCCGGTGGCGGTGCCCTACCCTTGATGAGTGCCTCCGCGTCCCCGTCCCCCGAAGCCCCTGGGGACCATCACCCGCGGAACCACCAATCCCAACCGCCTCCGCCGCATGGACCGCTGGCTGGCCGGACCCCAGGGGCACCGCCTCCGCCGCGCCGCCGACCCGCTCGTCGTCGACCTCGGCTACGGCGCGGCCCCGGTCACCGCCGTCGAGCTGTTCACCCGCCTGCGCTCCGTGCGCGACGACGTCGAGGTGGTCGGGATCGAGATCGACCCCGCACGCGTGGCCGCCGCCGCGCCGCTCGCCCGCCCGGGGCTGGGCTTCCGGCAGGGCGGCTTCGAGTTGCCCCTCGACGGCCGCCGACCCGTCGTCGTCCGTGCGTTCAACGTGCTGCGGCAGTACGACGAGGGCGAGTACGCGGCCTACTGGGACGAGGTGCGGGGGCGCCTGGCACCGGGCGGCGTGTTCATCGACGGGACCTGCGACGAGATCGGGCGCCGCGCCACGTGGGCGACCGTCGATCCGCGGGGTCCGGTGTCGCTGAGCGTCTCGCTGCGCTTCGGCGCCTTCGCGCTGCCCTCCGACGTGGCGGAGCGGCTGCCGAAGGCCCTCATCCACCGGAACGTCCCCGGGGAACGCGTCCACGGCTATCTGAGGGCCCTGGACAGGGCCTGGCTCGACGCCGCTGCACTCGCCTCCTTCGGGAACTGCCAGCGCTGGATGGCGGCGTGCGCCGCGCTGAAGGCGGACGGCTGGCCGCTGCTGGACGGTCCGTCCCGGTGGCGGCTCGGCGAGGTCACCGTGGCGTGGGACGCCGTGCGCCCCGGCCCGTGACTGCTACCAGGGACCCGTGGCTGCTACCAGGGACCGTAGGGCCCGGCGTTGCCGCCGCGACCTGAGGTCTGGCTGACGGCCGGCTTCACGTCGGCGAGGTACACGCAGGCCGCGATGATGGCGACGAGCTGGAAGAGGTTGAAGCCGCCCCGGCTGCTCAGGGTGGACAGCAGGCCGACGACGACGGCGCCGCCCGTGAGGGCGAGCCAGAAGCCCTTGGTCCGCTTGAAGGCGGCTTCGAAGGCCGTGCCGGGACGCCGCACGCAGTCGATGAGGGCCCACACCTCGATACCGAGCGCGATCAGACCGAGCGCGAGGTAGAGGTAGTACTGGGTTGCGTATACGAGAGCCACGGGCTCAGCTTAGCTGGCCCGCCTCCCTGGGCGCACGAGCGCGCGCGTCGCCCGCGTCGGCCGCATCGCCCGCAGCGGCCCGGCGGAGCGCCTGGTCCAGATCCGCCCAGAGGTCCCCGGGGTTCTCGATGCCGACCGACAGGCGCACGAGCGCCTCGGGCACGGTGAGCGGTTCGGCGGGCTGGCGGCGTCGCCGCTCGATGAGCGACTCGACGCCCCCGAGGGACGTGGCCGGGAGCCACAGGCGCACGGCGGCGACGAGCGCGTCCGCCGTGGCGACGTCGTCGAGCTCGACGCTGACGATGCCGCCGAACCCTTCGAACTGCGCGGCGGCGCGCTCGTGGCCGGGATCCGACGGGAGGCCCGGGTACCGCACGCGGCGGACCGCAGGATGTTCCGCGAGGCGGTGCGCGAGGGCCAGGGCGGTGCCCTGGCTCCGCTCCATGCGGAGGGCGAGCGTGCGCAGGCCGCGCAGGGCGAGCCAGACCTCGAAGGGTCCGGCGATCGCCCCGTGCAGCGTCCGGTGCGCCAGGAGGCGCTCGCGCCGCGTGGGGTCGGAGGTCACGAGTGCGCCCAGGACGACGTCGGAATGGCCCGCCAGCCACTTGGTGACGGAGTGCAGGACGACGTCGACGCCGGCGTCCAGGGGCCGGTGCACGAGAGGCGTGTTGAAGGTGTTGTCGGCGACGACGACGGCACCGATCGCGTGGGCGGCGTCGGTCAGGACGGAGAGCTCGGCGACCTCGAGCATGGGGTTCGTGGGGCTCTCGAGCCACAGCATCACCTGACCGGCGTCGAACCGGTCGGCGAGCGCCCGGAGTTCCGCGAGGACGGCCCCGGTGTCCGCGACGTCGACGACGCGCAGCTCGAAGCGGCCCTGCGCAGCGAGATCGGCGGCCAGACCGAGCGACCCGGCGTAGGCATGGCGCGGCAGGACGACGGCTCCGCCGGTGGGTACGAGCGACAGCGCCGCCGCAGCGGCCCCGAGACCCGAGGCGAAGACGAGCGCCGGCAGGTCCGCGCCCTCCAGGGCTCCGAGCGCCTCCTCGAACGGGTCCCAGGTGGGATTGGATCCGCGGGCGTACACGCGGTCTCCCGGTGCGGGGGCGCGGGTCTCGTGGTACGTCGTCGTGAGGACGATCGGCGCGTTGACGGGGGCGTCGTGCTCGCGGGGAGGACGCCCCGCCGCGACGGTGAGGGTATCGGGGGCGAGGTCGGAGCGCACGGATGCCATCCCCCGAGCCTAGTCCCGTCACCGATCCCGCCCGCTCGTGTTACCCGGGGCGAAGGTCGCCCCCACTCGGTAGGCTGGGCCCGTGACCTCTCCCCTCCTGCACGGACTCCCCGGGCTCTTCCTCGCGCTCGAGGGCGGCGACGGCGCGGGCAAGTCCACTCAGGCGGCGCTGCTCTGCCGGGCCCTCGAGGAGGGCGGCCGCACCGTGGTCCGCACGCGGGAACCGGGCGGCACCCCGATCGGGGAGACGCTGCGCTCCCTCGTGCTCGAGCACGGGCACGGCGAGATCGATGCGCGGACCGAGGCCCTGATGTTCGCCGCCTCGCGTGCGGCGCACGTGCACCAGGTGATCCTGCCCGCGCTGCGGCGCGGCGACGTCGTGGTGTGCGACCGCTACATCGATTCCTCGGTCGCCTACCAGGGCGCCGGCCGCGGCCTCGGGGCACGGGCCGTCCTCGACGTGAACCTCTGGGCCACCGAGGGGCTCCGCCCCGACCTCACCGTGCTGCTCGACGTCGACCCCGCGGAGGGGCGCAGCCGGCGCACCGCGGGTGCCGCCCCCGAGGACCGCCTCGAATCGGAGCCCGACGGCTTCCACGCGAGCATCCGGGCCGCCTTCCTGGACCTCGCGCGCCTCGCGCCGGAACGTTACCTCGTGCTCGGCGCAGCCGGCACGCCGGAGGAGCTGCACGCCGCGATCATGGGTGCGCTGCCCCGGGTGTCCGCATGAGCGCCGTCGCGCAGGGCCTGCCGGCCACCGGCGTCTGGTCGGAACTGCGCGGCCAGGAGCAGGTGGTGGAGCAGTTGCGCCGCGCCGCGGAGTCCGGCGCGCCCACGCACGCCTGGCTCTTCACCGGACCGCCCGGCTCGGGCCGCTCGAACGCGGCCCGGGCCTTCGCCGCGGCCCTGCTCTGCGAGCGGGAGGCGCTGGGCGAGCGTGGCTGCGGCACGTGCAAGGCCTGCCGCACCGTGCTCTCCGGGACCCATGCCGACCTCACCAACGTCACCACCGAGAAGGTGACCATCAGCATCGACGAGGCCCGGGAGCTCGTCCGCAAGGCGCAGGACAAACCGTCCACGGGCCGGTGGCGCATCATCATCGTGGAGGACGCCGACCGCATGCAGGAACGCAGCACCAACGTGCTGCTCAAGGCCATCGAGGAACCGCCACCGCGCACCATCTGGCTGCTCTGCGCGCCCAGCCCGGGCGACGTCCTCGTCACCATCCGCTCCCGCTGCCGGTCCGTGGGCCTCCGGCTGCCGCCCGTGCAGGACGTCGCCGACCTGCTCGTGGCCCGGGACGGCATCGATCCCGCCACCGCGGAGGCTGCCGCGCGGGCCGCGCAGAGCCATATCGGCGTGGCGAAGCGCCTCGCGACCGACGACGGCGCCCGGGAGCGGCGCAACCAGATCGTCCGGCTCCCGCTGACGCTGCGCTCCGTGTCCGGGGCCATGCGGGCCGCCGCGGACCTCGTGAAACTCGCGGAGGCGGAGGCACAGAGCTCCTTCGAGCAGCGCGACGCCGAGGAGCGGGCGGCCCTGCTGGCCACGCTCGGCGCCCCGGAGACGGGCACCCTGCCGCCGTCCCTGCGGGCGCAGATCAAGCGCCTCGAGGAGGACCAGACGCGCCGGGCCAAGCGTTCCAAAAACGACTACTTCGACCGTGCGCTGACGGACCTCATCTCGTTCTACCGCGACGTCCTCATGCTGCAGGTCGCCACGGGGCAGGCGCTCGTGAACGAACCGCTGCGGCCCGAGCTCGAGGAGTTCGCGCGCCGCGAGAGCGCCGAGGACACCCTGCTGCGGCTCGAGGCGATCAACGAGGTCCGCACGCGGCTCGTCAGCACCAACGTGTCACCCCTCCTCGCGATCGAAGCGATGACCGTCAGCCTGCTGTCCCGGAAGGACCTCGACCGATGACCCCTGGACCGCTCTCCCCCGGCCGGGTGCCGCGCCGCCGTCCCCTGACCGCGCTCGCCGCGGTCGCCGTCGTGCTCGGCCTGTCCGGGTGCACGCTGTTCTCCCCGGACGACGCCGACGCCCCGGCCACCGGCGTGGAGACCGCAGATCCCGCGGCCGTCGGCGAGGTGGACGCGGACCTCCGTGGCTTCTACACGCAGGAGGTGCTGTGGGAGGACTGCGAGGGCTCGTTCTCCTGCGCGACGATCGAGGTGCCGCTGGACTACAGCGACCCAGGCCGCAGCAGCATCGACATCGCCGCCATCCGCTCCGACGCCACGGGAGAGGCGCAGGGCACCATCCTCGTGAACCCGGGCGGGCCGGGCGGCTCCGGCGTCAACATCGTGAAGGACTCCCTCGACTACGTCACGAGCGAGCGGCTGCGCGAGGACTACGACATCCTCGGCTTCGACCCCCGCGGCGTCAACCGGTCGAGCGCGGTGGAGTGCTACACGGACGCCGAGCAGGACGAGGCACGGCAGGAGGCCTACCCCGCCGACGCCCCCGAGGACGAGCTCCTGGCGCTCATGATCGCCGACGCCCAGGAGTACGCGGACCTGTGCGCCGAGCGCAGCGGCGAGCTGCTCGGGTTCGTGGACACCGAGTCGGCGGCGCGCGACATGGACATCCTGCGCGCGCTCGTGAGTGACGAGAAGCTGAACTACCTCGGTTTCTCCTACGGGACACAGCTCGGCGCCACCTACGCGGACCTCTTCCCCGAGCGGGTGGGGCGTCTCGTGCTCGACGGCGCGATCGACCCGTCGCTGAGCAACGAGAACATCACGCTCGGGCAGGCGGGCGGGTTCGAGCGGGCGGTCCGCGCCTACGTGGCGGCCTGCCAGCAGGGCTCCGAGTGCCCGTACACGGGGAGCGTGGACGACGGCGTGCGCCAGATCCAGGACCTGTTCGCCGCCGTCGAGCGGGAACCCCTGACGGCCGAGGACGGCCGACTCGTGCCGGTCTCCACGTTCGTGCAGGGCTTCATCCTGCCGCTCTACGACAACGGCAACTGGCCCACGCTCACGCAGGCGGTCACCGCGGCCCTGGCCGGCGACCCGAACAGCATCCTCTACCTCGCGGATCTCTCCGCCGAACGCCGGCCGGACGGCACCTACGCCACGAACGCGACGGCGGCCTTCCTCGCCGTGAACTGCCTCGACTACCCCACGACGAGCGACCCGGCGCAGATGCGCGCCGACGAGCAGGAACTCGTCGCGGCGTCGCCCACCTTCGGGCGGTTCCTCGCGTACGGCGGCATCACGTGCGCGCCGTGGAAGTACCCGCCGGTCCTCGGCCCTGCTCCCCTCCGCGCCGCGGGAGCGGACCCGATCGTCGTGATCGGCACCACGGGGGACCCGGCGACGCCCTACGAGTGGTCCACGGCCCTGGCGGAACAGCTCGAGTCCGGCGTGCACGTGACCTGGCAGGGCGAAGGACACACGGCGTACGGACGGTCCAACGACTGCATCCTGGACCTGGTCGACTCCTACTTCATCGACGGGACGGTCCCGGCGGACGACACGCGCTGCTGAGCGCCGCCCGTCCCTGCGGACAGCCACCGGGGCAGGTGGCACATGGAGGGCAGGACGGCGTCGGCCCCGGCGAGCCGCAGATCGGCCTCCGAGTGCGCGCCCGTCAGGACGCCGACGACCGCCCCGGCTCCCGCCCGTTGCCCCGCGACGACGTCCGACGTCGTGTCGCCGGCCACCAGGACCGAGCGCACGTCCTCGATGTCGAGGGCGAGGACAGCGGTCAGGATGATGTCCGGGTAGGGGCGGCCGCGGCCCGCGTCGGAGGGGCAGAGGCTGAGGTCCGCGAGGCCCATCCACCCGAGGGACTCCAGGATCATGTTCTGGGTGTGGCGGCCGAAGCCGGTGGCGAGGCAGATCTTCAGCCCGAGCTCGCGCAGCGCCAGGATCGCCTCCTCGGCGCCCGGGATCGGCTGCACCCCGTGCCGGGCGAGCAGGTTGTCGTACGCCGTCTCGAAGGTGCGGTTCACGTCCACGGCGGTGGCGACGTCGTCGAAGAGGCGCCGGAAGACGAGCTCCTTGGAGGTGCCCATCGTCCGGCGCGCGTAGGCGGTCATGGCGTCAAAGGCGTGGGTGCCCTCGTGGACGTCGTGCGAGGCGAGCGCCCGTCCGAAGGCCTCCTCCTGCAGGGCGCCCTCGTCGACGGTGGTCCCCGCCATGTCGATCACGGCGAGCGAGAATGTGCGGTCGTGCGCCACGCGGCGTCCCCCTTCGAAGCCGGACCCGCTCCGATGCGGGTTCCGGGTGCCCTCAGGGTTCCGCATCCTCCTGACAGGTCCGCGTCCACGAGGCGGCAGGCGGGTGAACCGGACACGAATTCCCGCCCGATCCCGCCATTTTGACCGCGGGCCGGACACTCCTATAAAGTTGTCGCTTGTGGATCGGCCCCGGGTACAGCCCGGAACCGGGAAGCATTGCCTCCTTAGCTCAGTCGGTAGAGCGTCTCACTCGTAATGAGAAGGTCGCCAGTTCGACTCTGGCAGGAGGCTCCACGTAAGCCCCGGACGGTCCGCCTCCGGGGCTTTTCCGTGCGCCCGACCCGCGTCGCCGATGAGGATCAGGAGGCCAACTGCCGATCCCCGGGCACGGCTGCCGAGTCGGTGCCGCCGTCGGGCCGGTTGATCTCGGCCCACACGTCGTCCAGGGAGAGACCGACGACGACGGCGATCGCCGCGATGGTCGGAAAGGCCGGGGTCGCGACGCGGCCCGACTCGATCTTCCGGAGGGTCTCCGGCGAGACACCCGCATCCAGCGCGGTCTCGAGCATCGGCCGCCGTCCCCTGGCTCGACGCAGGAGGAGCCCGAGGCGCTGTCCGCGCTCGACCTCGGCGGGAGTGAGGGGCAATCTGACCATGAGCCAGAGTCTAGTCCCCGGGATACTATTACCGGGATAGTTATTGGACCCCACGAGAGCAGGCACCGCATGATCGAGATCCTGAGCCCCGCCGAAGTGGGCCGAGCGCGAGACACGGGCGCCCTCGTCGCCGACATCCTGCACACGCTCAAGAGCCGCACGTCCGTGGGCACCAACCTGCTGGACATCGACCGGTGGGCCCGGGCGATGATCCTCGAGGCCGGCGCCCAGTCCTGCTACGTCGACTATGCCCCGTCCTTCGGTCGCGGTCCGTTCGGGCACTACATCTGCACCTCCGTCAACGACGCCGTGCTCCACGGCCTGCCGTTCGACTACGCCCTCGCGGACGGTGACCTGCTGTCCCTCGACCTCGCTATCTCGCTCGGCGGGGTGGTCACGGATTCGGCGGTCAGCTTCATCGTGGGGGGCTCCGCGGACCCGGCGAGCGTCGCGATGATCGCCGCGACGGAACGCGCGCTGGCCGCAGGCATCGCCGCCGCCCGCCCTGGTGCCCGCATCGGCGACCTCTCCGCCGCGATCGGCACGGTCCTCAGCGGGGCGGGATACCCGATCAACACGGACTTCGGCGGCCACGGCGTCGGGTCGACCATGCACCAGGACCCCCACATCCCGAACACCCGACGGGCAGGCCGCGGATACGAGCTGCGCCCCGGACTGCTGCTGGCGCTGGAGCCGTGGGTCATGGCGGACACCGCCCGGCTGGTCACCGATGCCGACGGCTGGACGCTCCGCAGTGCCACGGGCTGCCGGACGGCGCACAGCGAGCACACCATCGCGATCACCGGCGACGGAGCCGAGATCCTCACGCTGCCCAGCAGCTGAGGGAACCGTGTCCGGGCAGGCGGAGGAGCCCGACCACGGTTCCGCCGTTGGGCCCGGAGTGCGCCGGCCCACGCCGCCTGCGGGCACGCCCACGACGGGAAGAGCCGCCCGGCGCACTGCCGGGCGGCTCTTCCGTGTCGATTCCTGCGCGGCCACGGCGGGTCACACCGTCGCGCACCGGCCCCGCCTGCTCCTCCGGGGAGAGGCGGCGGCCGGGCGGGGATCAGGCGAAGTCGGCCGTGGCGGGATCGGCGCCGATACGGCCGGCCGCTCCCTTGTCGAGGCCGTTGATGGCTTCGATGTCCTCGTCCTCGAGCTTCACGTCGAGCGACTCCCAGTTCTCGATGATGCGCGACTCGGTGACGGACTTGGGGATGACCACGTTGCCGAGCGCGAGGTGCCACGCGAGGACCACCTGGGCTGGCGTCGCGTTCCGCTTCTGCGCGATGTCCTGCAGCACGGCGTCGTCGAGCAGTCCCTTGCCGGAGCCGATGGGCGACCACGACTCGTGCAGGATGCCCTTCTCCGCCTCGAAGGCGCGCAGTTCGGCCTGGTTCAGGTACGGGTGGGTCTCCACCTGGTTGATGACCGGGACCACGCCGGTCGCGTCGATGATCTCGTCGAGCGCCTCGATGGTGAAGTTCGAGACGCCGATGCTCTTCACGCGCCCCTGCTTCTGCAGTTCGATGAGGGCCTTCCACGTGTCGACGTACTTGCCCTGCTTGGGCTGCAGCCAGTGGATCAGGTACAGGTCGAGCGTCTCGAGGCCGAGGCGCGCCATGGACTCGTCGAACGCCTTCAGGGTGCTCTCGTAGCCCTGGTCCGCGTTCCACAGCTTCGTGGTGATGAACATCTCGTCGTGGCTCAGGCCCGACGACGCGATCGCCCGGCCGACGCCCGCCTCGTTCCCGTAGATCTTCGCGGTGTCGATGTGGCGGTAGCCGGCCTTGAAGGCCTTGCCCACGACATCCTCGGCGACATTGTCCTCGACCTGCCACACGCCGTACCCGAGCTGGGGGATCGTGAGGCCGTCATTGAACGTAAGGTTTGGTGATGTAGTCATATAGGCGGGAACGAACGGACCTGTCCATTTATTTCTGTTTCCACCGACAACTATCAGCCTGCGAGGTATTTGCTCCCGGAGCGGACCACGCGGACCTGCCTGCGATGACGGAGGTGCGGGATGGGTGCTGCCGACGATCCGATGCGGATCACTCTCCACGACGATGCCTACCGCTATGCCTTCCGCCGCTCGCGGTCCGCGCGACTCGCCGCGGAAGCGGCGCTCGAGGCCGTCGAGGCCGTCGAGGGCTCGGAATCCGGGCGTGCGGAAGGTGCCTCGACGACGGATGCCCGCGGGAGACCGGACGACGGCGAGCCGACGCGCCTCCTCCTGGTCGCCGCGGCGCGGGCGGTCCTCGAACGGTACCTTCCGCCGTCCCTGCCCCCGCGGGTCCGGACCGGCAGCGACCTGCACGCCGCCCTCTCCGCTCTCGCCCCCGGTGAGCGCGAGTTCCTCCTCCTGCACCACTGGGACGGCCTCGTGGTGGGAGCCGCCGCACGTGCGTCGGGCCAGGACCCCGGCGGGCTGCCCGCCATCGAAGCCGCCTGCGCCCGTCGGGTGGCCGCGCCGGGGTCCGCGATCGATCTCGCCGCCGTCCTCGCGGCCGCCGACCCCGCCCGTGCCGTGTCCGAGGAGGACCTCGGACGCAGCCGTGATGCGCTCTCGCCCGGGGCGCCGTCCGACGCCGCCCTGCCGGCGGAGACACCCTCCCCCGCGCCTGACGCGCCACGGGAGGAGGAGCCCCTCGACCTGTCCGTCGACGGGACCGGATCCCGGCGCCGGAGGATCCGGACGACGGTCGGCGCAGCCTGCCTGCTGCTGATCGTGGTGGCTCTCGTCTCGGCACTCGTCCCCCGCCGGGCGGCCGGACCCGCGGAGGAGACGGCACGCCTCTACGACCTCGCGGAGGTCGTGGCGATCGTGGCCGCCTCCAGTGTGCGGCCGACCGTGATCGACGGCGAGGTGCGGATGCTGAGGGGGGCCCGGGTGGTGCAGTTCCTGAAGGGCGAGGAGACGGGCCGCGTCATCACGGTCGACGTCACCGGCCGGAGCACGCTCGAGCGCACGTACGGCCGCAGCTTCTTCCCACCGAACCAGCTCATGTTCCTCGTCCGGGGCGAGCACGGCATCCTCGCCCCGCTGGCGGGCGAGGATTCGGTGCTGACCCTCGTGAACCGCCGGGTGCCGGAGGTCGCGACGGTCACCGGGGATCCCGCTCCCCTGCCGGACGGGCTCCGCGAAGCCATCCGTGCCATGCCCGCAGGGGAGATCCCGCTCGAGACGAGCGGTGAACCGCCCGGTGCGCTGGACCCCGCGGCCGTCGTCGGCGTCCGCCCGCCGGAGGGCCGGGACCCACAGGACATGCCGGGCACCCTGCTCGGCACGTTCCGGGTGCACGCCGAGGACGGGCGGGCGTGCGTGCTCTTCTCGTTCAACGGTCGCGCGATCCTGCTGCGCTGGCCGGGGGGCTTCACCGCCCATGAGCGGAGGCAGCCGGGCTCCTCCACGGACGGCGATCCCGCCACCGGGCGCCGCATCCTCACGGTCCTGAACGAACGCGGCTACCCCTATGTGGACGACAACCGCTCGACGCCGTTCATCCGGGGCGTGCCCACGGGTCAGCGCGGCGAGTGCCGCGGGCAGGAGCTCGAGGTCTGGGACATCGCCGTGGAGCCGGGGAGCACACTCCTCATCTACTGAGGCACCTGGTGAGGATCCACCGAGGCACCTGGTGCGGCATCTACCGGGGCGGCTGCCCGGCGTCCGGCATGGCCCGTTCGGCCTCCTCGACGTCCTCCGTCACCAGCTGGGCACGGCGCCGCACGTTGTCGAGGCCCGACGACGCGACCCCCCACCGTTCGCCGTCGAGCCTGGTCATCGCGGCGGCCTCCGCCGTCGTCGCGAGTGTGTTGCCCGCGCGGGACAGCGCCCGGTGCACCTGCAGGAGCGCCCCGGGGATGTCGAGTCCGGTGCTCGGTGAGGAGGCCTGGGCCCGCACGCAGACCGCCCGGACCCGCGGGAGCATCGCGCTGAGCTCGTTGGCGATGCCCACGAGCTCGTTGTAGACGTCGTCGTCCTCGATGCCCTCGAGGATCTGGTGGTAGCGGTCGAGTCCGCGACGGAAACGGTCGTGCGCGCGCCGCCACACCCCCGTGCCCAGCTCGGCGTCGTCCTTCCGCCCCTGCCGCGCCGCGGCGAAGAAGGCCACGGATCCCCTACAGGTACTGGCCGGGACCGTGGGTGTCCGCAGGGGACGCCTGGGCACGCCGTGCGGGCGGAGTGCGCCTGGGCTCGCCGTCCTCGCCGACCACCACCCCCGGTGCGATCACCGTGCCCGGCGGCAGTTCACGGAGCTGGAGCCGTGCCGCGAGCTGCTGGTTCGCCATCTGCTGCGCGGCGAGTGCTGTCTGGATGCCGTGGAAGAGGCCCTCGAGCCAGCCCACGAGCTGCGCCTGCGCCACGCGCAGCTCGGCGTCGGTGGGCACGGAGTCGCGGTCGAACGGCAGGTTGATGCGGTGCAGCTCCTCGACCAGCTCCGGCGCGAGTCCGTCCTCGAGCTCCTGGACCGAACGCTCGTGGATGGAGGCGAGGCGGGTGCGCCCGGCGTCGTCGAGCGGAGCGGAGCGCACCTCCTCCAGCAGCTGCTTGAGCATGGTCCCGATCCGCATGACCTTCGCCGGCTCGTCCACGAGATCCGCGAGGGTCGCAGGACTGCCGGCCTGCGCGGCAGGCACGTCGGTCCCACCTGCCTGCGTGGTGTCCGGGACGGCGGGAGCAGGAACCACGGGACCGGCCGGCTGCTGTTCAGTCATGACGCAATGCTCCCACAACCGCCGGAGGCCGGGCGCGTCAGATCCAGCCCTGCTCCCAGGCCCTGGCGGCTGCCTCGTGGCGCGACGGCGCATCGAGCTTCGCCATCGCGGAGGACACGTAGTTCCGCACCGTCCCCGGCGCGAGGTGCAGTTCGCGGGCGATCGCCTGCACGCTCGCTCCCTGGCGACCGTGGCGCAGGACGTCGAGCTCCCGCGCGGTCAGCGGACACGACTCGCCGGTCAGGGCGCTCGCGGCGATGTCCGGATCCACGTACCGCCGGCCCGCCGCGACGTCGCGGATGACGTTCGCGAGCTTGTCCGCGGGAGTCGACTTCGGGACGAATCCGGACACCCTGCTGGCGAGGGCGCGCCGCAGCACGCCGGGCCGGGCATGCCGCGTGACGATCACGACGCGCGTCGCGACCGTCCTGAGGATCTCCTCCGCGGCGTAGATGCCGTCGGTCGGCGGCATCTCGAGGTCCAGCACGCACACGTCCGGCGCGTGTTCCTGCGCGAGCCGCACCGCGTCCGTCCCGTTGTCGGTACTCGCCACGACGTCGAGGTCGGGTTCGAGTCCCAGCAGCGCCACCAGGGCACCGCGGATCAGGTGCTCGTCATCGGCGAGGACGACGCGGATCATCGCTGGTCCAGCCGTGCGCCGGCCGCGGGGGCAGGAGCATCGACGGGCCGGTCACCGACGGCGGCCGCAGCGCCGGCAATGCCCGCTCCGGCTGCCGCGGCGGTCGACACCGTCGCGGTGGCGGTCAGCACGAAGCGCCCGTCCTCGAGTCCTGCATCGACCGATCCTCCGACGGCCTCGAACCGCTGCCGCAGGCCGTCGATCCCTGAGCCCTCCGCCCGCGGTCCGGCACCGCCTCCGCCGTCCGTCACGCCCTCCGTCACCCCGTCTCCCGTGGCGGCGCCGTTCATCACGCCGTCGTTCGTCACGGAGAGGACCGCCCCCGGTCCGGACCGCGCGAGGCGGAACGCCACGCAGGTGGCCTCGCTGTGGCGCAGGATGTTCGTGGTCGCCTCGCGGATGACGAGCCCGAACAGGGTGCGTTCCTCCGGCGGCAGGCCGCCGGCGTCCACCTCCACGGAGGCCTCGATACCCGCGGCCCGGAGTACCTCCGCCGCATTGGCGGCCTCGGCGGCGAGGGACACCGTCCGGTAGCCGTGCACGAGGGCGCGGGTCTCCTCCAGCGCCGTGCGCGCGAGCTGCTGGGCCTCGCGGATCTGGGCGCGGGCCGCCTCCGGATCGGCGTCGAGCAGGCGGCCCGCGAGTTCCGTCTTGAGGGCGATCACCTGGAGGTGGTGTCCCTGGATGTCGTGCAGGTCCGCGGCGAAGCGCAGCCGCTCCCTGGCGACGGCGAGTTCGCCCGAGGTGCGGCGGCTGTCGTCGAGGCGCAGCACGATCTCCCACCACCAGATGCTGCCGACGAACAGCAGGGGCGTCATCAGCGCCCACACACCGACGGAGACGAGGCCGCCCTCATCGACGGCGGTGCCGCCGACCTCGGTGCCGAGGAGCAGCCCGAGCAGTCCGTGGAGCACGAGGGCGGCGAGCGCCACGGCGAGTACCCACCAGCGTGCCCGGCGTGCGACGACGACGGCGATGGCGTTGGCCGCGAACCAGAGCGGCATGGCGGCGACCCAGAGGGTGTGGGGCTGGAGGAGCCCGAGGAACCACAGGCCGGCGGCCGGCAGGAGGAGCCACACCGTGTACTTCCGCGCCGGCAGTCCGCCGCCGAGTCCGCGGCGGAAGAACCAGCAGTACCGGACGAGGGCCGCGACCGCCACGGCGGCGAGGACGATGATGGTGACGTCGAGGAGCTGCAGCCCGTAGTCGCCGCCGGAGAGCAGGAACAGCGTGTCCACGGCGCCGATGAAGACGATGTAGAAGACGATCGACCCGATGGTGTACCGCCAGGTGGCACGGACGCCGCGGCCCGTCTCGGACGGACCTGCCGCGGCAGGGGCCGGGTGGTGCGGAGTCGCGGCATCCGGGTCGGTGCTGCGTCGAGCGGGGAAGAGCGCCATGCCGTCCATCGTAGGACCATGACATTTGTCATGGTCCCGGTGTGCGGACGGGCAGGGCAGGAGGTGACGTGCGGGCACTGACGCCGCACGGGACGGCTCGGAAGGATGGGCCCATGACCACCTCACCCAGCACCCCGCCGCTCTCCGTTCCGGACCGTCGAGCGCCTGCAGGACCCGCGGACACCGTGGCCGTGTCCGCCGAAGGCCTGCGCTGCTCCTACGGTTCCTACGAGGCCGTCCGCGGCATCGACCTGTCCATCCGCAACGGCGAGTTCTTCGCCCTGCTCGGCACCAACGGGGCCGGCAAGACCACCACCATGGAGGCCCTGGAAGGCCACCGCGCCGCCACCTCCGGCACCCTGACCGTCCTCGGCGGGAACCCCTATCGCGACAAGGCCTCGATCCGGCCGCGACTCGGCATCATGCTGCAGGAGGCGGGCTTCGCCGACGACCTCACCGTGGCGGAGACCTGCCGGCTCTGGCTGCGGCTGTCGACGGCCGACGCACGCGACAGGACGCGCGAGGAGATCATCGCGACCGGCCTCGACGTTTTGGACCTCACGGCGAAGGCCTCGACGCGCGTCAAGATGCTCTCCGGTGGGCAGCGCAGGCGCCTCGATCTCCTGCTCGCCACCGCGAACGAGCCGGACCTCCTGTTCCTCGACGAACCGACCACCGGCCTCGATCCGGAATCGCGGGAGCGGACGTGGGAGCTCGTCCGCGGCCTGAACGACGCCGGCACCACGGTGGTCCTGACCACCCACTACCTCGAGGAGGCGGAGAGCTACGCGGACCGGCTCGCGATCATGCACGACGGCGAGATCGCCGTCGAGGGCACCCTCGCGGAAGTCCTGCGGCGCGAACCGTCGACCATCTCCTTCGAGGTGGAGGCGTCCGTCGACGTCCTCCACCTCCAGGGCCTCGGGCTGTCCCCCGACTTCGTGCCCACCCCGTCCAGGACGGAGGTGAGGATACCGTCGCTCGACCTGCAGCGGGACCTCTGGAAGGTCCTGTCCTGGGCCGATGCGCACCGTGTCCCGCTGGACCGGCTGTCCGCCTCGGAGGCGTCCCTCGCCGCCGTCTTCCGCCGGGTCAGCGTCAGCGATGCAGCCTAGCCCCGAGCCCCGATCAGGAGAAGAACCATGACCACCCTCACGCGCACCCCGCCCCCCTCCGCCGCCAGCCGCATCAGCGCCATCGCGCTCATGGAACTGCGCATCATCTTCCGCAACAAGACGGTGCTGACCGGCGCCGTCCTCATGCCCGTCGCCATGGCCGCCTACATGTTCTACATCGGCGCCGACCAGATGGACGGCCCGTCCGGCACGGCCGTGCTGGCCGGGCTGACCCTCATGATCGTGGCCCTCCTGGGGGTCTACCTGACCGCGACGACGACGCTCGCGACACGGCGGCAGGAGCTGTTCCTCAAGCGCCTGCGCAGCGGTGAGTCCTCCGACACCGTCATCTGGCTCGGCATGCTCACGCCCATCGTCGCGCTCGTCGCGGCGCAGCTCGTCGTCATCACCGGAGGACTCGGGCTGGCCGGCGTGGACGTCCCGACGCGGCCGCTGCTCGTGGTCGGCGCGTCGCTCGGCTTCCTGGCCCTGTGCGCCACCACCGGCATGCTCACCAGCATCTACACGCCCTCCGCCGCCGCCGCGCAGATCACCACGCTCCCGTTCCTCGTCGCCGTGATCGGCTCGTTCTTCTGGACCGCGTTCGACGACGGCTTCGAGCTGGTCTCCCGGCTCACGCCGGGCGGCGCGCTGCAGGACCTCCTCATGGCGGGCTGGGGGGTCGAGGCCGCCGACGCGTCGGTGGCGGGCGCCGCCGTCGTGCTCCTCGCCTGGATCGTGCTGCCCTACCTCGTCGCCGCGAAACGCTTCCGGTGGGAGAAGCGCTGACATCCCGGGACGACGAAGCCGGCACCCCCCTCTCGGGGAGTGCCGGCTTCATGGGACGCAGCTCAGCAGCAGCGGCCCTCCGGGTTGGCGTCCTGGCGGTCGGTCTTGTCCCGCCAGAACTCACGCTCCGTCATCGGGAGTCCGCCGGCGTGGGTGCGCTCGTGGTGGTCGAGGTACGCCTGGTAGGCGTTCTCGCCCATGACCCCCTTGAAGAGCCATGCCAGTTCACGGGCGGTGTCCCGCGCGCGGGAGAACACCTGCGGCACGGTCATCAGTGACCCGTCCGCGCCGGCCGCTTGCCCGGCTCCAGGGCCGCCCACTGCGTCTCCAGCTCCTTCTCCGCCGGGGACGCGATGAGGCCGGCGGGTGCGAAGATGCGTGAGGCCACCGGGGCGTCCTCGTTCTCCTTGCCGCCGCCGTGCCGGTAGGCGCGGATCGTCGCGAGGATCGCCGTCGCGATGACGATGATCGACAGCACCACGAAGATGATCGACAGCGTGCCCTGGATGAAGGTGTTGCGCACCACCGCTTCCATGGCGGCGACGGTCTTGGCCGTGCCGAAGCTCTCCTCGCCGGCCGCCAGCGCATTCCTGAACGCGGTGTGCTGCGCCCAGTAACCGATGGCCGGGACGGGCGAGAAGATCTTCAGGAACGACGCCGTGATCGTGACGACGGACGCGAAGGCGAGCGGGACCGCCGGGATCCACAGGAACCGGAAGAGGCCCTTCTTGGCGCAGATCGCCATGCACACCGCGAGCGCGATGGCCGCGAGCAGCTGGTTGGCGATACCGAACAGCGGGAAGAGGGTGTTGATGCCGCCGAGGGGATCGGTGACACCCATGATGAGGATCGCCCCCCAGCCGGCGACCATGATGGCGGTGCAGATCCACGCCCCGGCGCGCCAGGAGGTGTCGCGGAAGCGGGGCACGAAGTTCCCGATGCTGTCCTGCAGCATGAACCGGGCGACCCGCGTGCCGGCGTCGACGGCGGTGAGGATGAACAGCGCCTCGAACATGATGGCGAAGTGGTACCAGAAGGCCATCATGCCCGCGCCGCCGAAGACACCCTGCATGATCTGGGCGATACCGACGGCGAGGGTCGGAGCACCACCGGTCCGGGAGACGATCGATTCCTCGCCGACGTTCGAGGCCATCGTGCTCAGCGCCTCCTGCGTGAGGTTCACACCGGTGAGGCCGAGGCCGTTGACGAAGGTCACCGCGCCCTCGATGGTGCCGCCGGTCGCCGCCGCGGAGGAGTTCATCGCGAAGTAGATCCCGCGGTCGATCGAGAGCGCTGCGACGAGCGCCATGATGGCCACGAAGGACTCCATGAGCATGCCGCCGTAGCCGATGAAGCGGGTCTGGCGTTCCTTCTCGATCATCTTCGGCGTGGTGCCCGAGGAGATCAGGGCGTGGAACCCGGAGAGGGCACCGCAGGCGATGGTGACGAAGAGGAACGGGAACAGCGTGCCGGCGACGACGGGGCCGGTGCCGGAGGTCGCGTAGGGCGTGATGGCGGGGACGCTGATCTCCGGGCGGGTGATGACGATCGCGACGGCGAGCATGATGATCGTGCCGATCTTCATGAACGTGGACAGGTAGTCGCGGGGTGCCAGCAGGAGCCAGACGGGCAGCACGGCGGCGATGAAGCCGTAGATGATGATGCCCCAGGCGATCGTGATGCGGTCGAGGGTGAAGATCTCGACGCCCCACGCGGTCTCGGAGATCCAGCCGCCGCCGACGATGGCGAGGAGCAGCAGCGCGAAGCCGATGAGGGACACCTCGGTGACCTTGCCGGGCCGCAGGTAGCGCAGGTAGACGCCCATGAAGAGTGCGATCGGGATGGTCATGGAGACGGAGAAGACGCCCCAGGGGCTCTCGCCGAGCGCGTTGACGACCACGAGCGCGAGGATGGCCACGATGATGATCATGATGGCCAGGGTGGCGATGAGGGCCGCGGTCCCGCCGATGACACCGAGCTCCTCGCGCGCCATCTGGCCGAGGGAACGGCCGCCACGGCGCATCGAGAAGAACATGACGAGGTAGTCCTGGACGGCGCCCGCGAAGATGACGCCGATGATGATCCAGAGCGTGCCGGGGAGGTAGCCCATCTGTGCTGCGAGGACGGGGCCCACGAGGGGACCGGCGCCGGCGATGGCGGCGAAGTGGTGGCCGTAGAGGACGCGGCGGTCGGTGGCGGCGTAGTCCTTGCCGTCGGCCTTGTACTCGGCGGGGGTCGCGCGCCGGTCGTCGGGCTTAAGCAGGTTGCGCTCGATGAACTTCGAGTAGAACCGGTAGGCGATGAGGTAGGTGCAGACGGCCGCGAAGACGAACCAGATGGCGTTGACGGTCTCGCCGCGGACGATGGCGAGCATGACCCAGGCGATCCCGCCCAGGAGTGCGATGCCCACCCAGAGGGCGATCTTCGCCGGGGTCCACCGGCGGTCTTCTGCTTCGGCCTGCTGCGGGTCGACGGCGACCGGCGGCAGGTCCGGATCCGTCGCCAGCACGTCGGCGTGCCGGTGGGATCCGTTCTGCTTCTTACTCATGATGCTCCTCGGGTGCGGAAGTGTGATGCACACGAAGGTAGCAACCTAGTGAGGCCGGCGTCACACCACAAGCAGCCCGAGGGTGCCGTTGCGCCGAACGCACCCGCGGGTGCGGCGAGCGGCCCTGCGCGGTGCCGGGACGGGAGTAGGGTTGATCGGTGGCATTCCGCCATCCGATGCCAGCGGCGCCGTCGATCCCTCCGACCGGAAGCCGGCAGTCCGTGCCCCTCCTCCGCGACCTCGTGCACATGGCCCCCTCGGCCGCCGACCATCACCCTGCCCTCCGCTGCGCCCTCGGCGTGGGTGTCCCCCTGTTCGTCGTCCTGCTGCTCGGCCGGCTGGACCTCGCCGTGTTCGCGACCTTCGGCGCCTTCGCCGGCATCTACGGGCGGAACGAACCTCACCGTCCGCGCCTCGCCACGCAGCTGCGCGGCGGAGGGCTCATGCTCGCGGTCATCCTCGCCGCGGCGCTGACCGCGCGCGCCGACGTCGGCCCCTGGGGACTGATCCTGCTGACCAGCGCCGTCGCCGGGCTCGGCACCTTCCTGGCGGGCCTGTTCCGCCTCCGGCCGGGTGGATCCCTGTTCCACATCTTCGCCTTCGCCGCGATCGCCTCCGTGCCGGGCCAGCCACCGCTGGGGCAGGCACTCATGACGGCGGTCGCCACGGTGGCCTTCGCCCTGCTCCTCGGGCAGGCGGGCGCCCTCTGGCCCGGCCACCGCACGCCCTGGCGCCGGACACGCGCCGACCTGCCGACCGCCCGGCACGTCGCGGCCCTGGGGCGTGAGGCCGCCCTGTACGTGGTGGCGGCCCTGCTCGCGGGGAGCGCGGCCACGCTGCTCGGGATCGGCCACACCTACTGGGCGATGGTCGCGGCGACCGTCCCGCTGGTCGGCCAGACGGCGCGCGCCCGCGTGACCCGGGGCTTCCAGCGCCTCCTCGGCACGTCCGCGGGACTCGTCCTGACCGCGCTGATCCTGCTTCCTGGACTGCCGGCCTGGCAGCTCGTCCTCGTGATCGCCGTCGCCCAGTTCGCCGCCGAGATGTTCATCCTCCGCCAGTACGCGCTCGCGCAGGCCTTCGTCACGCCCCTCGCCCTCGTCTCCACCGAACTGGCGCATCCCACCGCCCCGGCGGGCCTCCTGGTGGACCGGGCCGTCGAGACCGGCATCGGCGCGACGGTGGGGATCGCGCTGGTCCTGGCACTGCACCTGTGGCAGCGCACGGCGCAGGCGGGGACCCGCGCCGCCTAGCCCGTCACCAGCAGGATCTTGCCGGTGTGCTCGCCGGAGTCGAAATAGGCATGGGCCGCCGCCACCTCGGCGAGCGGGAAGGTCCGGCCGACGAAGGGCCTCACGGCCCCCGTGGCGACGAGCGGCCAGACGTTGTCGCGGACCGCCGCCAGGATGGCCGCCTTCTCCGCGACGGGCCGTGACCTCAGCGTGGTCCCGGCCACGCTCGCCCGCTTGCCCATCAGCATCCCGAGGTCGAGTTCCGCCGTCGCGCCCCCCTGCAGTCCGATGACGACGAGCCGCCCGCCGATGGCGAGGGATTCGACGTTCCGTGCGAGATACTTCGCCCCGACGACGTCGAGGATGACGTCCGCGCCCCGGCCGCCCGTGGCTGCCCGGACCTCCTCGACGAAATCCTGCTGGCGGTAGTCGATGAGGGTGCGGACGCCGAGGGAGCGTGCGACGTCGAGCTTCGCGGCCGATCCAGCGGTCACGAGGGGCACCGCGCCCAGGGCGAGGCCCACCTGCACGGCCATCACACCGATACCCCCGGACGCCCCGTGGATCAGGACGTGCTCCCCCTCCGCCAGTCCCGCCTGCAGCACGAGGTTCGACCACACGGTCGCGGCCGTCTCGGGGAGGCCAGCGGCGTCGACGAGGTCGACCCCATCGGGCGCTGCGACCACCTGCCCGGCAGGTACTGCCACCCTCTCCGCGTAACCGCCGCCCGCCAGCAGGGCGACGACGGCGTCCCCCACCGCGAAGGAGGAGTCCCCCGCGTCGGCGATGCGGCCCGAGACCTCGAGGCCGGGCAGCGGGGACGCACCCCGGGGAGGCGGATAGAGTCCTCGGCGCTGCTGCACGTCGGCGCGGTTCAGACCGGCGGCGACGACGTCAATGAGCACCTCGCCCGGGCCGGGCACCGGATCGGGGACGTCCTGCACGGAGAGCACGTCCGGCCCGCCGGCACCCTCGATCACCACTGCGCGCATGCCGTCCTCCAGTCCCCGGGTATTTGGGCGCCGTCCGCCCTTCGTGAAAGACTAGCCGCGGGAAGGTTGTCCGAGCGGCCGATGGAGCTGGTCTTGAAAACCAGTGGGCGGTCACCCCGTCTCAAGGGTTCGAATCCCTTACCTTCCGCTCCCAGGGGAGGCCCCGCGACGCGGGGCCTCCCCTTCCCGCATCCGCCCGTGCCTGCCCGCCGCGGCGAGTGCGGTACTGTCCCGAGGAGCAACAGCCGCGCCGCGCTCGCCGCGGCCGACGACGGGGTCTCAATGGGTACTGGACAACACACGAGGGCTGGGCGGCGCCGCATGACCGCGGCGACGGCCGTGATCGGCCTGCTCGCGCTCCTCCCCGGCTGCGGCGTCCTCGGTCCGCCCGCCCCGGAGCGCGACGCCGACGGCGCCGTGACCGCCGAGGCCCGGACGGACGCCTTCTCCCTCCAGGTGGGCGACTGCATCGATGACCCCGGCATGGGGAGCGTCTCCGACATCACCGTCCTGCCGTGCGACGGGCTGCACGTCTTCGAGACCTTCGCCCGGACGGAGATGCCCGACGGCGACTACCCCGGGGTGCCCGCCGCCAACACCGCGGCGAGCGAGTTCTGCGCGCGGGAGTTCACCACCTACATCGGGCTCGAGTACGACGCCTCCGTCCTGGAACTGCTCTACTTCTACCCGGTCGAGGAGAGCTGGAACACGGCGGACGACCGCGAGATCGTGTGCTTCGTCGCGGAGAAGGATGAGGAACCGGTGACCGGAACGCTCAGAAACGCCCGCAGATAGAGCAGGACGTCCACGGATCACGACCAGAGGCCCCGGATCTTCCGGGGCCTCTGGTGTTTTGGTAACCCACTGTTAACGATGTTCTGGTTGGCTACTCCCGGGGATGGAATGTCACCGATGTCACATACGGTGCTCATGCCAACGCGCCCACCCATCGACGGGTCGGCGGGCTTCACTCGCGGCTGCTTCGCAGCCATCGTCAAGGAGAATTCGAACGAATGATTAATTCGTCATGGAGGGGAGCGCTCGGTGCGGCGCTGTCGGTAGGGCTGATCGCCTCACCGATGATCGCACTGCCAGCCGTCGCGGTGGAGACACCACCGGCGACGGCGTCCGTCGCAGGAGACGGCATCATCATCAACGAGGCGTTCATCTCGGGCGGCTCGGCAGGAACGCCGTTCACCAACAAGTACGTGGAGCTCTACAACCCGAGCGATGCGCCGGTCAGCCTGGACGGCTGGTCCCTGCAGTACCGCGCACCGGGATCCACCGCCGCGCCGGGTGCGACAGCGCTCCGCGGCACCATCCCGGCCAAGGGCTACTTCCTCATCCAGGGTGGCACCAATGGCACCGCGGGGTCCGCGCTGCCCGCCCCTGACCTCACGACGGGCTTCAACCCCGGCGCCCCCGGCGGCGTCCTCGTGCTCGCCAACCAGGCCACGAGCGTCGGCGCACTGCCGGCGGGCAGTATCGTCGGCACGCCCGGCGTCGTCGACGCCCTGGGCTACGGTACGGCCACCGCCTTCGAGGGCACCGTCGCCACGACACCCGGTGCGGGGAGCACGAGGTCCACCAACCGCACGGGCTTCAGCGACACCGACGTCAACGGCGCCGACTTCACCCTGCAGGACACGACGCCGATGAACAGCGCGGCGACCCCCGGCGGCTCCACCCCGACCCCCACCCCCACGCCCACGCCGGTCCCCCCGACGCCGGGCACCGTCACGGCCATCCGCGACATCCAGGGCACGGGGACCGCCACCCCGCTCTCCGGCCAGACCGTGACGACGCGCGGCAAGGTCACCGCCGCCTACCCCTCGGGCGGGTTCGCCGGCTTCTACCTGCAGACCCCGGGCAGCTCGGCAGCCGCCGATCAGGCCGCCTCGGACGCGATCTTCGTCTACTCCCCCGCGACCGTCGGCTCGGTCGCCGTGGGCGACCACGTCGAGGTGACCGGTACCGCCGGTGAGTTCTTCAACCTGACGCAGCTCACCGTCGCTGCCGGTGGCACCACCAGGATCACCGAGGCGGCCGAGGAACCCAAGGCATCGGCCATCGCGCTTCCGGCCACCGAGGCCGCGCGCGAAGCAGTCGAGGGCATGCTCTTCCAGCCCTCCGGCGCCTACACGGTCGCCGACAACTACACCCTCAACCAGTACGGCGAGGTCACCCTGGCCTCCGGTACCGAGCGCCTCCTCCAGCCCACGGACGTCGCACGCCCGGGCACCCCGGAGAACGCAGCGGTCGTCGCCGACAACGCGGCCCGGAGCATCCGGCTCGACGACGGCGCCTCGACCAACTTCTTCACGCAGGCCAACCGCGGCAAGGTACTCCCGTACCTGACCCGGTTCCAGCCCGTCCGCGTGGGGTACAGCGCCGCCTTCACCTCCCCGGTGGTCCTCGACTACCGCAACAGCGCCTGGAAGTTCCAGCCGCTCGCCGAGCTCGACGGCGCGAACCCGGCAGGTGTGCAGCCGGTGCAGTTCGCCGGCGAGCGCCCCGCCGCACCGCAGCCGGTGGGCGGCAACCTGAAGATCGGCTCGTTCAACGTGCTGAACTACTTCCCCACCACGGGTGAGGACCAGACCGGCTGCAGGTACTTCACGGACCGCGCGGGCAACCCGATCACCGTCGACGGCGGCTGCAACTCGCGCGGCGCCGCGGACAAGGTCAACTTCGAGCGACAGGAAGCGAAGATCGTCGCCGCGATCAACGGCCTCGGCGCCGACGTCGTGACGCTCATGGAGGTCGAGAACTCCGTGCGCTTCGGCAAGGATCGCGATGCCGCGCTCGCCACCCTCGTCGAGGCGCTCAACGAGAAGGCTCCCGGCACGTGGGACTACGTCCGCTCCCCGGCAGCCGTCCCCGCCCCCGCGGACGAGGACTTCATCCGCACCGCCCTCATCTACAAGAAGGCCGTGGCGGAGCCCGTGGGCGAGTCGGTCATCCTCAATGACAACGTCGCCTTCTCGAACGCCCGCAAGCCCCTCGCGCAGGCGTTCAAGCCGGTGGGCGGCACGGAGGCGGAGACCTTCGTCGCGATCGTCAATCACTTCAAGTCCAAGGGCTCCGGCCCCAGCTCGGGCGGCAACGCCGACACGGGGGACGGCCAGGGTGCCTGGAACGCCGCGCGCGTCACGCAGGCCCAGGCCCTCGTGGCCTTCGCCGACTCCCTGAAGGCCTCGGCGAAGACGGACAAGGTCTTCCTGACCGGCGACTTCAACGCGTACACCCAGGAGGACCCCATGCACGTCCTCTACGAGGCCGGGTACGTCAACCAGGGCGAGAAGGACGACAGCTACTCCTACGTCTTCTCGGGTCTCAGCGGCTCGCTGGACCACATCCTGGCCTCGCCCGCGGCGGACGCCGCGGTCACCGGCGTGGACACGTGGAACATCAACTCGGTCGAGTCGGTCGCCCTGGAGTACAGCCGGTACAACAACAACGTCACCGACTACTACGTGGCGGACCAGTACCGCGCCAGCGACCACGACCCCGTGATCGTCGGCCTCGACCTCGCACCCGCACCCGTGGACACCACCGCGGAACTCAACCTGCTGAACATCAACGACTTCCACGGACGCATCGACGCCAACACGGTGCGCTTCGCCGGGACCGTCGAGAAGCTGCGCGCCGAGTTCGGCGACGACAAGACCGCGTTCCTCTCCGCCGGTGACAACATCGGCGCGTCGCTCTTCGCCTCCTCACTGCAGGAGGACAAGCCGACGCTCGACGTCCTCGACGCCCTGGAGCTCAAGGCCTCGGCCGTGGGCAACCACGAGTTCGACAAGGGCCTCACGGACCTGACCGGCCGCGTCTCGGATACAGCGGACTTCCCGTACCTCGGGGCGAACGTCTACACCAAGGGCACCACGGAACCCGCGCTCGACGAGTACTCCATCATCACGGTCGACGGCGTCGACGTCGCAGTGATCGGCGTCGTCACCGAGGAGACCGAGTCGCTCGTCAGCCCCGGTGGCATCGCGACCGTCGACTTCGGCGACCCCGTCGAGGCCGTCAACCGTGTCGCGAAGGAGATCGAGGACCAGGACCTCGCCGACGTCATCGTCGCCGAGTACCACGAGGGCGCCGGCGACGGCGTCGTCGAGAAGTCCACCCTCGAGCAGGAGGTCGCAGCGGGCGGCACGTTCGCCCGCATCGTCACCGGGACCACCCCCCTCGTGGACGCGATCTTCACCGGCCACACGCACAAGCAGTACGCGTGGGACGCTCCCGTCCCGGGCGCCGCAGGGAAGACACGGCCGATCCTGCAGACCGGCTCCTACGGAGAGTTCGTCGGCCAGATCACGCTGACCGTCGACAGGCCCACCGGTGACGTCCAGTCCTACACGGCCCGCAACGTCGCACGCACCACGGACGCCGACGCCGCCCTCGTCGCCGGCTTCCCGCGGGTCGCCGCGGTCAAGACCATCGTCGACGCGGCCCTCGCGCAGGCGAACGTCATCGGCAGCCAGCCTGTCGGATCGGTCACGAAGGACATCACGTCGGCCTTCATCGGCACCGTGCGCGACGACCGCGCCTCGGAGTCGACGCTGGGCAACCTCGTGGCCGACTCGCTGCGCGCCAGCCTCTCCTCCGCGGAACGCGGCGGAGCGCAGATCGGCGTCGTCAACCCGGGCGGGCTCCGCAACGAGCTCTACTACGCACCCGACGGCGTCGTGACCTTCGCCGAGGCGAACGCCGTGCTGCCGTTCGTGAACGACCTCTGGACCACCACCCTCACCGGTGCGCAGTTCAAGGCGATGCTCGAGCAGCAGTGGCAGCCGGACGGCAGCTCGCGGTCCTTCCTGGCCCTCGGCCTGTCGGACAACGTGAGCGTCACCTACGATCCCGCGCTCGCGCGGGGTTCGAGGATCACCTCCGTCTTGATCGACGGCGCGCCGCTCGACCCGGCGAAGGAATACCGCGTCGGTACCTTCAGCTTCCTGGCCCAGGGTGGCGACAACTTCACGGTCTTCCGTGAGGGCACCGACACCCGCGAGTCGGGTCTCGTGGACCGTGACGCGTGGATCGACTACATCAAGGCGAACAGCCCGCTGTCGCCGTCGTTCGACCGCCGCAGCGTGCAGGTGCAGGGCGCTCCGACCGCGGTGAAGGCCGGCGCGGCCGTCTCCTTCACGGTGTCGAAGCTGGACCTCACCTCGCTCGGCAGCCCGGCGAACACCACGCTGGCCGCGAGCTTCGTGGCCGCGAACGGCACCGTCACGCAGCTCGGGTCCTTCCCGGTCGCCGGCGGTACCGCGACGGTCGACCTCACGGTCCCGACGACCGCGAGCGGGCAGGGGCGGATCGTCCTGACGGCCTCACCGAGCGCGACCACGGTCACCCTTCCCGTGACCGTGGAGGCGGCACCCCAGCCGGAGGTTCCCGTCAAGCCCGAGAAGCCGGAGAAGCCCGTCAAGCCGGTCAAGCCCGAGAAGCCGGTCAAGCCCGTCAAGCCCGTCAAGCCGGGCAAGCAGGACTGATCCGAGCCGGCGCTTCCGGTCGACGGCGCCTGGGCGGGCTACCTGGCGGACCATGAGCGCTGTCCCCGCCGGGTGACCGCCCCGAGCGCCTGAGGCCGGGCACCAACGAGAGGAGGGGCCTCCACCACCCGGTGGGGGTCCCTCCTTCTCTGCGCTCCGGGTGCCGGGCTCGGTCCCGTCGGACTCCTACAGCCCGCCCGCGGCCCGCCCCAGGAGCGCGGTGGCGATCACGTCGGCGTCGCGCAGGGTCCTGCCGCCGGCTTCCAGCGGCGCTCCGGCCTCGGCTGCGATGGCCGTCCCCCACTGCACGGAGGCGAGCTGGAGGCCGATGACGAACATCGAGTCCTGGGCCTTCCCGGTCCTGTCGACGGCCCGGTAGGGCGGCACCGTGACGTCCAGTCCGGCGGAGGTCACCGGCACCCCGTCCTCCCCCATGCGGGTCCGCGGACGAACGCTACCGTCCTCGAGGAGGGTGCGCATGAGCGGGGACAGGCTCGTACTCACCCGGTTCGCGGGCATCATGGCCTCCACGAGGTAGCGCGCCGTGAAGGACCCGCCCTGTACCCACGGGGAGGTCGCGCGGAAGAGTCCCTCGTCCTGGTCGAAGCCGAAGCTCGGGTTCGGCCCCACGAAGCGGACGATCCCTGCCCGCACCAGCGCTGCGAGCTGCGCGATCCGCGCCGGCGGCGGCCCGCTGGCGAGGCCCTCGACGAGCGGCTCGAACCATCCGCGGAGCTCGGCGTTCCACGAGGAGTCCGAGATCCCGCCGTCCGCCACGGCCTGCTTGATGACCGACCGCCCGGCGTTCAGGGCGCCGATCGCCATCTTGAGGGGGTCGTCCTCGCCGTCCGCCGATCCGGCGGCGTCGGCGTCGAGGTAGGCGAGGACGGCCGCGGCGAAGTCCTCGCCGTCGGCGAAGCGGCGCCCGGAGAACGGGTGGGCGAGGGCTTCGACGTCGAGCCGGAGGTCCGCGGGGACCGCGCGGGCGACGGCGTCCCCGGCAGCGGCCTCCCAGTCCGGGCCGGCCTTCTCCAGTGCGGTGTCCAGCTCCTCGAGGAACGCGTCCGGTGCGGTCGTGAGCGTCAGCTGCGTGGTCCTGCAGAGCGTCGTGTAGTAGGCACGGAGCACGTCACGGTGCAGCAGCGGCCAGAGGTCGTGATCGAAGCCGGGCTGCACGCCCGACCGCCGGAACGCGAGGACCCGGGCCGGGGTGCAGAACCGCAGCTCGATGCTGCGCGGGATGTAGGAGTCGAGGGACGCCTTCGCCCGGTAGGGCACCCCCCGCCGCGATGCCGCGACGAGCCGGGGCTCGCGGCCGGAGGGCGTGTACTCGAGCCGGCCCCCGTCGGTGGGCGAGAACCGCCCGCCGCGGCCCTCGGTCAGCTGGATCATGGCGTCGAAGAAATTGAGGCCGAGCCCCCGGACCAGGACGGTCTTCCGCGCGGGGAGCCGGTCCCAGGCGACGTCGGCCGGGACGGCGGGGGGCCAGTACTGCAGCCCGTGGCGTGCTGCGACGTCCTGCAGCCTCCCCTGCTCGGGGGTGAGGGTCGCCGCGAGATGCCCCAGCGCCAGGACGACGTCGTCGGCGTGGACCCGGGAGCCGTCGTCGAGGAGGATGCGCCACCGGCCGGTGTCGAGCCGCCGCAGCCGGACAGCCTCCTTGCGGTGGTGGACGACGGCGACGCCGGGCGGGGCCTGCCGCACGACCTCCGCGAAGGTCCAGGCGAGGTACCGGCCGTAGAGCGCCCTGCTCGGGAAGTCCCTCGACGCGAGCCGCGAACACTCGGCGAGGTCGGCGTCGCCCAGTCCGGGGACCAGGCCGTCGTTCACGCGGGTCCGCCAGGTGTCGAAGGAGACGCCGCCGGGCGAGGCCGCGATGCCCGCGGCGGCGGGTCCCACCGGGACGACCGTCGGGTAGAGGCAGGGGGTGTTCATGAGGAACAGCCGCGACTGGTCGGTCTGCCAGACGTGGCCCGGTCCGGGCTCGTAGGGCTCGATCACGTGCAGGACGAGGGTGGGAGCACCGGCGCCCAGGGCGCGGTGTCCGGCGATCAACCGCTCCACCACGGAGGTGCCGCGGGGTCCGCCTCCGATGACGGCCACACGCCTTGCCTCCTGGTTCTCCACGCGTCAAGCCTATCCAACGCGGGCGCGGCCCCGTTCGCCCGGGGGATCGCCCGAGGGAGCGCTGCATAGGATGGGCTGATGACGCACCCGACGGAGACCACCGCGACCACGGACGACCCCTTCCTCTGGCTCGAGGACATCTACGCCGAGAAGGGCCTCGCGTGGGTCCGGGCCGAGAACGCACTGACCGAGGACGCCCTGGTGACGCCGGACTTCGCCGTCCGGGAGCGCGGCATCCTCGAGGTGCTCGACTCCACGGACCGTATCCCGATGGCGGGCAAGCACGGGAACCACTACTACAACTTCTGGCGCGACGCCGAGCACCGCCAGGGCATCTGGCGGCGCACCACGTGGGACAGCTACGCCACCGACACCCCGGACTGGGAACTCCTGCTCGACGTCGACGCCCTGAGCGTCGCCGAGGGGACCGAGTGGGTCTGGAGCGGGGCGCTCTTCCTCCGCCCGGCGGCGGGCGCACCGCACGACCGGGTCCTCGTGGTCCTCTCCCCCGACGGCGGCGACGCCGCGCGCTACCGCGAGTTCAGCCTCGACACCCTGTCCTTCGTCGACGGCGGCTTCGACATCCCGACCGCGAAGAGCCGCATCAGCTGGGCCGGCCCGGACGCGCTCCATGTCGGCACCGATTTCGGGCCGGGGTCGATGACGTCGAGTTCCTACCCCCGGACCGTCCGGACCCTGCAGCGCGGGAGCGGACTCGCTGCGGCCGAGCAGTACTTCGAGGTGGACGAGGACCACATGATGGCCCTCGTGCTGCACGACTCCACTCCGGGCTTCGAGCGTGACATCGCCGTCGACACCATCGATTTCTACACGCGCCGCACCTACCTCCGGCAGGACGGCTGGCGCCTGATCGAGGTGCCGGAGGACGCGAGCATCTCGCTGCACCGGGAATGGCTGATCGTCCGGCCGCGCACGGACTGGGTCGAGGCCGGGACCACCCACGCCGCCGGTTCCCTCCTCGTCATCGCGCTGGACTCCTTCCTCGCCGGTGGGCGCACGTTCTCGACCGTCTTCTCCCCCGATCCGTCCACGTCCCTGCAGTCCTGGAGCTGGACCCGGGACCACCTCCTGCTGAACCTGCTGCGCGACGTGTCCTCCGAGATCCGCATCCTCGATCCCTCGAAGGACTGGAGTGCCGACCTGCTCGATGCCTGCCCGCCGCTGCACTCGGTCGACGCCTATGCGGTCGACGACGAGGACGACGAGACAGGCAACGACTACTGGCTCATCGCCACCGGCTTCCTGACGCCGTCGACGCTCTTCCGCGGGACCATCGGCGGCGACCACACGGCCGTGAAGTCCTCGCCGTCCTACTTCGACGAGGACCGCTTCACCGTCGAGCAGCACTTCGCGATCTCGAGCGACGGCACGCGCGTGCCCTACTTCCAGCTCGCGTCGAGGGACCTGGTGCTCGACGGCGGGAACCCCACCCTCCTGTCCGGGTACGGCGGCTTCGAGCACTCGATGACACCCGCGTACAGCGGCGTGATCGGTCGCGGCTGGCTCGAACGGACCACGGAGGACGGCCGGCACGGCGTGTACGTGCTGGCGAACATCCGCGGGGGCGGCGAGTACGGGCCGCAGTGGCACCACGCAGCGCTCCATGCGAACCGGCACCGCGCCTACGAGGACTTCGCGGCCATCGCCGAGGACCTCGTCCGACGCGGCGTGACCTCGCCGGCACTCCTCGGCTGCACGGGCCGCAGCAACGGCGGCCTGCTCGTGGGCAACATGCTCACCACCTATCCGCACCTGTTCGGCGCCATCTCGTGCGGCGTGCCCCTGCTCGACATGCGCCGCTACACGAAGCTGTCGGCCGGCTACTCCTGGATCGCGGAGTACGGCGACCCGGACAAGCCCGAGGAGTGGGAGTACGTGCAGACCTTCTCGCCGTACCATCTGCTCCGCGACGACGTCGCCTACCCGAAGACGCTCATCTGGACGGCGACCAGCGACGACCGGGTGGGCCCGGTGCAGGCCCGGAAGATGGCGGCGAAGATGAAGGACCTCGACATCCCGGACGTCTGGTTCCACGAAGCGCTCGAGGGCGGGCACGCGGGTGCCGCCGACAACCGGCAGGCGGCGAGGATGCATGCGATGAGCTTCGAGTTCCTCTGGCGGGCCCTCACCGGGTCGCTCTGACACGACCGCGCGCGACCGCCCGCCCGGCCGTTCCTGGCCGGCTGCCGGGCCGGTTTTGCTCTTGCCGTCCCCTTCTGGGTAACCTTGGGAGGCTAGAGATAGCCGAGGAGACGTGCCAGAGCGGCCGAATGGGCTTCACTGCTAATGAAGTGTGGGCCTAAAGCCTACCGGGAGTTCAAATCTCCCCGTCTCCGCCGATAGAGCCCCGCAAACGCGGGGCTCTTTTCGTTAACCTTCCCAAGCGCCGGCCGGACCTTCCCAAATGGTTGAAACTGGTGCACAAA
>NZ_JBTNDM010000016.1:0-51100 GCF_054510995.1 Arthrobacter sorbitolis
CCCGCGGGGTTTGGTGGCGTCCCCCACTTCTCCCCCCGACCCCCCCTCCCCGTCATTCCGGGCACTGCCGGACCTGCGATTCCCGCTGGGAGGCGTCGCCTCAGGAGCCGGACTGCTCGGACGGACCGGTCCGCGCGCCGGCGGGCTGCCCGGCGGGCGTCGCGGCCGGAGCCGTCCCGGCGGATGACGCGGCCCGCTCGCGCTCCAGCCGGAGCGCCTCCTCGCCGCCGATGGCCTCGCCGCGCGCCACCATGCCCGAGGTGTCGGACAGCGGGATCTCCCGCAGCAGGAACGCGAGGACGAGCGCGATCGCCAGGAACGGGACGAGATAGAGGAACACCGGTGCCAGGGACTCGGCGTAGTCGCTCACGACGGCGTCCCGCACCTGGTCCGGCAGCGCGTTCAGGGCGGCGGGATCGAGGGTCGACGTCGCCTGACCGGCGGCCTCGGGGCTCGCGCCGGAGGCCGTGAAGGTCTCCCGCAGCCGCTCGGACAGCCGGCTCGTGAAGATCGCGCCGAAGACGGCGACGCCGAGCGATGCGCCCACCTCCCGGAAGTAGTTGTTGGTGCTCGTCGCGACGCCGATCATGGTCGGGGCCACCGAGTTCTGCACCACGAGGACGATGACCTGCATGATGAGGCCGAGCCCGGCACCGAAGAAGAACAGCATGGTGCAGATGATCCAGATCGGGGTGCTCGCGGTGAGGGTCGACATCCAGAGCAGGGTGGCGAGCGTCAGTGACGTCCCGATGATCGGGTACTTGCGGTAGCGGCCCGTGCGGGAGATCGCGATCCCCGAGTAGATGGACGTGCCCATGAGGCCCACGATCATGGGCACGAGCAGCAGGCCGGACACGGCGGCGGAGGTGCCCGAGGCCATCTGCAGGAACGTCGGCATGAACGCGAGCGCGGCGAACATGCCGAGCCCCAGCGTGAGGCCGATGCCGGTGCTGGTCACGAAGGTGCGGTTGCGGAAGAGGCCGAGCGGGATGATGGGATCCTCGGCCCGGCGTTCCACCAGGACGAAGGCGACCGCGGCGAGGACCATGCCGGCGCCGAAGGCCCAGGTGAGCGGGGAGGTCCAGCCCTCCTCGGCGTCACCGCCGAAGTCCGTGAAGAAGATGAGGCACGTCGTGGCGACGGACAGCAGGACGACGCCCGGGATGTCGATGCGCCGGGTGGCCTTCTTCGACGGCAGGCGCAGGGTGAACCACGCGATGGCGAAGGCCGCGATCCCGACGGGGATGTTGATGTAGAAGGCCCAGTTCCAGGTCAGGTGGTCCACGAAGTACCCGCCGAGGAGGGGGCCGGCGACGGCGCTGATGCCGAAGATGCCGCCGAGGGGGCCCATGTACTTGCCGCGCTCGTTGGCGGGGACGATGTCCGCGATGATCGCCTGGGACAGGATCATCAGGCCGCCGCCGCCGAGGCCCTGGATGGCCCGGAACACCACGAAGCCCCAGAAGTCGGTGGCGAACGCACAGCCGATGGACGCGACGGTGAACAGGGCGATGGCGAAGAGGAACAGGTTGCGCCGCCCGAGGACGTCCCCGAACTTGCCGTAGACCGGCATCACGATGGTCGTGGCGAGGAGGTACGACGTCGTGATCCAGGTCTGGTGCTCGACCCCGCCGAGCTGCCCCACGATGGTGGGCATGGCCGTCGAGACGATGGTCTGGTCGAGGCTGGAGAGCAGCATCCCGGCGATGAGCGCCGAGAAGATGATCCAGATGCGTCTCTGCGTCAGGAGGAGCGGGCCTTCCGGCGCCGTGGTTGTACTCATGAGGGGTCCTGGTTCTGGTGCTGGGCGGGGAGGCCGGAGGCGGCCTCGGGCGGAGGGGAGGGGAAGAGGTAGCGCAGGGCGTCGATGTTCCGGCGGATGACGTCCGGGTAGGACAGCTCGTTGCCGTCGGCGAAGAATTCGTCGAGCGACCGGCGGGCGAGGCCGCCCAGCACGAACGTGGCGACGCGGGGCGCGGGGTGGTCCGCGGGCAGGCCCTCCCGCGCGACGATGAGGTCCGTCAGCAGCTGGGACTTCGACTCGGCCCGGGCGAACATCCTGGTGATGAGCTGCGGTTCCCGGTGCAGGACGGCGGACATCATCTCGTACTCCTCGCGGGAGATGGCCATCCTGGCGCCGAACTCGGCGAAGAGCTCGGTGAGGGCGTCGAGGAGGGGCTTCGGCGGCACGGTCCGTCCCGACGCGACGAACCCGTCGAGGAGCTCCTCCGGCAGCCCCTCGTCGGAGGAGCCGAGGACGGCGTCCTCCTTGGAGGGGAAGTAGTTGAAGAACGTGCGGCGCGAGATGCCGATCTCGTCGCAGAGCTGCTCGACGGTGAAGCCGCCGAGGCCGTGCTCGAGCGTCCGGCGGCGCGCGGCCGCCACGAGGGAGGAGCGGGTCCGGCGGCGTTTGCGTTCCCGCAGCCCCAGGTCCTCGTTTTCTGCACTGTTGAGCATGGAGTACATATTTGCACTATGAAGTTTCGAGTGCAAATTCGAGCGGGATCGCGAAAAGGGCGCACCCGGTGCGGGTACGCCCTTCCCGGGACGGCGGGGACGCGCCCGTCAGGCCTGCGGGGGCCGCGTCATGGAGAGCACGTCGAGCGCCGAGTCCAGCTGCTCCTCGGTGAGGTCCCCGCGCTCGACGAAGCCGAGGGCCAGGACCGCCTCGCGGACGGTGAGTCCCTCGGCGACGGCCTTCTTGGCGATCTTCGCGGCGTTCTCGTAGCCGATGTACTTGTTGAGCGGCGTGACGATCGAGGGGGAGGCCTCGGCGAGGAAGCGGGCGCGCTCGACGTTGGCGGTGATGCCGTCGACCATGCGGTCGGCGGAGACGCGCGTGGAGTTGCTCAGCAGGCGGATCGACTCGAGCACGTTGCGGGCGATCACGGGGATGCCGACGTTGAGCTCGAACGCGCCGTTGGTGCCGGACCACGCGACGGTGGCGTCGTTGCCGACGACCTGGGCGCAGACCATGAGGACCGCCTCGGCGATCACGGGGTTGACCTTGCCCGGCATGATCGACGAGCCGGGCTGCAGGTCGGGGAGGGAGATCTCGCCGAGGCCCGTGTTGGGGCCGGACCCGAGCCAGCGCAGGTCGTTGTGGATCTTGGTGAGCGACACGGCGATGGTGCGCAGCATCCCCGAGACCTCGACGAGCGCGTCGCGGTTCGCCTGGGCCTCGAAGTGGTCGCGCGCCTCCGTGAGGGCGAGCCCGGTGTCCTCGGCGAGGAGCTCGATGACGCGGGCGGAGAAGCCCGCCGGCGTGTTGATGCCGGTACCGACGGCGGTGCCGCCGAGGGGCACCTCGGCCACGCGCGGGAGCGAGGCCTCGATGCGCTCGATCCCGTAGCGGACCTGGGCGGCGTACCCGCCGAACTCCTGGCCGAGGGTGACCGGTGTGGCGTCCATGAGGTGCGTGCGGCCGGACTTCACGACGGTGGCGAACTCGGCGGCCTTGCGCTCGAGCGCCTCGGCGAGGTGTGCCAGCGCCGGGAAGAGGTCCTTCACGAGCGCCGAGGTCGCCGCGACGTGGACCGAGGTCGGGAAGACGTCGTTGGAGGACTGCGAGGCGTTGACGTGGTCGTTGGGGTGCACCGAGGCGGTGCTGCCCGCCGCTTCCAGCGCCCGGCTGGCGAGGGTCGCGATGACCTCGTTGGCGTTCATGTTCGAGGACGTCCCCGAGCCGGTCTGGTAGATGTCCACGGGGAAGTCGCCGTCGTACTTCCCCGACGCGACGTCCTCGGCCGCGGCCTCGATGGCCCGGGCCCGCTCCTCGTCGAGCACGCCGAGCTCGGCGTTGGCCGTGGCCGCGGCCTTCTTGATGCGGGCCAGTGCCTCGATGTGCGCGCGCTCGAGGGTGGTGCCGGAGATCGGGAAGTTCTCCACGGCGCGCTGCGTCTGCGCGCGGTACAGGGCGTCGACGGGGACGCGCACCTCGCCCATGGTGTCGTGTTCGATGCGGTACTCAGGGCTGGCTGGAGGCGTCATGCGGCAATTCTCGCGGGTCGCGCTCCTAGGCGCCAAATCCTGACACGAGCACGGCCCGTCCCTCGTCGAGGCGGTAGGAGACGCCGATGACGGCCGTGTCCCCGCCCACGACGGCGTCCGCGATCACGCGCGAACTGTCCACCAGGCGCTGGGCCGTCTGCCGCGTGTGCTCGACGACTGTCTCGTTCACGTCGGTGACGCCGGAGCGCCGTGCCGTGAGGACCGAGGGCATGATCCGCTCCACGAGGTCCCGGATGAACCCGGCCGGCATGTCGCCGGTCTCGATCGCGTTTATGGTGGCCGTGACGGCGCCGCAGCTGTCGTGGCCGAGGACCACGATCAGGGGTACGCCGAGCACGCTGACGCTGTACTCGAGGGAGCCGAGGACGGCGTCGTCGATCACCTGCCCGGCCGTGCGGACCACGAAGACGTCACCGAGGCCGAGGTCGAAGATGATCTCCGCGGCGAGGCGCGAGTCCGAGCAGCCGAAGATCACGGCGAACGGGTTCTGGTTGTCCACGAGCGCCGCGCGGCGGGAGGCGTCCTGGTTCGGGTGCGAGGAGTCGGCGGCGACGAAGCGGGCGTTGCCCTCCTGCAGGCGGAGCCACGCGTCGGCCGGGGTCAGTTGCTGGTTCACGCCGCCCACTGTACTGGTCGGGGCGGGCCCGGGGCAGGTCCAGGTGCTCAGGGGCCGTCCGCGCCGGACAGGCGCTCGGCCTCCTCCGCCGCGTTGCGCCGCACGTCCTCGATCACGGCTGCCCCCAGGGTGTCGAACTCGGTGAGCGCGGCCTCCCCGTTGAGGATCACGGTGGCCCCGTCGACGTCGGACCTCAGCACGGTGTCCCCGTCCGGTGCGTCGAGCAGCTCCCACTCGAGCCCGCCGATGGTCCGCGTGCCCGAGACCTGCGCGTCGCCGATGCGCTGGGCCGCCCAGGTGGGGTTGGCGTCGTCGGACTGGGTGAGCTGGATGAAGCCGGTGTCCGAGGTCAGGTACCCGACCTCCCAGAAGTCGACGCTGTCGCTGCGGCCGGTCACCCAGCGCGCGTAGTTCGAGGACCAGCCCTCGGGGAGCTCCGGCGAGGCGGGGAGGTAGCCGGCGTCCCCGGCGGCCTGGCGTGCGACGGTCGCGACGTCGATGTCGCGCCGATAGGTCTCGGCCGTGTAGGTCGGGTTCAGGAAGTAGACGGGAAGCACGACGGCGATGGTCGCGCCCGTGGCGATCAGCATGCCGCGCGCCGTCGCACTGGCGCGCTTCGCCTGGTTCGGGGTGAGCGTGATGGGGGGCGCGTCGTCGTCGAGTTCCGCCTCGGTGCCGGGGGTGGTCCGCTCATCGCCTTTATCGCTCACCCTCCCATTTTCGCTGATGCAGGGCCCGCCACCTAACCGGGAGGCCGCGGGCGGGTGCCCGTCGCATTCAGGGCCCGGGGGCCGCGGCACGCCTATGATGGCAGCACGGCAGCACCAGGCCCGCGTGGGGCCTGGCCACCTTCGACGATGAGGATCGACGTGTCCCAGAACGCCACGAACGCCCAGTACTCCACACTCTCACCGGCGCTCGCCGTCGGGGACGACGAGCCGGACCGGAACCTCGCCCTCGAACTCGTCCGCGTCACGGAGGCCGCGGCGATCGCCGGCGGCCACTGGGTCGGGTTCGGCGACAAGAACCTCGCCGACGGCGCGGCGGTCGACGCCATGCGCTCGCTCCTGCAGACCGTCCACTTCAACGGCGTGGTGGTCATCGGCGAGGGCGAGAAGGACGAGGCGCCCATGCTCTTCAACGGCGAGCACGTGGGCGACGGCAGCGGCCCCGAGTGCGACGTCGCCGTCGACCCGATCGACGGGACCCGCCTGACGGCCCTGGGCATCAACAACGCCCTCGCGGTGCTCGCCGTCGCCGAGCGCGGCTCGATGTTCGACCCGTCCGCCGTGTTCTACATGGAGAAGCTCGTGACCGGCCCGGAGGCCGCGGACATGGTGGACCTGCGCCTGCCCGTGAAGCAGAACCTGCACCTCATCGCCAAGGCCAACGGCAAGAAGGTCAGCCAGCTCAACGTCATGATCCTCGACCGCGACCGGCACAAGCCCCTCGTGGAGGAGATCCGCGCCGCCGGCGCGCGCACCAAGTTCATCATGGACGGCGACGTCGCCGGCGCGATCGCCGCGGCCCGCGAGGGCACCGACGTCGACGCCCTCATGGGCATCGGCGGCACCCCCGAGGGGATTGTCGCGGCCTGCGCCATCAAGTCCCTCGGCGGTGTGATCCAGGGCAGGCTCTGGCCCACGAGCGACGACGAGAAGCAGAAGGCCCTCGACGCCGGGCACGACCTCGACCGCGTGCTCTCGACCAACGACCTCGTCACGAGCGACAACTGCTACTTCGCCGCGACCGGCATCACCGACGGCGACCTGCTGCGCGGGGTGCGCTACAGCAAGGACAAGGTCCTCACCCAGTCCATGGTCATGCGCTCCAAGTCGGGGACCATCCGCGTGGTCGACGGCGAGCACCAGGCCCACAAGTGGGAGACCTACGCCCGCGTCAAGGACTAGGCCGCCCCCGGAGGGATGCGTCCGTCCGCCACCCGCACCGGGGTGGCGGCGCGCCCCTATAGGCTGGTCGGATGAGCCTTTCCGTTTCGCCCTGCCCCGACCGCGCCCGATGGGACACCACCGTCAACGAGCTGGGAGGGCACCCCCAGCAGCTGTGGGGCTGGGGCGAGACGAAGGCCGCGCACGGCTGGAGCGCCGACCGCGTGCTCGTCGCCGAGGACGGCGTCGTGGTCGGTGCGGCCCAGATCGTGGTGCGGTCCCTCCCGCTGCCGCTGCGGAACCTCGCGTACATCCCCCGCGGACCGCAGACGGCCGACGGTCGTGAGATCGAGGTCCTCGAGGCGATCGCCGGCTACGTCCGCGAGGCGCACCACTCGGTCGCGCTCTCGATCGAACCCGACTGGGACGCCGCGAGCGACGCCGTCGAGGCGCTGCCGGCCGCGGGCTGGAAGGAGAGCGCCAACACCATCCTCATCGGCCGGACCCTCATCCTCGACCTGCGCCGGTCGGAGGAGGAGCTGCTCGCGGACATGACGAAGAAGCACCGCCAGTACATCCGCAAGTCGGGCCGGGAGGGCCTGGCGATCCGGCGCGTGGTGCGCGGCGAGATCGGCGCCTGCCTCGACGTCTACCGGCTGACCGCCGAACGGGCCGGCTTCGGCATCCACGAGGACTCCTACTACCTGGACATCCTCGACAACCTCGGCGACGCCTCGCCCGTGTACGCGGCGTTCCAGGGCGACGACGTCGTCGCCTTCCTGTGGATCTCGGCGACGGACACGACGTCCTTCGAGCTCTACGGCGGCATGACCGAGGAGGGCGAGCGGCTGCGCGCCAACTACGCGCTTAAGTGGTTCGCCATCCAGGAGATGAAGGCCCGCGGCGTGGCCCGCTACGACTTCAACGGCCTCCTCAACGACGGCGTGTCCCGCTTCAAGATGGGCTGGGCGCAGCACGAGGACCAGCTCGCCGGGACCTGGGACCTGCCGCTCTCGCCGTTCTACCCGGTGTTCAGCCGGGCGCTCCCCGTCGCGAAGCGCGGCATGCAGCTCGCACGCCGGCAGGCCGCCCGAACCATCGGCGCGGCCCGGCGGATGCGCGCCCGCTCCTAGGGTCCGGGCGTCCCGCCGCCGACCGTCACGGCGAACGCCAGCACGGGGCCGTCCGTCGCCCCGTGCGCGTCGGCCGCGGGGCGGACGACGAGGGGGGCCTCCGAGGCCGCCACGAAGGCGCTCCCGCCGCGCGGGACGACGAGGGTCGAGTTCGGCGTGTCGAGCAGGATCGGCCCGCTGACGGCCAGGACCACCACGGGGCCGTTCTGCACCACGGGGACGTGCGCCGGCGTGAGGCTCTCACCGGCCGGCAGGGGGCTCGCGCCGCCCGTGCCGCCCGTGCCGCCCGTGCTCGCCCCGGACTCCCCGCGGGGACCGGCTGCGGCGTCGGCGAGTTCGATCCGCTGGAGCTGGAACTCGTCGAAGGGCGGCCGGTAGAGCTCCTGGTCGAGGAACGTGGTGTCGGGGGCCAGCGCCGGGGGAGCGAGCGGCTCGAAGACCACGGTGGCGAGCAGCTCACCGGTGTCCACGTGCTTGGGCGTGAGGCCGCCGCGCAGCACGTTGTCCGAGGACGCCATGACCTCGATCCCCAGCCCGCCCAGGTATGCGTGGATGTTCCCGGCCGGCAGGTAGAGGGCCTCCCCGGGCCGCAGCGAGACCCGGTTGAGGAGCAGGGCCACCAGGACGCCGGGGTCGCCCGGGTACTGGCGGGAAAGCTCCGCGACGGTGGCGAGGTCGCCGGCGACGCCGGATCCCGGGTCCCCTGCGCGGCTGCCGACACGGCCCGCGGCGGCCTCGACCTCGTCGACGACCTCCCCGGGGGCGTCGAGCAGCAGGACGAAGGACTCCCGCAGGGCCGTGGCGTCGCCCGAGGCGAGCCGCGCGGCGACGGTGTCGAGGAGGTCGTGCGCGGGGGAGCCCGGCGAGACGGCGGCGCCGAGCACCGTGAAGACCTGCCCGGCCTCGGGCAGGGGCCGGAAACCGCAGAGCGCCTCGAACGGTGTCAGGGCGAAGATCATCTCGGGCTTGTGGTTCCGGTCGCGGTAGTTGCGGTGCCCAGCGTCGCGGGGGACGCCGGCGGCCTCCTCCGCGTCGAAGCCGGCCGCCGCCTGCTCGAGGCTGGGGTGCACCTGCAGGGACAGGGCGGAGCCGGCGGCGAGGACCTTCAGCAGGAAGGGGAGGCGGTTCCCGAAGCGTTCGGCGACCGCTCCGCCGAGGAGTCCCTCGGGATCGCGGTCGATCACCTCGTGGAGGCCCTCCCGGCTGCCGTCCGCGTGCACGACCTCCGACGGGGAGTCCGGGTGGGCGCCGACCCACAGCTCCGCCTCCGGCCCACCCGAGGGCTCCCGGCCGAGGAGGTCGGCGATGGCGCGCTCGGATCCCCAGGCGTAGGGGCGGAGGGGGTTCTCGAGGAGGTACATCGTGGCGTCCTTCGGCTGGTCGGGTGGGCGTGCGTCAGGCGTGCGACCGGGATCCCGGTGACATCCCGGCGACATCCCGGTGACATCACGGGGGGTCAGGCGGGGGAGCACTGTCCGTTGTCCGCCAGCAGGTCCCCGAGCGTCGCGTCGTCGCCGATCGTGGCGAGCTCCTGCAGGTACTCCTCGGTGATGCCGTCGTCGGTGGTCTGGGCCGGGGCCCGCGTGACGAGCCCGGCACGCTCGACCTGCAGGGGAGCGGCGGCCGCGGGATCGGCCGCCGGGGGCGCGAACATCCCCTGGACGCGCTCGTGGATGAGGTCGAAGTCCGGGTAGGTGACGAAGTTGTCGGCGGGCGTGCCGAAGTCCGGCGGGCCGATCGTCAGGCGGCGGGTCTCCTGCCCCTTGGCCTTCAGGCCGAGGTCCACGAAGCTCGCCAGCTGGTCCTGCGGGATGTCCGTCTCGACGATCTGCGTGCCCGCCGCGGCGATCGACTGGAAGCGGGTCAGGACGGTGGCGGGGTCGAGCTGGGCGATCATCGCCTGCTGGACGCACTGCTGGCGGGAGATGCGGTCGTAGTCCGTGACGAACTCGCGCGATCTGGCGTACCAGAGGGCGTGGTAGCCGTCGAGCGTCTGCACGCCGGGCCTGATCCAGCCGTCGGGCGGGTAATGGCGGATGGGGTCGGTGCCCGGGATCTCCGCCGCGGTGATCGGCACCCAGCCGCCCGCGTCGATCCGGATCCCGCCCATGGCGTCCACGAGCTGCTCGAAGCCGTTCATGTCGACGAGGAGGTAGGACTGCACCTCGATGCCGAGCACACCGCTCGCGGCGTCCATCATCGCCTCGGCGCCCGGGTCCGCGGTGCCGGGGTACAGGTCGGCGTAGTTCTGCGTGACGTCGGTGTAGAGGCTGTTGATGATGCACGGGTCGCCGCAGTTGTACCCGTCGGGGTAGACCTCCCAGAGGGGGGAGTCCTCGGAGAACTGCGCGTTCTGGAAGTTGCGCGGGATGCTGAACGTCACGGTCGCGCCGGTCTCGGCGTCCACGCTGATCACCGAGATGCTGTCGGGCCGTCGGCCCGTGCGGTCCTCGCCCGCGTCACCGCCCATGAGCAGGAAGTTGTAGCGTCCGTCCACCGGGTCGAAGGCCGGGCCCGACTGGAAGATCGAGCCCACCGTCGACCGGCCGACGCCGAGCACGTAGGCGCCGTAGGCGAGCGACCCGCTGGTGAGCACCATGAGCAGCGCCAGCGTCCCGGCCACGAGCGGGCGGACGCCGCGTTCGAGGAGGGGCATGCGGATGAGCCGCAGGGTGTTGACGAACAGCAGCGCCCACGCGACGGCGATGCCGAGGAGCGCGACGATCAGCGCCAGGGACCACCAGCGGTGGGTCACGACGCCGACCGCGAGCGTGCGGTTGGTCAGGGCGAGGACGAGCCCGAGGAGGATGAGCGCCCAGCACGCGAACGTGGTCCTGAGGGCCCTGCGCCCGAGCCGCCGGTCGCCCGCGACGACCTGCGCGGAGCCGGGCAGCACGAGGGTCATGGCGAGCAGCACGAACGCCCGCTTGGTGCGGACCGCGGGCGGCGCCGTCTGCGGGTAGCGGACGGGGTTGGTGAGGCCCGGGGTGCCCGGGCCGTCGGTGCCGTCCGTGCCGTGGACGCGGGTGGGGGCGATCATGCGCCCTCCGCCGTGGGGTCGGCGATGCGGGACCGCAGGGCGGCGCCCTTCTCCTCAGCGGTCGTCCGGAGGGCACCGGCGAACTCGACGAGCTGGGCGCGGAGCTCCACCGCCCGGTCGTCGGTCCCGGCGGCGAGGATGCGGACGGCGAGCAGGCCGGCATTGCGGGCGCCGCCGATGGACACCGTGGCCACGGGCACGCCGGCGGGCATCTGGACGATGGAGAGCAGGGAGTCCATGCCGTCGAGGTAGCGCAGGGGGACGGGGACGCCGATGACGGGCAGCGGCGTCACGGAGGCGAGCATCCCCGGGAGGTGCGCCGCTCCGCCGGCGCCGGCGATGATGACCCGGAGGCCCCGCTCGGAGGCCGTCCGCCCGTACTCGATCATGGCTTCGGGCATGCGGTGAGCGGAGACGACGTCGGCCTCGTAGGGGATCGAGAACTCGGCCAGCGCGGCCGCTGCTGCCTCCATCACTGGCCAGTCCGAGTCCGAGCCCATCACGAGGCCTACCTGGGCGTTCGTCACTGCATTCCCTTCGGTCGATCCTGCTCGGCGGAGGGCAGGTCCGTGCCGTCGCGGAGGATCGCGGCAACCCTCGAGGCCCTCGCGCGCACGTCGGCGAGCGGCTCTCCGGGAGCCGCCAGCGCGTTCACGTGGCCGATCTTGCGGCCAGGGCGCACGCCCTTGCCGTAGACGTGCACCTTAGCGGACGTACCTGAGGACAGGGCCCACGGGTAGGCCCCGTAGAGGTCGGTGTTGGCGCCGCCCAGGACGTTCTTCATGACGGCGTGCTCGGCGAGCGCGTGCGTCGCCCCCAGCGGGAGGTCGAGCACCGCACGGAGGTGCTGCTCGAACTGGCCGGTGGCGGCGCCGTCCATGGTCCAGTGCCCCGAGTTGTGCGGGCGCATGGCGAGTTCGTTGATGAGGTAGCCCGCCCCGACGCCGGGCGTCTCGAACAGCTCCACGGCCATGACGCCCGTGACACCGAGACTCCCGGCGAGGTGCAGCGCGGCGGCGGTGACGGCGGCGGCGACGTCGTCGGGGAGGTCCGGGGCGGGGGCCAGGACCTCGTCGCACACGCTGTCCACCTGGATCGATTCGACGACCGGCCACGTGACGGCGTCCCCGGACGGGCGCCGCGCCACGAGCACGGAGAGCTCGCGGCGGAAGGGCACGAACTGCTCCACGAGCAGTTCGCCGCCGGTGAGCCACGACCCGGCAGCGGCGAGGCCCGCGGCATCGCGCACCACCAGGACACCCTTGCCGTCGTACCCGCCGCGCGGTGTCTTCAGGACCACGGGCCACCCGGCGGCGGCCGCGAAGGCTTCGATGTCGGCGAGGGTCGTCACGGCCCGCCATGCGGGGTTGGGCAGGCCCAGGTCCTCCACCGCGCGCCGCATCACCAGCTTGTCCTGGGCGTGCCGGAGGGCCGGGGGCGAGGGGTGGAGGGCCACGCCGTCGAGGGCGAGCCGGTCGAGCAGTCCGCCCGGCACGTGCTCGTGGTCGAAGGTCAGCACGTCGACGCCCGCAGCGAAGGCCCGCAGCGTCTCCAGGTCGCGGTAGTCCCCGACCTGCGCCCGGGCCACGGCAGCCACCGCCGAGACGTCCGGCCCCTCCGCGAGGACGCGGAGTTCGAGTCCGAGTTCGACGGCGGGACCGGCCATCATCCGGGCGAGCTGGCCGCCGCCGATCACGCCTATCACGGGAAAAGTCACCGTTACAGCGTACCCACGGCAGGGTCCGGGCCCGCCATCGGCCGGGCGCGGCGCGGCATCTTCCGGCGACTTGCCGGGAAGCTCTCAGGTTGCCAGGACCGGATTGTCGACGCGGGTGGCGGGACGACACCGTAAAATGGGGTCGAAACACGCCATGCAAAGGTCAGCCGGGGTGGCTTGCTCTGCCGGCCCCTGTCGCGGTTCGTCCTGCAGTCGCCGGGAGACATACCCCCGCGGCGGCGTTCGGACCGGACCGCGGAGGTAAGCAGTGGCAGGACTCATGGACAGGATCAGGGGGCTCGCATCCCTCTTCTGGCGCGAGGTGGCGAAGTTCGGCGCCGTGGGGGGCGTGGCCTTCGTCATCGACAACGGGCTGTACTGGTACCTGATCCACGGCCCCATGAGCGGCAGCGAGGTCAAGGCGCGGTTCGTCTCGGCGGGCATCGCCACGATGTTCGCCTGGGTCGCGAACCGCTACTGGACGTTCCGTCACCGCCGCCAGCCGAACGCCGCCCGCGAACTCCTCATGTTCGTCTTCATCAATGTCATCGGCATGGGCATCGCCGCCGGCTGCGTGTGGGTGGCCAAGTACGGCTTCGACGTCACCGAGCCGAGCGCGCTGTTCCTTGTCGGGATCTTCGGCACGGTGCTCGCCACCCTGGTGCGCTTCGTCGCGTACCGCTTCTGGGTCTTCAACGCCGAACTCGACGAGGAGCCCGAGTTCAGCCATGACAAGGAGATCCTCCGGCCGCACTCCGGCGTGGCACGCGAGCCCGTCAGGCAGTCCCCAACCGGGCAGTGACCCGCTCGCCGGCCAGCATGCGGTCGGTGACGGGCACGCCCTCCTCGACGAGGACGAGCGCGCCGCCCCGCGACCAGACGGCCAGCGCCGCGCCGAGGGCCCTCAGGAGCGGGACCCCCGGTTCGAGCAGGAGGGGCCCCGCCTCGCCGTCCGCGGCACCCGCGGGCAGCGCCACGGAGTCCAGGAGGTCCTGCGCCGAGAGCGTCCGCCCTCCCGCGGCCACGAGCGGGGCGCCGGCATCGGCGGTCGGGCCAGGGTAGACGTCGCCGTGCGACCGCACCTCCCCGGCGAAGTCCACCGCCCCGCCCGGCAGCGGCCCGTCCCAGCTCATCGCCAGCGACCCGAGGGCGACGCAGACGAGCAGACTCGACGGATCGACCGCCGGTGCCGTGCGCGAGGAGAAGACGATGTCGACGCCGGCCACCGGGGCCTCCCCGTCCTCGGGCAGGACCACGAGCGCGCCCACCTGCCAGCAGGCGAACGCGAGAGCGAGGGACTTCCAGTGCGGCGGCAGGTCGAGGGCGACGCGGGTCGAGGCGGTCGCGTCGAGCTCGTCGACGAGGAGGTTGGAACTCTTCGCGACCCAGTTGTCGAAGACGCGTCCCGACAGCTCGATCCGGCCCTCCTGGCCGTACCAGACCAGGCGCGGGGAGGCGGGGCTGACCGACCTCATCGCGGTCAGGATGCCTGCGGGTGTCTGTGGCATGATGGGCCCCTTCGGCTCCGTGCGAGACTACTTGGACACGCCGACAAAGACAGGTAGTCGACCCGGCGTGGCGCTCGTGATTCTGCGATAGCGAATCTATATCATCCGCCCGGCCGCTTGACGAAAATCGACTTACACCCGTGTAATTAGGTATCGGATTGGTTCCAGCAGCTGGGCGCGAGGGTCGACCCATGCTGATGTTGGAACGGAAACACCGGAAGGGCTTATCCATGGGGCAGGCAGAACGCACTCACGCACGACCAGATATCGCAGCGCAGGCCTCGGCCCGCTACGGCTCGAGGGGCGTTCCTGCCGACTGGTTCCTGGACCCCGCCGATCCCCTGGCAGGGGATCGGTACCGCGAGATCACGCGATCCCCGCTCGAGGACCAGGCCACCGCCTTCCTCACCGCCCATGAGACCCTCGCCGGTCTGCCCGATGTGGAGCAGGGCCCGAGCAGCCTCCTCGTCCTGCCGACGCCGGACCCCGAGTCCTTCCGCATTCTCCCCGACGTGCTGCACGATGCACGTCCCCTCAGCCCCGTCGCCTCGCCCTCCTGGGCCGTGCAGCCGATGGCCCCCGGGAACGTCGACGACGACGGCGAACTCTCCTGGCAGGCCGACGCCCTGTGCGCGCAGACCGACCCCGAGGCCTTCTTCCCCGAGAAGGGCGGCTCGACCCGCGACGCCAAGAAGGTGTGCGGCTCCTGCATGGTCAAGTCCGAGTGCCTCGAGTACGCGCTGGAGAACGACGAGCGCTTCGGCATCTGGGGCGGGCTCTCCGAGCGCGAGCGCCGCAGACTGCGGAAGCGAGCGGTCTGATCCCGCAGCACCTCCGCGTCACCGCCGTCGTCGTAGCCCACAACGGCGCCGAGTACCTTCCGGGCACCCTGGAAGCACTGCACCGCCAGACGCGCCGGGCCGACTTCTGCGTCGGTGTCGACACCGGGTCCACGGACGCCTCGGCCTCCATCCTCCAGCTGGATCTGCCCACGGGCAGCCCCGTGGTCGGTGCGCCGGCACGGGCCGGCTTCGGGACCGCCGTCCGGACCGCCGTCGCGGAGATCCCTGCCCGGAGCGCCCCCGGAGACGCCGCCACCGACTGGCTGTGGCTCCTCCACGACGATTCCGCCCCCGAACCGGACGCGCTCGCCGAACTCCTCCTCGCCGTCGAGCGGGCACCCTCCGTGACGGTGGCGGGTGCGAAGCAGGTGGCCTGGGACGACCGCCGCGCCCTGGTGGACGTGGGCCTGTCCATCAGCCGGTGGGCCGAGCGGCTCACGCTCATCGACGTCGACGAGCACGACCAGGGCCAGTACGACGCGCGCAGCGACGTGTTCGCCGTGAACTCCGCCGGCATGCTCGTGCGCCGCGACGTGTGGGACTCCCTCGGCGGGTTCGACCCCGCCCTCCACGGCGTCGGCGACGACGTCGACCTCTGCTGGCGCAACCGCCTCGCCGGGAACCGCGTGGTGGTGGTACCCGCGGCGGTGATGCGGCACGCTCCCGCCAGGCCGCACCCGGTGTCCGCGCCGCACGCCGCCCGCGCCGCCGAGGTGTACCTGCGGCTTAAGCACGCGGCCCCCTGGAACGTCCCCCTCCTCGCCGTCGGCGCAGTGCTCGGGGGAGTCGCGCGCCTCGTCCTCGGGCTCCTCGCCAAGGACCCCGCGCACGGCACCGGGCAGCTGCTCGGCAGCCTCGGCGGCGTCTGCCGGCCGCTGCAGCTCTGGCGCTCCCGCCGCTCCGCCGCGAGGACCCGGCAGCGCCCGCGCTCGATCGTCCGCCCGCTCGTCACCTCGCGTCGCGACGTCCGGTCCCACCGCAGGTCCGTCCTCGACGCCTTCACCTCCCGCGGTGCACACCCCGGCGCCGAACAGCTGCAGCCCACCGAGGAGTACATCCCCTCCGGCGACAGCAACGACGATTTCGCGGCCCTCGCCGCACCCGCACGGCTGTGGAGCGGGGCCGGAGCGGTGCTCGCCGTCGTCGTGCTCCTGGCCGCCGCCCTGACGGGCCTGCACCGTCTCGTCGGCGCCGGCGCCCTCGCCGGCGGAGCACTGCTGCCGGCCGCGGAGACCCCCGCGGCCATCTGGGCCAACGCGACGACCTGGTGGGCGGGCCTCGGCACCGGGTACGCCGCCCACGGCTCGCCGTTCTCCTACGTCCTCTGGCTCCTCTCCCTCGCGGGGTTCGGCTCGGCGAACACGATGATCGTGGTCACGGTGGTCTGCGCCCTGCCGCTGGCGGGCCTGTCCGCCTGGTTCGCGGCCGGTGCGCTGACGCGCTCACGGGGGCTCCGCCTCTGGGCGGCCTTCTTCTGGGGCGCGGCCCCGGCCCTCCAGGTGGCCCTGGGCAGTGGTCGCCTCGGCGCGCTGATCGCCCACCTCCTCCTGCCCCTGGCGCTGCTCGGCGTCGTCCGCGCGGTGGGCGCCGGCCTGCCGTCCCGGAGCCTTCCGGACGGGGTCGTCCTCCCGGGCGTCGGCGGGACCAGGAGCTGGACCGCGGGGGCCTCCGCAGGACTCGTCCTCGCGATCGTCACCGCGTGCGCCCCCTCCCTCCTCGCGGTCGTCGTCGTGGGACTGGCGGTCACGCTGGTCCTCGGCGGACGCCGGGCCCGTCCCCTCTGGTGGGCCCTCGTGCCGGTCGTGGCGCTCCACCTCCCGTACGCCCTCTCGGCGGTGGACGCACCCCGGGGGATCCTCGGCGATCCGGGCGTGCCGACGCCTTTCGAGCCGGCCGCCTCCTGGCAGCACCTGCTCGGCTTCCCCGTGTCCTTCGACCCGATGCTCCCGCCCGCCGCGGCCGGGTTCCTCGGCGCGGGGCCGTGGTCGCTCGTCGCCGCGGTCCTCATCGGCGGGCCCGTCGTCGTGCTCGCCGCCGTCGCCCTGTTCTCCGGGCGCGGCCGGATAGCGCGCCGGCTCTGGCTGCTCGCCGTCCTGGCGCTCGCGCTGGCCGCCGTCGCGCCCCTGCTCCCCGTCGCGCTGGGCACCGCGTCGCTCCTCCCGGTCTTCCCCGGTCCGTTCGTGTCCGTCGTCGCCCTCTGCCTCCTCGCCGCGGCGCTGTCCGGCCGGCCGGGATCGGACGCCGCGCCCGCCGCGCGCCGGCCGGCCGGCCGCCGGACCTTCCGCCTCGCGGGCGGGGCGCTCCTCGCCGTCGGCCCGGTGCTCGGCCTCGGCCTGTGGTTGGCCCCCGAGGTGACCGGTCCGCCCGCCGTGGTGGCCGAGCCCGTGATCATCCCGGGCACGCCGGCCGAGGAGGCACCGGAGGCGGGCCAGGGCACCACCGGCTTCGGTACCGCCGTCGACCTCCGGCCCGCCGCCGAGCGACCGCTGCCGGCCACCGCCGCGGACCGGGGCGAGGGTCCGGACCGGACCCGCACGCTCGTGATCACGGTCGACGACGACGACACCATGGCGGCGTCCCTCATGCGCGGATCCGGGACCACCCTGGACGCGCTCAACCCGCTCTACGCGGCCCGCACCCTGCAGGGCGGGGACGCCCCGGCTGACGACCGCGCCTCCGCGCGGATGCTCCGGACGACCGTCGCGGTGATCGTCGGTGCGACCGGCGCCGACCCGCGCGGCGACCTACGCGATCTCGGCGTCGGGTTCGTCGTCCTGCAGCGGTCCGGCACCGCCGGCGAGTTCCTCGGCGGCCGCATCGACGCCGTCCCGGGCCTCACCGCGGTGGGCGACACGGACGCCGGACGCCTGTGGCGGGTGGTCCCCGCGACCCTCGACGACGGGACGGAGGACGCCGGCGACCGCACCGCGCGCGTCCGGGTCGTCGACGCCGACGGCAGGACGCAGGCGACGATCTCCTCCTCCGCGATCCTCGCCGGAGGGGCCGTCCCGCCGGGGGAGGGCGAGCGGAAGCTCGTGCTCGCCGAGGAGTCCGATCCGGGCTGGCAGGCGAGCCTCGACGGTGAACGGCTCGATGCCACGTCCGACGGCTGGCAGCAGGCGTTCGCGCTGCCCGCAGGAGGCGGGACCGTGTCGGTGTCCTACGTGAGCCCCTTCCAGCCGTGGGCCGAGGCCGTGCAGGCGGTGCTCCTCGCGCTCACCGTCCTCCTGGCCGTCCCCCTCCCGTCGCAGCCCCGCGTCGTCCGGCCCACGGGGCCCCCGCACGGCCGCCCCGCCCCCTCCCCGCGGGCGGCGACCGGCACGGACGACGCGGGAGCCCTCGACGCCGGACCGCAGCCCGTTCCCAGTGGAAGTGTTCCGAGGTGATCCGGGGACGCAAGCAGCGCGACGGGCATGGCGCCGCACCGGTCGCCGGGACGGGACCAGCGGAGGCCGCCGTCGCCGCGCGCGCGGTGGCCCGGGACAGGGCGGCGGCCGGCGGCGTCCTCCGTCGTGCCCGCAGGGGCGCCGTGGTGGGTGCTGCCGCGGGGGTCGTGCTGCTCGCCGCGACCGCTGCCATCGCTTCCGGCGCCGCGGACGCCCTGGTCGAGCCCCCGTCGACGGACCTCGCGGTACCGGCGGCCACCGTGCCGGCCGGCGACTACACGGCGGTGTGCCCCGCACCGCCCCGCCTCCTCGAGGCGGCGGACGAGGGTGCGGACCCCCAGTTCAGCCCCGCGTCCTCGACGGCGAGGACCACCGTCGCGGCGATGGTGCTCAGCGACCTGAGCGCCACCCTGACCGGCAGCGGGCTGCTGCCCGTCGGCGGCGGTGCACCCCTGGCGATGATCCAGGACTTCACGCCCGCCGCCTCCCTCGCCGACGGCCCGGCCAGCAGTGGCGCCGACGGGCTGACCGGCCGCCTCGCCGGCGTCGCCCGGGACGTCGCCGTCGACGCCCCGACGCTCTTCCGTGCGCAGCCGCAGGGCGGCCTCACCCCGGTGGCCGCCGCCACCGCGACGTACACCGCCACCGACGGCGACCTCCGCGGCCTCGCCGCGACGGGCTGTCAGGTGCCCTCGAGCGACTTCTGGATCCTCGGCGCGTCCACGACCGTGGGCCGGGCATCGATCCTCACGCTGACCAATCCCAGCGGGACGCCCGCGACCGTGGACCTCGAACTGCACGGCAGTGGCGGCCCGATCGAGGCTGCAGGGGCCCGTGGCCAGCTCGTCGCTCCCGGCGAGACCCGCCGGATCGTCCTCGGCGGCCTCGCCGGCGACCAGGAGCAGGTCGCGGTGCGGGTCCGCAGCGACGGCGGCCGCATCACGGGCGTCATCCAGCAGAGCGTGCTGCGCGGCCTCACCCCGGGAGGCGTCGAGCTGCTGTCACCGACCGCCGCGGCGGGCGTCACGCAGGTGGTGCCCGGCGTCGTCGTGCAGGACGCCGGGACGGCGCGGCGCATCCGCGAGCAGGAGGGCTACGGCACCGCGGCCCCCGAACTCCAGGTGCTCGTCCCCGGGACGAGCGACGCCGTGCTGGACATCGAGGTCTACGGCCCCGACGGCGTGGTGGAGCTGGCCGGCGGGGGAGTCGGGACGGCCGCGGCCGGATCGGTGACGACCGTCGCCCTCAGCGACCTGCCGGAGGGCAGCTACACGATCGCCGTGACCTCCGACGTCTCCGTGGTGGCATCGGCGCGTGTCACCCGCGGCATCGACGGCGGCAAGCCCGTCGACTTCGCCGGAGCCCCCTCCGCCGTGCGCCTCGGCACCGACCACGCGATGGCCCTGGCGGAGGGCGTGGACACGGCCCTCGTGCTGGGGGCGCCGAGCGGCAGGGGCGAGGTCACCCTGACCCCCGTCGCGGCCGACGGGGCGCTGGGCGACCCCGTGGTGATCGGTCTCGCCGGCGGCACGTCGGTCACGGTGCCGGCGTCCTCGCTCGGCAGCGCGCCGGCCGGGGTCGTCATCGATGCAACGGGGGACCCGGTCTACGGCGCCCAGGTCATGACCCTGCCCGGCGCGCGTGCCGGACTGTCGGTGGCCGCTGTGCCGGCGGGCGCGACCGGCCCGCAGAGCATCCCCGTGGAGCTCGGCTACTAGCGTCCGGGGCCCGGCTTCCGTCCGGATCAGGCCTGGGACCGGCCGTAGGCCGGATCGACGACCTCCGGTGCGAGGCCCATCAGTTCGGCGGTCTGCTCCACGACGACGTCGTGCACGAGCTCGTTGACCGGCAGCAGGGCCTTCGCGGCCATGAGCACGGGGTGGCGGTAGACGGTGATCACGCCGGGCCTGCCGGGCGCGGCGGGGGAGCAGGATCCGAGGAGGCCGCGGAGCGTGTCGGACGTCATCTCCTCGAGGCCGTCGGGGATCTCCTGCACCACGATCTGCAGGTCCTGGATCCGCTCGCCCCACAGGCGCTCGAGCCGCTGCGCGGACTCCATCACCCAGTCGTCGAACTGCTCGGACCGGGACCGGGACGCCGGGAGGTGCTGCGGGAAGAGCTCACCGCGCATGCCACGGCCACGGCGATTGCGCCGGCGTTCGTAGAACGACCGTGCCTGACGTCCTTCAGTGGACGAGGGATCGGTCAGGCTGACCGAAAAAGAGGAAGCATCCTGCATGTAAAGACTCTAAGCCTTGAGCCCTGCTGCCGCACTCCCGAATGGGACGCCGGTGGAGGATGCCGGGGAGACCCCGGTGCGCGTCCTGCCGGGCCGGCCGACCAAAGCCCGGTAGGCTTGCCGATCGTGGGATCACTCCGTCAATGCTCCAGATCCGCCTGCCAGCGGCGGGCGATGTCCACCCTCACCTATGTCTACGCGGATTCGACGGCGGTCCTCGGCCCCCTCGCCACGTACGCGGAGCCCCACACCTACGACCTGTGCGCCGTGCACGCCGGGCGCCTGACGGTCCCCCGGGGCTGGGAGGTGGTCCGGCTGACGCTCCCGGACGCCCCGCCGGAGCACAATTCGGACGACCTCCTGGCCCTCGCGGACGCGGTGCGGGAAGCGGCGGCGGAGCCGTCCGTCGAGCAGGCTCCCGCGGGCAAGCGCGGCAGCAAGGCACCCATGGAGCCGCCGGCCGGCGTCACGGGACCCCGGCGCGGCCACCTCCGGATCCTGCCCGAACCCTGATCCGCGCGGGGTGCTCGGCGCCGTCGTGCCGCGCCTGCCGCGCTAGACTTGGGGTGCGCGATCTCCCGTCCCTCCCGAGCGAAAGCTACTCCATGGCGAACCTCCCAGCACGGCTGCTCGACGTCCTCCGCTGCCCCGTCACCGGGTCGAAGCTCGTGCAGGAGGGCCCGGTCCTCCGGTCGACGGCTCCGGGACCCGACGGCGCGACGCTCACCTACGGACTCGACGAGGGCATCCCCGTGCTGCTCCGCGCCGAACTACTCGACGGCGCGGCCACCCCCTAGGGCAGGCGCCTGCAGTCCCCCCACGACCCACAGGCAGGAACAGCACCATGTTCGACTACAAAGTCGCCGACCTCTCCCTCGCCGAGGCGGGGCGCCACCAGATCCGCCTCGCCGAGCACGAGATGCCCGGGCTCATGGCCCTGCGCCGTGAGTACGCCGAGGCGCAGCCCCTCGCGGGCGCCCGGATCGCCGGGTCGCTCCACATGACGGTGCAGACGGCCGTCCTCATCGAGACGCTCACCGCCCTCGGCGCCGAGGTCCGCTGGGCGTCCTGCAACATCTTCTCCACCCAGGACGAGGCCGCCGCCGCCGTCGTCGTGGGGAACGGCACCGTCGAGGAGCCCGCGGGCGTGCCCGTCTTCGCGTGGAAGAACGAGTCGCTCGAGGACTACTGGTGGACCGCCACGCAGATCCTCACCTGGCCGGGGCAGGCCGAGGGCCTCGGCCCCAACATGATCCTCGACGACGGCGGCGACGCCACGATGCTCGTGCACAAGGGCGCCGAGTTCGAGGCGCTCGGCGCCGTCCCGGCGAACCCGCAAGAGGGCGACGCCGACTACTCCCACGAGTACACGGTCTTCCTCGACACCCTGCGCTCCACGATCGCGTCCGAGCCGCAGAAGTGGTCGACGATCGCCGCCGGCATCAAGGGCGTCACCGAGGAGACCACGACGGGCGTGCACCGCCTCTACCAGCTCGCCGCGCAGGGCAAGCTCCTGTTCCCGGCGATCAACGTCAACGACTCCGTCACGAAGTCGAAGTTCGACAACAAGTACGGCATCCGCCATTCCCTGCCCGACGGCCTGAACCGGGCCACGGACGTCCTGATCGGCGGCAAGGTCGCCGTCGTCTGCGGCTACGGCGACGTCGGCAAGGGTGCGGCGGAGGCCCTCCGCGGCCAGGGCGCCCGCGTCATCGTCACCGAGATCGACCCCATCTGCGCCCTCCAGGCAGCCATGGACGGCTATCAGGTCGCGAAGCTCGAGACGGTGCTCGCGCAGGGTGACATCTTCATCACCACCACCGGCAACAAGGACGTCATCATGGCCCGCCACATGGCGGGCATGAAGCACCAGGCCATCGTCGGCAACATCGGCCACTTCGACAACGAGATCGACATCGCCGGGCTCGCCCGCGTTCCCGGCGTCGGGAAGATCGAGATCAAGCCGCAGGTCCACGAGTGGGTCATCCCCGCCGACGAGGCCGCGGGCGTGGCGGAGCACTCGATCATCATGCTCTCCGAGGGCCGCCTGCTGAACCTCGGCAACGCCACCGGCCACCCCTCGTTCGTCATGAGCAACTCGTTCGCGAACCAGACGATCGCGCAGATCGAGCTCTACACGAAGTTCGAGCAGGAGGACGCCGAGGGCGACCGCGAGTACGAGAACGAGGTCTACGTCCTCCCGAAGATGCTCGACGAGAAGGTCGCGCGCCTGCACCTCGACGCCCTCGGCGTGGAACTCACGGAGCTCACCAAGGGCCAGGCCGAGTACCTCGACATCGACGTCGCCGGGCCCTACAAGTCCGAGCAGTACCGCTACTAGGGCCGCCCCCGGACCCCCTGCGCACCGCCGCTGACCGCCGTCGCCGGCTGCCGCTGACCGCCGTCGCCGACTGCCGACGGCCGGTGCCGAATCGTTGCCGACGACCCGCCGCTTCCTGCGGTGGGTCGTCGGCGCCGTCGCGTAGCATCGCACGGGGGAAGCGACATCGAAGGGCAGATGCATGCGCATGAAGCAGGACTCGGGCAGGGACGCGGCGCGCCGGAAGGGCTGGAAGATCGCGGCCATCGGTGCCGCGGCGGTCGTCGTGGTCGGCGGCGGTGTGGGGATCGCGACCGCCTCGCCGTGGAACGACCCGGTGTCGCCCGCAGCGTCGTCGACACCCTCGTCCGCGCCGTCCTCGCCCGCTGCCGCCGGGGACCCGCAGGCCGATCCCGCCCCGTCCGCCGCGGCGGACAAGGATCCACAGGCTCCCGCCGGCGAGTACACCGTGGGCCTGACGCCCACGGACGAGGCCTACGCCGTCAACCCCGCCACCGTCGCCGCCGTGACGGTCGAGGGGGCGACGCTCGAGGGCGTCGAGCTGGTGCCGCGCGCGGGCGGCACTCCCGTGGCGGGCACCCTCTCGGCCGACGGCAGGGGCTGGACGGCGACGGAACGGCTCGCCTTCGACACCGACTACACGTTCTCCTACACCGTGCTCGATTCGGCCGGCCAGCCGCAGCGGCAGACGTCGAGCTTCACGACCGTGGTACCCGCGAACGAGGCCGACGCCTCGATGTTCCCCCGCGACGGCAGCACGGTGGGCACGGGGCAGCCGCTCGAGTTCAGCTTCAGCGAGCCGGTCACCAACCGGGACGCCGTCGAGAAGGCCATCACGGTCACCAGTACCAGCGGCCAGCCCGGCGCCTTCTACTGGCTCACCGACACCAAGGTCCGCTACCGCCCCGAGACCTTCTGGGCCCCGAACAGCACCATCACCGTGGAAGCGAACCTCTTCGGCGTCGACTTCGGCAACGGCATGATCGGCAATGCGGACACGACGATGACCGTGAAGACGCACAACGCGCGCCTCGCCGTCGTCGACAACACCACGAAGACCATGAAGGTCTACCTCGACGGCAAGCTCGACAGGACCTTCCCGATCACCCTCGGCACCGAGGAATGGCCCTCCACCGAGGGGTACATGGTCGTGATGGAGCACTACAAGTCCACACAGTTCAAGGCGGAGTCCATCGGGCTGGAGCCCGGCGATCCCGCCTACTACCCGCCCACGGTCGTGAACCACGCCAGCCGGCTGAGCAACGGCGGCGCATTCGTCCACGAGGCGCTCCCGGCAGCGCAGGTGGCCCTGGGCAACTTCAACGTCTCGCACGGCTGCATCGGCATGTCGCCCGAGGGCGCCGAGTACTTCTACCGCACGTTCGGCCCCGGCGACGTGGTGCAGATCCTCAACACGGGCTACGGCCCCATGTACGTCTGGGACGGGTTCGGCGACTGGAACGTGCCCTGGGACGAGTGGGTCGGCCAGCCCTAGGCGCGGTCCCCGGGCCGCGCTAGCTGTAGGGCAGGGTGTGCAGCCTCTTCGCCGTCGCCTCGGTCCGCTCGCGCTGCCGGGCCATCGCCGCGTAGTCGCGATCGCGGCGCGAGGCGATGACGGTCTGGAGGAACTCCTCGGGGTGGGTGTCGGCGGGCGGCGGCGGTGAGACGTGATGGCTCGCCTCGCCGGCCAGGTCCACGGACAGCGCGTGCCGCGCCTGCTCGGTCAGTCTCGGTGCCTGGGCGAGGAACTGCGACATCCTGCGGGCGAGGGCGTCGGGCAGGCGGCCGATGTCCGCGGTCGCGGCCCACTGCTGCAGCCCGGGCGGCATGACGGGGAGCGCGCGGGGCCTCGCCACGACACGCTCCCGCATCGCGTAGGTGCCCGCGAGGAGGTCGCCGAGACGCTTGGACCGCTCGTTGAACAGCGACACGAGGAACGCCAGCGACCCGCCGAGCAGGTAGATCTCGAAGACCGCCAGCATCCCGCGGATGAAGGCGTGGCGGAAGCGGATGGCACCCCCGTCGTCGCGCACGATCCGCAGCCCCATGACGAGGCGGCCCAGGGACTTGCCGCGCGTGAGGGTCTCCACGGTCACCGGCACGACGACGAGGAGGAGGACGACGACGGCGATCAGGACCGCCGACGTGAGCGCCGGATCGAGGACGCCGCCGAAGACGTTCCCGATGAGCAGCATCAGGAGCACCGCGACGAGGAGCTGCGCGGCGACGTCGATGAGGATGCTGACGCCGCGGGCGGCGAAGCCTGCGGGCCTGAGTTCGAGGACGACCGCCTCGCCGGTGACGACCGGACTCATGTGTTCCCCCTGGCTCGGCTGGATGCGATGGGGCCAGCCTATCGCCGGTGTGCGCGGTCGGCGGGTGGGCCGGTCGGCGGGACTATAGGGTGGGGCGCATGGACGTGGATGCATTCATCGCCGTGCACCGCGGCGACTGGCAACGCCTCGACGACCTCGTGCGCCGGCGCAGGCTGGACGGGGCGGAGGCGGACGAGCTGCTCGTGCTGTACCAGCGCGTGTCGACGCACCTGTCCATCATCCGCTCGGTCGATCCCGAGAGCGCCCTCTCCGGCGCCCTGTCCACCCGCCTGTCCCGTGCCCGCACCCGCTTCACCGGGGCGAGGTCCCACTTCATGGAGGACGTGGCGCAGTTCTTCGTGTTCTCGCTGCCGGCCGCCTTCTACCGCATCCGGTGGTTCACGGTCGTGATCGGTGCGGTCTTCCTCGTGGTGGCAGGGCTCTACGGGTTCTGGGTGGCGGCGACGCCGGGCGTCATCGGCGCCCTGGGGACGGACGAGGCGCTCCGCCGGTACGTGGAGGAGGACTTCATCGACTACTACTCCGAGAACCCCGCCGCGTCCTTCGCGGGGCTGGTGTGGACGAACAACGCGTGGATCGCCCTGCAGGCCGTCGCCTTCGGGGTCACCGGCATCTGGCCCGCAGTCATCCTCTACCAGAACGCACAGGGCATCGGGATGGCTGGCGGCACGATGGCGGCCTACGACCGGCTCGACGTCTTCTTCCTCTACATCCTGCCCCACGGCTTCATGGAGCTCACCGCGATCTTCGTCGCGACCGCCGCCGGGCTGCGCATCTTCTGGGCATGGGTGGCACCGGGCCGCAGGCTGCGGTCGGTCGCCCTCGCGGAGGAGGGGCGGTCGCTGATCACGGTGGCCCTCGGGCTGGTGCTGGTGCTGCTCGTCTCCGGCCTCGTCGAGGGCTTCGTCACGCCGAGCGGACTGCCGCAGTGGCTCCGCCTGGCGATCGGACTCCTGGTGCTCGCGGCCTACTGGGCGTACACGCTCATCCTCGGGCGGCGGGCCGTCGCGGCCGGGCACCGCGGGGACCTCGGCGTCGTCGACCGCGGCGACGCCGTCATCACCGCCTGACCCCGGGCCGGTGCGCGGGGAGCCTCCCGTCGGGGTGCCCGAATGCCCGGTAGTGTCGAAAAGACGCCGGAGGCAGCGCCGGCGGGCATCGATCGAGGAGACAACGCAGTGGCAGAGATGGACAGCACCGGTTCGACCGCTTCAGGCATGCGCCGCGCAGACGACTCGGCGGTTCCCGCCGCGGGCGACGCGGCCGGCCCGGACGACCAGCCCGTATCGGGCGTCGCCCAGCGCCACGACCTGCCGCGGCGGAAGGCCGGCACGATGCCCGACCTGTCCCGCGTCACGGGGGAGGATCCGGCCGATGACTCCTCCGCTGACAACCCTTCCGCGGGCGGGTCCGCGGCTGACAGGCAATCCGACGACCCTTCGCCGGTGGGACCGGGGGAGGGCCGGGATCCCGACGACTCCGACGCCCGTTCGTCCGGTGGCAATTCTTCCAATGGCGCCTCTGCAGGTGACGCCTCCTCCGGCGATGACGGCGTCGGAACCGCGACCCGGATGATGCCCGCCGTGACGGGTGCTTCGGCTGCCGGCGCCACCGCCGCCGGTGCTGCTTCGACCACGGCGACGCCCGGCACCGGGGCGACGACTCCCTCCGGCGCGACGTCTGCCGACAGCGTCGGGACGGCGGCGGCCGGTGAGAGAGCGCAGAACACCGACACCGACACCGACACTCACGACCGCCCCCCGGCCCAGAGTGACGACGCCGGTGCACCTCCGGCGCCGGACCAGGGTTCCGCCCCGGTGGCAGCCGCGAGCAGCAGCGGCCGTGCGTCGTCGGGCTCCCGCGAACCGTCCACCGACACGGCGTCGCTCTCGGCGAGTCCCCCCGACAAGGACGCAGCGCGCCGCGCCGCCGTCCGCGACCAGGCCGTGGCCGCGAAGCCCGTCCTCGCACGCTTCCTCCAGGTCGTCGTCGCCCTCTTCTTCCCCGTCGTCGTGGTGGCGGCAGCCGTCCGCGCCGTCGCGACGTCGTCGTTCCTCTGGCTCGAATACCACCGGCCCGGGTTCCCCGACGACCAGTACGGCTTCTCGCTGGACGACCGCATGACCTACGGGTCCTACGCCCTCGACTACGTCCTGAACTTCGCGCCGGCCCGGTACCTGGGCGGTCTGGTCACGCCCGACGGCGAGCCGCTGTTCCTCGAGTCCGAGGTGGGTCACATGGCGGACGTGAAGGGCGTGCTGGGCCTGTCCTTCTTCATCGCCCTGGTGCTCTTCGTGCTGTCCGTGATCGCCTGTGTCTATCTCGCCCGGCGGTACAAGGGCGGTATCCGGCGGGCGCTGTTCGCGGGCGCCGTCCTCACCCTCGTGGGGATCGTCGCCCTGACGGTGCTCGCGGTGCTGGCCTGGCAGACCTTCTTCACCCAGGTGCATGCCCTGTTCTTCGCCGACGGGAGCTGGACGTTCCGGGTCGACGACACGCTGATCCGGCTGTTCCCCGAGCAGTTCTGGACGGACTCCGCGATCACGGTCGCGGTGCTCGTCCTGGGGGCGACCCTGCTCACGCTGATCCTCACGTGGCCCACGAAGGCGCGTCGTGAGCGGTCGATGGTGGCGCAGGACGCCGCCCAGGCGAAGTACCGGGAGGCGCTGGAAGCCTCCTAGCCCCCTCCGATCCGGGCCGCCGCGCCGGGTGCCCAGAGCCGGGGGCAATGCACCACGGCTCTGAGCCGCTGCCCCGGCTCTGTGGACAGCGTCGGGGGAGATGCCCCGGCTTTGGGCGGCCGCGCCGAGTGCGCGGAAAGGCCGGGTGCGCGGAGAGGGCCCGGGCGGAAAGACAGGCGTGCCGCGCCTAGCGTCTCGCCGCTCCGTAGAGCTCCGCCAGTGCGTCCCCGTGATCGGCGACGACGGCGGCCCGCTTCAGCTTCAGGGTCGGCGTCAGGTGTCCCGACTCCACCGTGAACTCGACGTCGAGGACCGTGAACCGCCGGATCTGCTCCGCCTGGGACACGGTCGCGTTCGCGGCGTCGACGGCGGTCTGCAGTTCGGCGAGGACCTCCTCGTCACGGGCGGCGGCATCGGCCGTCAGGCTCGGCTTCCCGTGCGCGGCGGCCCACGGCCCGAGGGTTTCGCGGTCAAGACTGATGAGCGCCGCGATGAAGGGCCTGCCCTCCCCGACCACCACGGCCTGCCCGACCAGCGGGTGCTCCCGGAGCTTCTCCTCGAGGGGGTCGGGTGCCACGTTCTTGCCGCCGGCGGTGACGAGGAGGTCCTTCTTGCGGCCCGTGATGGTCAGGAAGCCGTCCTCGTCGAGCGAACCGAGATCACCCGTGCGGAAGTAGCCGTCCGAGGTGAAGGCCGCGGCGGTCGCCTCGTCGTTGCGGTAGTACCCGGCGAAGATGGCCGCGCCCTTCACCTGGACCTCACCGTCGTCACCGAGCCGCACGCTCATGCCGGGCATCGGGATGCCCACGGACCCCACGCGCGTCAGCGGCACCGTGTTCACGGTGCACGGCGCGGTGCTCTCGGTCAGGCCGTAGCCCTCCTGGACCAGGATGCCCGCGCCGCGGAAGAAGTGGACGAGGTGCTCGCTGAGGGGGCTGGCGCCGGACACGGTGTAGGTGACCTCGCCGCCGAAGACGTCGCGCAGCCGGGGGTAGACGATGCGGTCGAAGAGGGCATGCGCGGCGCGCAGCACGGGTGAGGGGCCGCGGCCGCCCCGCCCGCGGGCGTCGACGGCGCGCGAGTAGGCGACGGCGGTCCGCTCGGCCGCCGCGAACAGGCGTCCCTTGCCGGCGTCGGCGGCACGACGGCCGGCCGTCGTGTGGATCTTCTCGAAGATGCGGGGGACGGCGAGGAGGAACGTCGGCCGGAACGTCGTCAGGTCCTGGAGCAGCTGCGCCGCCGATCCGGAGTGCGCGAGCTTGATGCCGCCGGCGAAGCACACCACCTGCACGGCGCGGGCCAGGACATGCGCGAGGGGCAGGAACATGAGCGTGCGCGCGTTGTCCTGCTGCAGGAACTCGGGCAGGAACTCGAGGGTGTTGACGGCGAACAGCGCGAAGTTGCCGTGCGTGATGACGCAGCCCTTCGGCCGGCCCGTGGTGCCCGAGGTGTAGACGATGGACGCCGCGTCCGCCAGGCCGCGCGAGCTCCGTGCGGCCTCGAGCGCCGCATCGGACACCCCGGAGCCGGCCCCGACGAGGGCTGCGAGTGTCAGGGCGGCCGTCCCGGCGGGTGCGCTGCCGGACAGGTGCACCACGGTGGTCGCGTCCGTGCGGTTCGACCTGCCGGCGGCGTCGAGGACGATCTCCGCCTTCCCCTGGTCCTCCACGAAGACGACGGCGGGCCGGGCGTCCTCGAGGATCCACGCCACCTGGTGGGCCGACGAGGTCTCGTAGACGGGCACGGTCACCGCTCCGGCGAACCAGATCGCGACGTCGGCGAGCGTCCACTCGTAGCGGGTCTTCGACATCACCGCGACGGCGTCGCCGGGCCGCACGCCGAGTGCCATCAGGCCCTTGGCCACGGAGCCCACCTGCTGCAGGAACTCCGCCGCCGAGACGTCCTGCCACTGCCCCGCGGACTGCAGCGCGTACAGCGCGCGTCCGGGATCGGCGTCGTGGGTGCGCAGGAGGAGGTCCGTGGTGTTGCTGGCCGCCGGGAGGTCGACCAGGAGTTCCGTGATGGCTTCGCGCACGAGTGCTCGCTTTCGTTGCAGGGGGTCTCGGCCCTAGATCCAGCTCCGCAGCCACATGCGCATGCGCCACTGGTCGTACGGGATGACCTCGGCCGTCCAGATCGGCAGGAAATAGGCGGACAGCGCGACGGCGACCGCGAGGAAGAGCCCCACCAGCACGATACCGCTTCGGCGCCGGGGCCCGTCAGCGTCCGGTCCGCCCAGCACGAGGCCGAGGCAGTACACCAGGGCCAGCACGAGGAACGGCTCGAAGGACACGGCGTAGAAGTAGAAGGTGGTGCGCTCCGGGTAGAGGAACCACGGCAGGTATCCCGCCGCGACCCCGGTCAGGATCGCCGCGGCGCGCCAGTCGCGGCGGCCGAGCCAGAAGAACAGCAGCACGAGCAGGGACAGTGCCGCGCTCCACCAGATGAGCGGGTTCCCGAGCACGGTGACGGCCTGCGAGCAGGCGTCGGCTCCGCAGCCGGTCGGCTTCTCGTAGAAGAACGACGTCGGCCGTCCCATGAGGAGCCACGTCCAGGCGCTCGCCTCGTACGGGTGGTCCGTGCCGAGGCCCTGGTGGAAGGAGAACGCGCTCCGGTGGTACTCGGCGAGCGAGCGCAGGCCGTCCGGGACCCAGCCCCACTGCTCCGACGGGTTGCGCTCCGCCCAGGTGCGGTCGTAGGCGTCCTCCGAGAGGAACCAGCCCGTCCACGTGCCCAGGTAGGTCAGCAGCGCCGCCGGGACCATGCAGGCGAAGGCGAGCGGTCCGTCCTTGAGGATGCCCGCGCGGGACCAGTGGTGGATGCCGGCGATCCGCCGGGCGCTGAGGTCCCACGCGACGGTCAGGAGGCCGAACGCCGCGATGAAGGGCAGGGCCGACCACTTGGTCCCGAGGGCGAGGCCGAGGCAGATGCCGGCCACGAGCCGCCAGGCCCGGAACCCGAGGAAGGGGCCGTAGGCCAGGTGTGCCGGCGAGGGGAGGCCGTCGTCGCCGACGCGGGAGGAGAGGCGCCGGGCGAGCCGCCGCCTGCCGTCGTCGCGGTCGAGGAGCAGTGCCGCGAACGCGGCGAGCAGCCAGAAGCTGAGGAAGATGTCCAGCAGCGACGTCCGCGACTCCACGAGGTGGTGCCCGTCGATGGCGAGCAGGAGGCCCGCGGCGGCGCCCAGCAGTGCCGAGCCGAACATGCGCTGGGCCACGAGCGCGAGGAGGAGGACCGAGAGCGTGCCGATCGCGGCGGCCGAGAACCGCCAGCCGAAGGCGTTGTCGGAACCGAACACGAGCATCCCGAAGGCGATCATCCATTTGCCGACGGGCGGGTGCACCACGTAGTCGGGTGCGTCGAGGAGGACGCCGGGGGTGCCCGCGTTGAACGAGTCGTTCGCGTTCTCGGGCCATTCGCGCTCGTAGCCCGACTGCAGCAGGGAGTAGGCGTCCTTGACGTAGTACGTCTCGTCGAACACGAGGGACCCGGGCTCGCCGAGCCGCACGAAGCGCAGGATCCCGCCGAGCACCGCCATGGCGAGCGGGAGGATCCAGCGGAGCGGTCCGCCGGGGGCGGTGGCGCCGAGGAGCCGCTCGGTGAGGCCGGCGCGCGTGTAGGCGTGGAGTGGAGCCACGATCCAGGCTCCGCCCGGCGGGGGGCTGTCCCGTCGGGGCTGGACGGCGGTGTGGCTCACCCTGTCATGCTACCGGCGGCACCTGTGCCGACCCCGCATGCGGGCCCGGACACCGGCCTACCCGCGGCCCGGCTTCCCGGAGGCTGCGGCGGCTAGGCTGGTCCGGTGAACCAGCCACGCAACGACGCCACCCCTGACACGAGCAGCGACGACCCCGGGGAGGGCCGGGACGGGAGCCGGGAAGCGCGCGCGGCCGACGACGACCAGGACGCGCCGGGAGCGCAGGACGCCGAGGACGGGTCGGGGGACCCCGGGGCCCGCGTCCCCGGGACGGCGTACCGCGGCACCGCGGGGGACGGCAGCGGCCGGGGCCGGATCGTCCTGGCGGCGACGCCGATCGGCAACATGGGTGATGCGACCGAGCGGCTGATCGGGTTGCTCCGGTCCGCCGACGTCGTCGCCGCGGAGGACACGCGCCGCCTGCACCGGCTCGTGCAGGCGCTCGGCGTGACCGTGACCGGCCGCGTCATCAGCTATCACGAACACAACGAGACCGAGCGCACCCCCGAACTCCTCGACCTCGTGCGCGACGGCGCCACCCTGCTGATGGTGACGGACGCCGGCATGCCCTCGGTCTCCGATCCCGGCTACCGGCTGGTGGAGGCCGCGGTGGCCGAGGGCCTCGACCTGACGTCGGTGCCGGGCGCCTCCGCCGTCCTCGCCGCGCTCGCGCTGTCCGGCCTGCCCACGGACCGGTTCTGCTTCGAGGGATTCCTGCCGCGCAAGCCGGGCCTGCGGACGGGACGCCTGATCGACCTCGCCGCGGAACGCCGCACGATGGTGTTCTTCGAGGCACCCCACCGCCTCGAGCCGATGCTGCGCTCGCTGCAGCAGACCTTCGGCTCCGAACGGCCCGCGGCGGTGGCGCGTGAGCTCACCAAGGTGCACGAGCAGGTGATCCGCGGCTCCCTCCTCGAGCTCCTCCAGTGGGCCCAGGCCGTCGAGGTGCGCGGCGAGATCGCCGTCGTCGTCGCCGGTGCGCCGGAGGCGCCGCCCTCCAGCCCCGAGGACCACGTGTCCGACGTCAACGCGCTGATCGAGGGCGGGATGCGGCTCAAGGACGCCGTGGCCGCCGTGGCGGCCGAGAGCCGCGTCAGCAAGCGCGAACTGTACGCCGCGGTGATCGCCGCACGCTGACCGGGGCCGGGGCGCCCGGTGGCTTGTGCACTCGTCCAACGGGTAAGCGTCACGGGAGTGCAGGCTTCACTGGACACCCCTTCGTCGCCGGGTCTAGCGTGAGCGGGATGTCCCCGTCCGGGACGCCCCGAACCCCCAGTGCCCGACCCCCAGTATCTTCGCGAAGGAGCTCAGTATGGCTGTCACCGCCGACCAGGAGAAGGCAGTACTCGAGAAGGTGCCCACGGGCCTCTTCATCGGCGGCGAGTGGCGTGCCTCGTCGTCCGGTGCCACGTTCGACGTCGAGGATCCGGCCACCGGCCGCACCCTCCGGACGCTCGCCGACGCCAGCCCCGAGGACGGCATGGCCGCACTGGACGCTGCGGTCGCCGCGCAGGCCGCATGGGCGCGGACGGCTCCGCGGGAGCGGGGCGAGATCCTGCGCAGGGCCTTCGATCTGGTCACGGCTCGCGCCGACGAGTTCGCGCTGCTCATGACGCTCGAGATGGGCAAGCCGCTCGCCGAGGCGCGTGGCGAGGTCACCTACGGCGCCGAGTTCCTCCGGTGGTTCTCCGAGGAGTCGGTCCGCGCCTCGGGCCGCTACTCCACGTCGCCCGACGGCAGGTCGCGGCTCCTCGTGAGCAAGAAGCCCGTGGGCCCGTGCCTGCTCATCACGCCGTGGAACTTCCCGCTGGCCATGGCCACCCGGAAGATCGCCCCCGCGATCGCCGCGGGCTGCACGATGGTCCTCAAGCCCGCGAACCTCACGCCCATGACGTCGTCGCTGTTCGCGACCGTCCTGCAGGAGGCCGGCCTCCCGGCCGGCGTGCTCAACATCGTCAACACGACGACGGCGGGCAAGGTCACGGGACCGCTCATCGACGACCCGCGGCTGCGGAAGCTCTCCTTCACGGGGTCCACGCCCGTGGGCCGCAGCCTGCTGGCCGCGGCGTCGAAGAACGTGCTGAGGACCTCCATGGAACTCGGCGGCAACGCCCCCTTCCTGGTCTTCGAGGACGCCGACCTCGACGCCGCCGTCCAGGGGGCGATGCTCGCGAAGCTGCGCAACATGGGGGAGGCCTGCACGGCCGCGAACCGCTTCATCGTGCACTCCTCCGTGGCCGACCGCTTCGCGGCGGCCCTCGCCGAGCGCATGGAGGCCATGACCCCGGCGCGTGGCACCCGGGACGAGTCGAAGCTCGGCCCCCTGATCGACCAGAAGAGCCGCGACAAGGTGCACGAGCTCGTGACGGCGGCCGTCGGCGACGGTGCGCAGACCGTGACGGGCGGGGCGCCGGTGACGGGCGACGGCTACTTCTACGAGGCGACCGTGCTGACGAACGTGCCGCGGACCGCGCGCATCATGCAGGAGGAGATCTTCGGCCCCGTGGCCCCGATCATCACGTTCGACACCGAGGACGAGGCCGTGGACCTGGCCAACGACACCGAGTACGGCCTCGTGGCGTACGTCTTCACGCGGGACCTGAATCGTGGGCTCCGCATCGGCGAGCGGCTCGAGACGGGCATGCTGGGCCTCAACGCGGGCGTCGTGTCCAATGCGGCGGCACCGTTCGGCGGCGTCAAGCAGTCCGGCCTCGGCCGCGAGGGCGGCGCCGAGGGCATCGAGGAGTACCTGTACACGCAGTACGTCGGCATCGCCGACCCCTACGCCTCCTAGCGGGGTGTCCGCCGAGGGGCGGACGGCGGCAGGCAGCAGGAAGGCCGGCACCCGGGAGGGTGCCGGCCTTCCGTGTGCCGGCGGCCTTGTCGTCGGTCAGCGGCGGGTGCCGGTCCGGAACCGGTTGAGGAGCGACTGCGGGAACAGGCGGGCCCTGATCCTCCGGGTCCAGGAGCTGCCGCTCCGGAGCGCGCGCGTGACGGTGTCGACGTCGTCCCAGCGCGGGACCGCCGGCGGCCGGGCGAGCGTCCCGGACCGGACGTCGGGACCACCGCTCCGTGCACCGGTCCGGGCGGAGGAGGGGACGGTGTGCGCGGCGTACTCCTCGTGCTCGTAGGCGGACTGCAGCCTCCCGAGCGACACGGCGGGATCACCGTCGAGCCGAGCGTCCCGGCTGAGCCGCCCGGCGAAGGTGCGGGGCGTGTCGGTGGGCTCGAGCGGGTAGCCGTAGTCGCCGGCGATCTCGGTGGTCTCGGCCCAGGCGGCCGTCGCGGCCCCGGCAGCACCCGGCACGACGTCGCCGACGACGGCGCGCCGTGAGCGCGTCCTCGACGTCCGGAGGAGGAGCGGCAGGAGCGCGACCAGCCCGATGCCCGCCAGGGCGAGCGCGCCGGCCAGGGGGTTCGCCTCGTCGTCGGGGCCGCCGGCCGAGGAACCGTCGGCGGCATCGGACGGCTCCGCGGCCGAGCCGGTCTGGCCGGCCGCCCCGGTGGCACCGCCGGGGTTGAGGGCGTCGCTGTCGTCCGCCCGCGGGCCGACCGGCGAGGAGGACTGCTGGGCGTACGTGGGGACGACGCCGCGGGACGGCGTCGGTTCGAACTGGACCCAGCCCACGCCCTCGAAGTACAGCTCGGGCCAGGCGTGCGCGTTGCGGGAGTCGACGACGAACTCGCGCAGTTCCGTCCCGCGCGGGCCCTCGGTGGTGTCGCCCGTGGGGCTGCCCGGCGTGTAGCCGATGGCGACCCGGCTGGGGATGCCCGCGGCGCGCGCCATGACGGCCATGGTGCCGGCGTAGTGGACGCAGTAGCCGGACTTCGACTCGAGGAAGCGTGCCATGACGTCCATGCCGCTGCCGTCGTACCCGCCGTCGACCGGCGCCTCCACGGAGTAGGTGAACTCCGGCCCGCGGAGGTAGCTCTGGATGGCGAGGGCCTTGTCGTAGGGGTTCACGAACTCGTCGGTGACCTCGTCCGTCCTGGTGCGGACGATCTCGGGCGTGTCCTCCGGCAGCTGCGTGAAGACCTCGGGCACGGCCGGGTCCTCCGAGGGCCCGATGGCCCCGAGTCCCTCGCGCGTGAGCTCGGCGGAGGTGCTCTCCACGACGTACTCCTGGCGTGCCGTGGACCCGCCGTCGGTCGCGAGGACCGACAGGTTCGCGGGGTCCCACGCCCAGCTGCCGGAGAGGTTGGAGATGCCCACGGGCGCGTAGGGCGAGAGCAGCCAGGGGCTGGAGTAGCTCTGCGTCGTGACGCGCGTGAAGACGGTGCTGCCGGCCGGCGCGCTCCGCGGGGCGCCCGCCTCCGCACCGATCTCGTCGACGCCCTGCTCGCGGTCGTCGAGCCGCTGGTCGGGTTCCCAGCGCCGGCCGCTGAAGTCCTCGAGCGTGACGGCCCTCAGGTACACGGGGGTGTCCGAGTTCGTGGAGTACGCGATCCGGCCGAAGCCCGTGGGATTGCGGAGGTCGTTGCCGAGCGTCACCGCCGGGTTGAGGCCGGTCGCGTTGCCCCAGACGTTGAGCCGCGCCCCCTGCGGGAAGGCGCCGGAGTTGAAGCCGGGCACGAACATCGGCAGGATCACGGTCACGGCGAGGGCCGCCGAGCCGATGACGGCGCTGCGCCCCGCGAAGCCCGACGAGGCCCGTGCCCCGCCCGACGCGAGACGGTTCTCGCGCCACTGCGCGGCGGCGAGGAGCAGCAGGAACGCGAGGGCTGTGGCGATGAACGCTGCCATCCCCACACCGTTGGGCTTCACGATGGCCGGGGCGATCAGGATCGCGAAGAGCCCGAGGCCGCTCGCGGCGGGCATGCGCATCGTCGTCGCGAGGATGTCCACGAGGATCGCGACCAGCCCGAGCGCGGCGCACATGATCAGGACGATCCCGGCGCCCGGCAGCACCGGGGCCACCTGCGAGACGACGGTCTCCTCTGCCTGCGCGAGGAGGCGCCGCAGCTCGAGCGAGGTGCCCGGCCCCGGGACGACCCCGAGGATGCTCTGCCGGGGGACGAATTGCGCGGTGAGGGCACCGATCAGGGCAAGGACGCCCACGAGGGCGGTCAGCACGCCGTTCAGGCGCAGGGTGCGGGTCAGCGCCATGGCCAGGAGCACCGGCACGAGCGTGCCGAGGACCGGCAGCAGCCAGGTCCACGGCTCGACGACGCCGTTCAGGCTGGTGGCCGCCGCGAGGACGGCGAGGAGCGACGCCCCGGTGACGGACCAGTGCCAGGGGTCGGCCGACGGCGGTCGCCGGGCGGACGGCGTCGCGGCTGCCGGTGCGGCCGCGGGGCGGGAGAGTGTGGTGGTCATGCCGATCCTGGGGAGTGTCGTGAGCCGCGGACGGGCCCGGGGGAGGATGCCGGGACGGGTTGCTCGCTGGGCGTCGTGCCGGACGCGTTCCCGAGGCCGGCCCAGACGGTGGGCAGGTGCGCTGCCGGCGAGGCGGCCGTCGCGTGCCAGCCCGCGTCGCGGAGGATCTCGAGCTGCCGCCGGGCGTCGGCCGGCCGCTCGGTGAGGAGGATCGCGTAGGACGCGGACCCGTAGTCGGCGGCCGAGGCGAGGGTCCGTGCCTCCTCGCCCGTGAGCGTCCCGAGGACGGCGATGAGCGGGCCGCGGTGGCGCGTGGTGGCCAGCTTGTCCAGCAGGTCGTCGCCGAACGCCGCGTGCGGGGTGGTCTGGGAGGTGTCCGACGTCGGACGCCGGAGACGACGCGCGGCGCCGCGTACCGCGTCCCCGGCCCGCGCGGTGACGCCGGGCCCCTCCTCGGCGTGCTGTCGGCGCCCGCCCTCGGGGCCGAGCTCGAGGGCCGCGAGGCCCTCGGCGATGCCGGCGACGGCGCCCGGGCCGTGGTGCTCCTCGTCGGACGGGAACGGCGCGGAGGGGGAGTGCAGCAGGGCCGGGGCGCCCTGGTGGTCGAGGAATCGCAGGGCGTAGTTGCGCTCCAGCAGGTGGGCGCTGATGGACATGACCGCGGTGACCGCCGCCTCGAAGGTGGGGGAGGTGGACAGCCCGCTGCCGGTGGCCCCGTCGCCGCTGAAGGCCGCGGTGAAGCCGCCGCTGAAGCTCGCGTGCCGCTGGTCCAGGAGCAGCGTGGCCTGCGGGGTGGTCACCGATTCCTCCTGGCGCACCATGAGCTCGCTGTGCCGGGCGGTCGCCGCCCAGTGCACGCGCCGCATCGAGTCCCCGTGCCGGTACTCGCGGGTCATGACGTCGTCGTCGCTCGGGTTGGCCTGGCGGTGCGTCGCGGCGAGGCCGTCGTTGCCGCGGGAGCCCTGCAGGGTCGAGGGGAGCAGCTCGAGCGGCGCGGGCGTGACCACGAGGCCGTCCGCCCCGCCGAGCACGTGCCAGGACTTCGCGAGGCCGAACGGGTCCGTGAACTCGGCGGTGACCGGACCGATGAGGTAGACGCCGCGCGAGGCGGACCGGAGGCGGTACTCGTAGAGGGACTTGCCGTCCGGCGTCGGGTTGCGGGACGGGTAGGTGAACTGCGGCGCCTGCCCGAAGCGGGCCGGGAGCTGCTCCTCCATCGCGATGCTGGCCCCGCCCGCCACGGACGCCGTGAGCGAGAGCGTGACGGTCGTCGTCGAGCCGATCTCCATGGACTGCGGCTGGAACCGGCGGGCCACCGTGAACCGGGGCTTGACGAGCCGGAGGACGAGGATGGAGGCCGCGGGCAGGGCCGCGAGCAGGATCCCCACGTAGAGGAGGTCACGGCGCCCGAGCACCTGCGCGGACAGCAGCGCGACGACCGCGACGAGGACGAAGCCCCACCCGCGCACCGTCAGGATGCGCGAGGGGAGCCTGTCGAGGAGGACCATCAGTCGCCTGTCCGGGCCGTCATCGCCGCTGGGCCTCGCGGGCCACCGGGACCCGCGCGAGGATGTCGTGCACGATGCTCGACGCCGTCTCGCCCGCGCTCGTGGCCTTGCGGTCCAGCAGGAGGCGGTGGGCGAGCACGGCGTCGGCGACGGACGCGATGTCGTCGGGCAGCACGAAGTCCCGGCCCTCGAGCGCGGCGCCCGCCTTCGCCGCCCGGAGGAGCTGCAGCAGCGACCGGGGGCTCGCGCCGAGGCGCAGCCGGGGGTGCTGGCGCGTGGCATGCCCGACGGCGACGGTGTAGTCCTTGACGGCCGGCGACACGTACACGCCGCGCACCTCGCGCATCATCGCGGCGATGTCGGAGACGCTCGCCACCGGGCGGATCCCCTCGAGCGGGGACACGGACTGGTGCGTCTCGAGCATGTCGGCCTCGGCCCGGGCGTCGGGGTAGCCCATGGAGATCCGCGCCATGAAGCGGTCGCGCTGGGCCTCGGGGAGGGGGTAGGTGCCCTCCATCTCGATGGGGTTCTGCGTCGCGACCACCATGAACGGGTCGCCGAGCACATGGGTGGTGCCGTCCACGGTCACCTGGTGCTCCTCCATGCACTCGAGGAGGGAGGACTGCGTCTTGGCCGACGCCCGGTTGATCTCGTCGCCGATGACGATGTTCGCGAAGACCGGTCCGGGGCGGAACTCGAAGCGCCGGGTGTCCTGGCTGAAGATGGACACCCCGGTGACGTCCGAGGGCAGCAGGTCGGGCGTGAACTGAATGCGGTTCACGGTGCAGTCGATCGTCCGGGCGAGGGTCTTCGCGAGCATCGTCTTGCCGACGCCGGGCACGTCCTCGAGGAGCAGGTGGCCCTGGGCCAGCAGGACGGTGAGGGCGAGGCGCGCGGCCTCGGGCTTGCCGTCGATGACCGTGTTGATGGAGCCGAGGATGCGGGTGCTGATGTCGTGGAAGCCGACGCCGGGGACGTCCGGGTCCACCCGTGCCGCGGTCCGGGGTTCCGCTGCGGCCTCGGCGATGTTGTGCTGGACGTCCATGGGTACCTTCCATGCGTGCGGCTGCGGCGGTACGCGCGAGCCGGACGGCCAGGCGAGCGACACGCAGGGAACCGCCACGACCGTTCCGGCGCGGGGCAGGACAGGCCTGGCTGATTTCACAGATTACTAGGTCAACTTGATCCCCGGGAGATAAGTTCCGCCCCGTGGCTAGGCTTGCCCCATGTGTAACAGCGCAGCATCGGTCCGTCATCCCTACGCGGCGGGGGAGACGCCGCCGGCCTACCGGGAGCCGGAGGAGACGGAGGAGGCGGGAGAAGCGCAGTCCGCCGACGGCGGGGGAGAGGGCGGCGACGGGGCCCGGCGGCGCCGCAAGGGCACCTATCCGCCCCTGCCGGAGCCGCTGCCCGTCCCCGTGATCGACAACCACACGCACTTCGACTTCAGCGAGGGCCCCGCCGTCTCCCTCAGCGACGCCCTCGACGCGGCCGAGGCGGCAGGGGTGAGGGGCGCCGTCCAGGTGGGCACCGACCTCGCGTCGTCGCGCTTCACGGCCGAGGTCGTGGAGCAGGACGCCCGGCTCCTCGGCGCCGTGGCCCTGCACCCCAACGACGCCCCGCTGCTCGCGGGGGCGGGGACGCTCGACGACGCCCTCGAGGAGATCGAACGGCTCGCCGCCGGCCCGCGGATCCGGGCGCTCGGGGAGACGGGCCTCGACTACTTCCGGACGGGGGAGGGCGGGCGCGGGAGCCAGCTCACGTCGTTCCGCCGCCACATCGACATCGCCAAGCGGCTCGGCAAGGCGCTCCAGATCCACGACCGGGACGCGCACGACGACGTCGTGGCCACCCTCCTGGCCGACGGTGCCCCGGAGCGCGTGGTGCTGCACTGCTTCTCGGGCGACGCCGGCCTCGCGCGCATCTGCAACGAGCAGGGCTGGTACATGTCCTTCGCCGGGACGGTGACGTTCCGCAACGCGGAGAACCTGCGGGAGGCGCTGCTCGTGGCGGACCCCTCCCTCGTGCTGACCGAGACCGACGCGCCGTTCCTCACGCCGCACCCCTTCCGCGGCAGGCCCAACGCCGCATACCTCGTCCCCTACACCGTGCGCGCCATGGCGGGCTTCCTGGAGGCCGACCTCGACGCCCTATGCGCGCGGCTGACGGCGAACACGGAGGCCGTCTACGGCACGTGGGACCGGCCCGCGGAGCCCGGCGGACACCGCCCCGTAGCGGGTGTCGCCGATCACACGTAGCACCGGCCGGAGGGGCGAGTACGGACCCCCCGAAGTCGGGTAGGGAGCACTCGTGCCGGTGCCGCCGCTCCTTCGTACTGTTCTAGGAGGAGAGGCGCCGCCGGCCTTACATCGCGCCGAAGCCGGCCGCCCTCCCAGTACCGTCCTTCTCGTGAGACCGGAAGCCGACGGTGCGACCGGCAGCTTCCTTTTCCCAGCAGGGAAGCAGCCCCGAATGGGTCGGCGGCGCCGGAGGCTCTCCTGAGACCAGGGCCTCCACCAGGCGTCGCCGACTCCCGGGCCGGTATCCACCGGCCCTCCCGGCACGGCGCCGGGGAACGGCGACCCCGCCGGAGCGCCGCGGCGCGACCGATACCATGGCAGGGTGACTACGCCCCCCGCCGCCGGCACGCCCGCCCCCCTCCTCGGCGCCGCCGACATCAGGCGCCTCGCGGCCGACGTCGACATCCGTCCCACCAAGACCCTCGGACAGAACTTCGTCATCGACGGGAACACCATCCGCAGGATCGTCGCCGCGGCGAACCTCGGCCCCGACGAGACGGTCCTCGAGGTGGGGCCCGGCCTCGGCTCCCTCACGCTCGGCCTGCTCGACGCCGCCGAGCGCGTGGTCGCGGTCGAGATCGACCCGGTCCTCGCCCGGAAGCTCCCCGACACCGTCGCGCGGTGGCGGCCCGACCGCGCCGCGGCCCTCGACGTCCTGCTCGAGGACGCCCTGCGCGTCACGGAGCTGCCGCACCCGCCCACGGCGCTCGTCGCCAACCTGCCGTACAACGTCGCCGTCCCCGTGGTCCTCAACCTCCTCGAGCGCTTCCCCTCGCTGCGCCACGGGCTCGTGATGGTGCAGGACGAGGTGGCGGACCGCCTCGCCGCTCCTCCCGGGTCCAGGACCTACGGCGTGCCGTCCGTGAAGGCCGCGTGGTACTCGAGCATGACGAAGGCCGGGGTGGTGGGCATGAACGTGTTCTGGCCCGCCCCGAAGATCGCCTCCGGCCTCGTCCGCTTCACGCGCCGCGAACCCCCGGCGACGAGCGCCACGCGCGAGCAGGTGTTCGCCGTCATCGACGCCGCCTTCGCCCAGCGCCGCAAGACCCTGCGCGCCGCGCTCGCCGGCTGGGCCGGCAGCCCCGTCCTCGCCGAGCAGGCCCTGCGCGACGCCGGGGTGGACCCCACGGCCCGCGGCGAGGTGCTCGATATCACGGCCTTCGCGCGCATCGCGGAAGCCCGACGGGAAGCGCAGGCCTCCCCGGCGGCACCCCGGCCGGTGGGTTAGGTTGGTGGGTATGGTCCCGGGCAGAACGTTCGACATGCGCGCCGGCACCCGCTCCGTCCGCGTCCGTGCCCCCGGGAAGATCAACGTCTCCCTGAAGGTGGGGCCCCCGCGCGAGGACGGGTACCACGGGATCGCCAGCGTGTTCCTGGCCGTCTCCCTGTACGAGGAGGTCACGGCCACCGAGGCGCCCGGCGACGGCATCACCGTCACGGTGAACGGCCAGGGCACCCTGAACCTGCCGCACGACTCCATCCCGCTGGACCGCACGAACCTCGCGGTCCGCGCCGCCGAGCTCCTCGCGGAGGTCAGCCCGGGACGCACCGGGGTGGTCCTCGACATCACGAAGCGCGTGCCGATCTCCGGCGGCATGGGCGGGGGATCGGCCGACGCCGCGGCGGCCCTGCTGGCCTGCGACGCCCTGTGGGGCAGCGGCTTCTCCCGGGACGAACTCGCAAAGATCGCCGTCGACCTCGGCGCGGACGTGCCCTTCGCGCTCGTCGGGGGCACCGCCGTCGGGCTCGGGGTCGGCGACCAGCTCACGCCGGCCATCTCGAAGACGCCCCTGCACTGGGTCCTGGTGACCTCCGACTACGGCCTCTCCACGCCCGAGGTGTACCGCAGGCTCGACGAGATCCGCCTGCGCGACGGCGTGGACCCGGACCCCCAGCCGCAGATCGACCCGGCCATCCTCGGCGCCATGCGTGCCGGCGACGCCCCGGGCCTCGCCCCACTGCTCCACAACGACCTGCAGCAGGCCTCGCTCGAACTCGCCCCGGCGCTGGGCGATATCCTTGAGACGGGCAAGGCCGCGGGAGCCCTCGCCGGGATCGTCTCCGGCTCCGGTCCCACGATCGCATTCCTGACGCAGAGCTCGGGCCACGCGGCCGAACTCGAATCCCTCCTCGCGACGGAGGGGCTGCAGGCGGCATCGGTCCGCGGCCCGGCCCACGGGGCCCGCATCGTCGCCGGCTTCGCGGGCTGACCCGGCCCGCAGCCCCTCGCGCACACCGCGCATCCAGCGCATCGCTCCAACCGAAAGCAGTATCTCCTTGGCACACCTCCTCGGCGCGGAAAACCTCAGCGTCGCCTACGTCACCCGCACCATCCTCGACAACGTGTCCCTCGGGCTCGAGGACGGCGACCGCATCGGGATGGTGGGCCGCAACGGCGACGGCAAGTCGACGCTCATGCGCCTGCTCGCCCAGCACAGCACGCCCGATTCCGGCCGCGTGACGAAACGCCGTGACGTCTCGGTCGGGTACCTCGACCAGTCGGACGTGCTCGACGGCGACCTCGAGGTCGGCACCGCGATCGTGGGCGACCAGGCGGACCACGAGTGGGCGTCGAACCCGAAGATCCGCGACGTCATGGGCGGCCTGGTCTCCGAGGTCGACTGGCACGCGAAGGTCTCCTCCCTCTCCGGCGGGCAGAAGCGGCGCGTGGCCCTCGCCAAGCTCCTCATCGGCGACGACGACGTCATCATGCTCGACGAGCCCACCAACCACCTCGACGTCGAGGGCGTCGCCTGGCTCGCCCGCCACCTGCAGCAGCGGTGGCGTGCGACCGAGGGCGGCCTGCTCGTGGTCACCCACGACCGCTGGTTCCTCGACGAGATCTGCAACCACACGTGGGAGGTCCACGACGCGATGGTGGAGGACTTCGACGGCGGGTACGCCGCCTACGTCCTCGCGCGCGCCGAACGCGACCGCATGGCGAACGTCGTCGAGTCCAAGCGCGTGCAGCTCGTCAAGAAGGAACTGGCCTGGCTGCGGCGCGGCGCCCCGGCCCGCACCGCGAAGCCCAAGTTCCGCATCGAGGCCGCGAACGAGCTGATCGCCGACGTCCCGGAACCGCGCGACTCCCTCGCCCTCAGCAAGATGGCCATGTCCAGGCTCGGCAAGGACGTCCTCGACCTCGAGGACGTCAGCCTGACCATCGACGACGGCGAGGGCTCCGAGCGCCGGCTGTTCGACGACATCACCCTGCGGCTCGCCCCGGGCCAGCGCCTCGGGCTCGTGGGCGTCAACGGCTCGGGCAAGACCACGCTGCTGCGCCTGCTCAACGGGGAGCTCCAGCCCGGCTCGGGCAAGGTCAAGCGCGGCAAGACCGTCCAGACCGCGGTGCTGTCCCAGGAGGTGCGCGAGCTCGACGACGTCCGGGACAGCCGCGTCATCGAGGTCATCGAGTCCGAGAAGCGCGTGTTCGCCGTCGGCGGCAAGGAGGTCTCGGCGACCCAGCTCGTGGAGCAGCTCGGCTTCACCAACGAGAAGCAGTGGACGCGGGTCAGCGAGCTCTCCGGCGGCGAGCGCCGCCGCCTGCAGCTGCTCCGCCTGCTCGTGGGCGAACCCAACGTCCTGATGCTCGACGAGCCGACCAACGACCTCGACACCGATACGCTCTCGGCCATCGAGGACGTGCTGGACGGCTGGCCCGGCACCCTCGTGGTGGTCTCCCACGACCGCTACCTGCTCGAACGCGTGACCGACTCCCAGATGGCGCTGCTCGGTGACGGCCGGCTGCGGGACCTGCCCGGCGGCGTGGACCAGTACCTCGAGCTGCGCCGTGCCGCAGGACCCATGACGGCGACAGGGAACGCCGCCTCGCCCGCCGTCAGCGGAGGGTCCGCGGGGACGACCTCGAGCTCGTCCGAGGCGGAGCTCCGGCAGGCCCGCAAGGACCTCGCGCGCATCGAACGGCAGATCAGTAAGGTGGACGCCCAGAAGGGCAAGGTCCAGCAGCAGATGAGCGACGCCGGCGCCAAGGCCGATGCCGACTTCGATCACATCGCGGGCCTCGACACCCGCCTGCGGGAGCTGCAGGCGGAGATCGAGGACCTCGAGACGCAGTGGATGGAGGCCGCGGAGGTGCTGGGGGAGTAGGTCCTCCTCCTGCCCCCGTTTCGGCGGTTGGTCAAGCATGTTTCGGATCACACGCCGCGACGTTAATACTGGTCGGCACCGAACCCCACGCCGGACCGGGCAGGTAGTCGGCGACCTCGCCCGGAGGGCCGGCGGCACGGCCCCTCCGGCACCTCCCGCTCCCGCCGGTCGGCGCCCATCCGCGCTGCGCATGCGGGATGAAACCGCAGGTCACAGCACTGGAGGTTGCCTCCGGCCACCGTCCGGCCGGGAGCCGCGAGGCCCACCCGCCGACCCGCGCGGGAGAGCCGCGGGGCGGGCGCGCGCCCGCCACGGGGCGTCGAAAAAGCCGCTAGAGCGCCTAAGTAGTGCCAAGTAGTCGCGACTTTTTTTCGAGTAGGACAGGGTCTGGCGTGCCCCCCTAGTCTCAAGAAAGGGAACGGGTCCTGAACAGTGTTTCGGACCATCTGCCACACCAGGACGCAGCACTGCTGTGCCGGTGGGAGGCGCCCTACGCCCGCTGACGTGCATCCCGACAGCCGTCTCATTTTCCAAGGACACCGATGCACTCACTCGCGCTCGCCGCCAGCCCAGCCTCCGCCGTAGACCTCGGCGCGCAGGCCCTGGGCAACACGTGGTCCAGCTGGACCGCCGCCCTCGACTGGACCGACGTCAGCGCGTTCTGGGCCGAGGTCTCGCCCTACTTCCCGATCGCGGTCGCCGGCGCCATCGTCTGGGGCCTGTGGCTCTACCGCTTCATCCTCTCGCACCGTGCGAAGCCCATCGTGACCGACCACACCGCGACGACGTCGGTGGTGGTGCCGTCCTTCCACGAGGACCCGGACATCCTGATGAGCGCGCTCGAGTCCTGGCGTGCGCAGCGTCCCGACGAGATCATCATCGTCCTCGACGTCGAGGACCTGGAGGCGTACGCCCGCATCGAGGCCCTCGGGGACCCGACCATCAAGCCCATCCTGTTCCACCACGTGGGCAAGCGCTCCGCCCTGGGCGCCGGCATCCGCCTCGCGAAGTACGACATCCTGGTGCTCACGGACTCCGACACCTGGTGGCAGCCGGAGCTGCTGCGCAACGTGCAGATGCCCTTCATCGACCCGCTCGTCGGTGCGGTGGGCACCCACCAGAACGTCTTCCAGCGTGATTCGAGCGTGTGGCGCCGCGTCGCCGACTGGCTCGTGAACCTGCGCTACCTCGACTACGTCCCCGCGATGGGTGCCGCCGGCGCCGTCCCGTGCATCTCGGGCCGTACGGCCGTCTACCGCCGCTCCGCCGTCCTGCCCGTCCTCGAGCACCTCGAGAACGAGTACTTCCTCGGCAAGCGCTGCATCTCCGGGGACGACGGCCGCCTGACCTGGCTGGTCCTCGCCTCCGGCTACAAGACCGTGCACCAGTCGACGGCGCGGGCGCTCTCGATGTTCCCCTCCAGCTTCCGCGCCTTCGTCAAGCAGCGCATCCGCTGGAGCCGCAACTCCTACCGCTGCTACCTGACGGCCATCGGCACCGGGTGGCTGTGGCGGACCCCCTTCATCACCAAGGTCACCGTCCTGCAGATCCTGCTCACGCCCGTCACCATGGGCCTGACCATGTTCTACCTGATCTTCAACCGCCTCGACTTCACGGTGCTCGGCGTCGCCGCCGCCCTGAGCTGGCTCCTGCTCGGCCGCGGCATCCGCGGCGCCTCCCACCTCCGCCGCCACCCCAAGGACATCCTGATCCTGCCCGTCCTCGCCTTCGCCGTCATCCTCGTGGCCCTGCCCATCAAGCTGTACGCCTTCGCCACCATGAACAAGCAGGGCTGGCTGACCCGCCACGCCGACCAGGTCGGCGGCGACGGACAGGACGCCCTCAGCCTCCACTCCACCCCCGGCTCGGCACTCTCCGACCAGGACACCCGGGAGGCCGTCGCATGACCAGCCGCAAACCGATCCTCTTCGGCATCCTCGCGTTCGTCTTCATCGCGCTCGTCGGCGCGGGTTTCCTCGCCGCCGGCAACGTGTGGAAGGAGTCCGAGGCCGACGCCGTCGGACGCAACGAGATCGCCGCCAACGGCAACGTGCAGGGTGAGCTCTACACCGGTGACCCCCGCAGCGAGGCCCGGATCGTGCAGAGCGAGGAGGAACGCCTCGTCTACGTGCGGACCATCGCCTCGGCGGCCCGCTGGCGCGTCGACGGCCTCGAAGGCCCGTACCGCCTCCACACCGGAGCCACGAACACGCTCGTGCTGCCCGCCCGCACCATCCCGTACACCACCGCGGACCTCCTCCAGCTTGCACCGGACACCTTCAAGCAGCTGGCGTCGTCGACGTTCCTGCTGAGCGAGAACATCGTGGTGCTGCCCGGCGCCACCCTGTCCCTGAACGGCGGGGACGGCGTCACCGTCCGCATGCAGAGCGACGAGGACGCCTTCGTATCGATCGTCGCCCTCGGCGGCTCGCTGGCGATCGCCGGCACCCCGGAGGCCGACGTCGCGCTCACGAGCTGGAACGGCGTGGGCGTCGACACCGACACCTCCGACGGACGCGCCTACGTGCGGATGATCGGCGGCCATGCCGCGTTCTCCCACACCACCGTCTCCTCCCTCGGCTTCTGGAGCGGCAACACCGGCGGCCTCGCGCTGACCGGCACGGACACCGCCGGCACCTTCCAGGACGCACCGACGGCGGACCCCGTGGCACCGGCGGGCGCACGCCTGCTCCCCGAGGCGGACCTGCAGTCCCTCGCCGACCAGTCGGACCTCGACTACAGCGTCGTGACCGCCGGCATCGACAACCTCACTGTCAAGGACAACGCCTTCGGCCTCTTCATCACCAATGCCCGCGACGTCGCCATCCGCGACACCACGATCCGTGGCAGCCTCGTGGACGGCCTGGTGCTGCACCGCTCCGTCACCGACGCGACCATCACCGGCACGACGTCGTCGGACAACGCGGTGGACGGCATCACCGTCGGCCGGTCCAGCATGCGCGTCCAGCTGCAGGACGTCACCGCGCGGGGCAACGGACGCAACGGGATCTCCCTCGACGGACAGCCGCTCGCGGACGGCCCCAACGCCGTCGGTACGGCGGTCGTCACCTACGGGGCGAACCGCGTCGTGAAGAGCACCGTCAGCGACAACGGCCGCTACGGCGTCGAGGTCAGCGGCGGCGACAACCTGCGCCTCACCGGCAACACCATCCGGGGCAACGAGGTCGGCGTCGTCGTCAACTACGGGGCCCAGGGCGTCGCCATCATCGACAACGAGATCCGCGACCAGCGCCAGCAGGGCATCGCCGTCCGCGAGACCGGCGCGCAGGCCGACATCCGCAGGAACTCCATCTCCGGCGGCGACACGGGCGTGTATGTCCGGGACGCCTCGGCGACGGTCACCGGCAACACCATGACCTCGCTCTCCGGACACGGCGTCTCCCTCCGCGGGAACGTCCCCGACACCCGGGTCACCGGCAACAACGTGGGCGGGTACGGCACCACCGCCATCTGGGACGAGACGTCCACGGGTGCCCTCGTCGAGGAGAACGAACTGCTCAACTGGCACCCCGCCCCCACCGTCCACAGCGTCCTGAACTCCGTGTTCCAGCCGCTGACGTTCGTCTGGCTGCTGCTCGGCGCACTCCTCGTCGCGACCGCCTTCACCCGCAAGCGGCACCTGCGCGTACGGACCATCCGCAACCCCTACGAGGAGCGCGTCCCGCTGACGGCCCTCAGCCGCGGCATCGTGCGCATCGACGACGTCCGGGGTGCACGATGAGCCGCCGGAGCGGGCTGATCGCCCTGATCCTCGCCGTCGTCGCGCTCGCCGTGGCCGCCGTCGTCGTCGTGGTCGGCCTGAACGCGTCGAACGGCAAGGGGTCCGCCTCGAACGAGCGCGAGCCCCAGCCGGGCACCTCCCAGGAGGCCGCCCCGCCGCCCGCGCCGGTCGAGACACCCGCCGAGTGCCCCGAGGCCACCGTGACGGTGTCCAACCCGAACGACCTCATGACCGCGCTCGACGCCGCCAAGCCCGGCGACGTCATCGGCATCGCGCCCGGCGTGTACACGGGGAACTTCACCGCCTCCGCGGCGGGGACGGCCGAGCAGCCGATCACGCTCTGCGGCACCACGGAGAGCATCCTCGACGGCGGCACCACCGACGACGGCTACGTGTTCCACCTGGAGGACTCCTCCTACTGGGTGCTCCAGGGCTTCACCGTCCGCAACGGACAGAAGGGCGTCATGGTGGACCAGAGCACGAACACCGTGATCCAGGGCCTCACCGTGACGACCCTCGGCGACGAGGCGATCCATCTGCGGAAGTTCAGCACCGACAACCGGGTGATCGGCAACACGATCAGCGACACCGGCCTGCGGAAGCCCAAGTTCGGCGAGGGCGTCTACATCGGCACGGCCGAGAGCAACTGGTGCGACATCAGCAACTGCGAACCGGACCGCAGCGACCGCAACGAGATCGCCGGGAACACCATCTCCGGCACCACCTCGGAGAACGTCGACATCAAGGAGGGCACCTCGGACGGCATCCTGCGGGCCAACAGCTTCGACGGGTCCGGCATCGTCGAGGCCGACTCCTGGGTCGACGTGAAGGGCCGCGGCTGGATCATCGCCGAGAACACCGGCGCCAACTCGCCGCTGGACGGATTCCAGACCCACGAGATCGTGGACGGCTGGGGAACCGAGAACGTCTTCCGCGACAACGTCGCGCAGGTCAACGGGCCCGGCCTCGGCTACTCCCTGAAACCGGTGCGGGACAACGTCGTCGAATGCAGCAACACGGCCTCCGACGCCGGAGAAGGCCTGTCCAACGAGCCCTGCACCTCCGGCTGACCCGCTCCAGACCCCATACCCCCAAGCATCACCTGCACCACCCCGACACGACAGACCGAGCTACTTCCTACCCCAAAAGAGGCCTCATCATGAGCATCCCCTTCCAGAACGACCAGCCAGCACCCCGCGTGACCGTCATCGGCACCGGCTACCTCGGGGCCACCCACGCCGTCTGCATGGCCATCATGGGCTTCGACGTCCTCGGCGTCGACGTGGACCAGCGCAAGATCGACATGCTGTCCGCCGGCGAGGTCCCGTTCTTCGAGCCAGGCCTGCCCGAGAAGCTCCAGGAGGCCCTCGCGTCGGGTCGACTGCGCTTCAGCACCGACTTCGACGAGGCCGCCGCCTTCGGCGACGTGCACTTCGTCTGCGTCGGCACGCCGCAGGCCCCCGACTCCTCCGCCGCCGACATGCGCTACGTCGACGCCGCCTTCACGGCGCTGGCGACCCGCATCGACCGGAAGGCACTCCTCGTCGGGAAGTCGACGGTCCCCATCGGCACCGCCGCCCGCCTCACCACCATGGTGCAGTCGGTGTCCCCCCTCGGTGCCGAGCTCGAACTCGCCTGGAACCCCGAGTTCCTCCGCGAGGGCTTCGCCGTCCAGGACACCCTGTTCCCGGACCGCCTCGTCTTCGGCGTCAGCTCCGAGTGGGCCGAGCAGCAGCTCCGCCGGGTCTTCGCGCCGATCCTCGACCTCGACACCCCCGTGATCGTCGCCGACCTCGCCACCTCCGAGCTGGTGAAGGTCGCCGCGAACTCCTTCCTCGCCACCAAGATCTCCTTCATCAACGCCATGGCCGAGATCTGCGAGGCCACCGGCGCCGACGTCAACCACTTGGCCAAGGCCCTCAGCCTGGACGACCGCATCGGTGGCCGGTTCCTCAAGCCCGGCCTCGGCTTCGGCGGCGGCTGCCTCCCCAAGGACATCCGCGCCTTCAAGTACCGCGCCGAAGAGCTCGGTGTCGGGCAGGCCGTCAGCTTCCTCGGCGAGGTCGACTCCATCAACAACCGCCGCCGGGTCCGCACCGTGGACCTCATCCGCGAGCTCGCCGGCGGGAACCTCGACGGCGTCCGCGTCGCAGCCCTCGGCGCCGCCTTCAAGCCGAACTCCGACGACGTCCGGGACGCCCCGGCGCTCGACGTCGCACGGCTGCTGTACCTCGAGGGTGCCATCGTCACGGTCTACGACCCCGAGGCCAACGCCAACGCCCACCGCCTCTACCCGGACCTCAACTACGTCGGGTCGATGGCCGAGGCCGTGGACCAGGCCGACGTCGTCGCCCTGCTGACCGAGTGGTCCGAGTTCCGCGACGCCGATCCCGACGAGCTGGGCGCCCTCGTGACGCACAAGCGGATCCTCGACGGACGGCACGCGCTGAACGCCAACGACTACACGTCGAAGGGCTGGCAGTACCGGGCCCTCGGCCGGCCCGCTCAGGCGGCGACCGTGGAGCTCGCCAGCGACGTGCGCGACGAGACGCCGACGCTCGCGATGTAGCCCTCTTGCACGACGCTGTACGCCGCAGTAGGTAGCGGCGTACAGCGGCACGAAAAAGAAGGAGAGAGGGGGGGGGGGGCACCCCACCCACCCCCCGCGTTTGTCCTCCCGCCTCTGGTGGGAG
>NZ_JBTNDM010000017.1:0-45550 GCF_054510995.1 Arthrobacter sorbitolis
CCTCCCCCCGAACCCCCCCCACCACCCCTCCCTCTCCCCCTCCCCCCCCCCCCCCCCCCCCCCCCCCCCCCCCCCCCCCCCCCCCTCCCCCTTGTCCCGCTTCGTCGTCCCCGGCTCCCGAGCGCGAACTACACTGGGGCCATGAGCTGGACTGACAGGCCGCCGTCGTGGCTCCCGCCCCTGCCGCCGCCCCACAGGGGCCGTGCTCTGATCGTGCTCGGCTGGATCCTCGTCGGCGGGACGTTCGTCTACATCTTCGTGATGAGCTACGTCGGCGGTACGCACACCCTGCTGACCCTGGTGCCCCTCCTGCTCGGCCTCCTGTGCCTCATCGTCGGCCTGCTGCGGCGGGACACCCGCGAGCGGTAGCGTGTTGCCCGTCAGTTAATTACACGATAAAAATAAGCAATGACCTTCGAACCCCTCCACCTCTCGCGCGGGGGCACCAGCGTGGTGCTCGAGCCCCATCCCCACGGACTGCCGGCCCTCGGCTACTGGGGCCCGGACCTCGGTGCCACGGACCCGGCCTCCCTCACCGCCCTCGCCGCCGCGCAGCAGCCGCAACGGGTCTCGGGCGGCATCGACGTCCCGGCGCGCCTCACCCTCCTGCCCCTCGAATCCGCGGGCTGGCAGGGTACGCCCGGGCTGACGGGGGACCGCTCGGGAGCCCGTCTCCACCCGAGGTTCACCGTGGTGACCATGGACTGCGCACCCGGGTCCGCGGCGGCCGTCATCGAGGCGCGCGACGACGACGCCGGGCTGGCGCTGACCGCCCACGTGGGCCTCACGGCGTCGGGCCTGTTCACACAGTGTCTCGTGCTTACCAACACGGGCGACGACGAGTACGAGGTGCGCTCGCTGGCCCTCTTCTTCCCGCTCCACCACACCGCGGCCGAGATCCTGGACACCACCGGCCGCCACCTCCGGGAGCGGACCCCGCAGCGGCACGCCCTGACCGTCGGCACCTACTCACGCACGAGCCGCCGTGGGCGGCCCGGAGCGGACGCGACGGTGCTCCTGGCAGCGGGAGTCCCCGGCTTCGGCTTCGAGCACGGCCGCGTGCAGGGCGTCCACCTCGCCTGGAGCGGCAACCAGCAGGTCCTCGCCGAGAAGACGCCCGCCGGCCCCGCGTTCCTCGCGGCGGGTGAGGTGCTGTCGCCCCGCGAGGTCGTGCTCGCGCCGGGCGGCAGCTACGCCACCCCCGAGGCGATCGGCTCCTGGGGCGAGGGGCTCAACGAACTCTCCGGCCGCTTCCACCGGGACCTCCGGGCGCGGGCCTCGCACCCGCAGCGCCCGCGGCCCGTCACCCTCAACACGTGGGAGGCCGTCTACTTCGACCTGGACCTCCCGCGCCTGACGGCCCTCGCCGACAGGGCGGCCTCCCTCGGCGTCGAACGGTTCGTGCTCGACGACGGCTGGTTCCGCGGTCGGCGCGACGACACCTCGGGCCTCGGCGACTGGTACGTGGACGAGGCCGTCTGGCCCGACGGCCTGGCGCCCATCATCGACCGCGTCCGGGCGCTCGGCATGGAGTTCGGGCTCTGGTTCGAACCGGAGATGATCAACCCGGACTCCGACCTCGCCCGCACCCACCCGGACTGGATCCTGCAGCCCGAGGGGCGCCTGCCCCTGCCGGGGCGGCAGCAGCAGGTCCTGAACCTCGGCAACCCCGACGCCTACGCGTACATCCTCGAACGCCTCGACGACATCCTGTCCACCAACGACATCGCCTACGTGAAGTGGGACCACAACCGGGACCTGCTCGAGGCAGCGGACGCGCGGACCGGGCGCGCCGGGGTGCACCGGCACGTCGCCGCGCTCTACCGGCTGCTCGACGAGCTGCGGCGGCGCCACCCGGGACTCGAGATCGAGAGCTGCGCCTCGGGCGGGGCGCGCGTGGACCTCGGCATCCTGGCGCGCACGGACCGGATCTGGACGAGCGACTGCATCGACCCGATCGAGCGGCTCGTCAACCAGAAGTACACGGGCCTCGTCGTGCCTCCGGAACTGATGGGGATGCACATCGGCGGCCCGGTCTCGCACTCCACCGGCCGGGCCCACACCCTGCCCTTCCGGGCCGGTACCGCCGTCTTCGGGCACTACGGCATCGAGTGGGACATCTCCGACCTCACCGCCGCCGAGTACGCGGCGCTCGGCCGGTACGTCGACCTCCACCGCTCGTGGCGCCGCGACCTGCACCGCGGAGCCGTCATGCACGCGGATCTCGCGGACCCGGCGATGGACCTGCGGGGCGTCGTCTCCGAGGACCGCCGGCGGGCGCTCTTCGGGTACTCGCTCACGGGATCGAGCGCGAGCTACCCACCCGGTCCGCTGACCTTCCCGGGCCTCGACCCGGACACGCTGTACACCGTGGAGCCGGCCGTCCCGGAGGAGGGGCATCCCGGCAACGGGCAGTCGCCGCTCGCCTGGCTGCAGTCGGCCCTCGACGGTGCACCGCTGCGGCTCTCCGGCCGGGTGCTGGCGCAGGCGGGGCTCCAGGCGCCCGTGCTGCTGCCGGAGCAGACCCTGCTGATCGCGTTCCACGCGGCCTGACAGCCCTCGATCGCAGCCGCGGCGGGCCGGGGGATCCGGCGGGGATCCGGCGGGGATCCAGCGGGCCGGGGGATCCGGTGGGGATCCGCAGGGCTGAGCGGCCGGTGTCCCGGGCCGGAGTGCTCAGACCCCGTCCGTGAGGGTCCGGCCGTACAGTCCCAGGAGCGCCTCGACGCCGCCCTCGCGCATCGCCCGGCGCTGGCGCTCGGCTCCCGTGCCGCGCTCCGCCAGGGCCGCGAGCCCCGCCTCGACCTCGGCCGTGTCGCCCTCGGCCTCGAGTGCCGCACCGACGTGGTCGAGGAAGGCCGCGAGATGCTGCCGGGCGGGTACCCGCTCCGCCGTGGCGAGGTCCACCAGGTGGTGTTCCATCCCGTCCCGCGCGGCCTGCCAGAGCGCCGCGTCGAGGAGCTCCGGATCGGGGACGAGGGGCGCCGCGTCGGTCTCGGCCTCCTGCAGGGCCGTGACCACGAGGGCACGGGTCAGGGCCCCGATGAGCACGGCGTCGCGTGCCTCGAGCTGCACGTCGCAGGCCCTGAGCTCGAGGGTGGGATAACGGTCCGAGAGCCGCGCCACCCAGGTGAGGACCCCGCGGTCGAGGATGGCGCCGGTGGCACTGATGGCGGTGATGCGGCGCTCGTAGTCCGCGGCATCGGCGAAGTAGGGCGCCACGCCCTGGACGGCCCAGCGGCGGTAGTGGATGACGCGCCAGCTGCCGAAGCCGCTGTCCCGGCCGAGCCAGTAGGGGGAGTTCACCCCGAGGGCGGTGAGCAGGGGGATCCACGGGCGGATGCGGTTGAGGGCCTGGACCCCACGCTCCTGGTCGGGCACGCCGACGTGCACGTGCAGCCCGTTGACGAACTGGTCCCCGACGATGCCGGGCGCGGTGGCGCGCAGGTCCTCGTAGCGCTGCTTGTCGGTGAGTTCCGGGTAGCCCTGCCGGATCCACGGGGCCGTTCCGGTGGCCGCCCCGAGGGTCCCGGCGCGCGTCGCGGCATCGGCGAACGTCCGGCGGAAGGTCAGCAGGGACTCCTCGGCCTGCGCCAGGGTCTCGCACACGGGTGTCGCCGTCTCGATCTGGCAGGACAGCAGCTCGCGCTGGATCTCGTCCTCGCCGATCTCCGGGACGGCCTCGAGCAGCCCCTGCACCTCCGTGGCACGGTGCGCGGGCAACCCGGACGCGGGTTCGAGGAGCAGGTACTCCTCCTCAAGTCCGAGAGTGGTCATGGGGGACTCCATCCGTGGGCGACGGGGACATGCCGGGCGCGGGGAGCGCGCAGTCCGCCCAGTCTAGGAGCGGGTACCGCGCGCGGGCGACTCGACCGCACCGTGGCCCGTCCGATCACGGTCCGGCGACCCGTCCGGCGCCGCGGAGTCAACGGGGTCAACGGGGCAACGTGCACCCTTCATGGGGGACCGTGGTCTCGATCCACAGGGCGCGGGCGAGGGCCTCGTCCACCGTGAGCGTCACGGCTGGTGCAGGGACGGACGACGGCGCGGCGGTGGGAGCGGGCGCGCCGCCGACGTGCAGCTCGAGCGCCGACCCCACGCCGTGCCGCACGAGGTGCAGCTCGTCGTCGAGGCCGATCCCGTGCCGGCCGAGGAAGCGCAGGATCTCGGGGTCGTCGTCGCTCACCCGCGCTACCCTGCCCGCGTGGCCGTCGTCGACGCCGTCGAGCCGGAGCGCCGGTGGATAGCGGACGGAGCCGTCGGCCGACGGGATGGGATCCCCGTGGGGGTCGCGCCACGGACGGCCGAGCTTGGCGTCGAGCCGTTCGACGAAGGCGTCCGAGACGGTGTGCTCGAGCAGTTCGGCCTCGTCGTGCACCTCGTCCCAGCCGTACCCGAGCTCGGTGACGAGGAAGGCCTCGATGAGCCGGTGCCGCCGCACCATGGCGAGGGCGAGTGTGCGGCCGGCGGGGGTGAGTCCGACGGGACCGTACTTGCGGTGCTCGGCGAGGCCGAGGTCCACGAGCTTGGCGACCATCCCCGTGACCGAGGAATTGGCCACGGACAGGCGTGCGGCCAGGTGCGTGGCCGTCATCGGCGTCGTCTGCCACTCGGTGAAGGTGTAGATGGCCTTGACGTAGTCCTGCACGCTGGTCGACTCGATGCTGAGGACCGCGCCCCTGCGGCTCGCCATCAGGCGGCCGGCCGGGAGGTCGCGGTACCGGACGCGATACGGGATTCCGCCCCGGATCCGGGAGGTCGGCCGGTGCGCGTCCGGGTACGCGCGACCGAGCGCCGCCGGACCTGCCAGAGGAGCCCGTCGGGGCGCGCGAAGAGGTAGACGGCGGCGAACACGAGAGCCTGGCACAGCACCACCGCCGCACCCGTGGAGATGTCGAGGTAGTAGCTGGCGTAGATCCCGGACACGGAGGCCGCCACGGTGAGGACGACGGCGATCACCAGCATGCGGTCGAAGCTGCGGGACAGCAGGAAGGCCGTGGCCCCCGGGGTGATGAGCATCGCCACGACGAGGATGATCCCGACGGCCTGCAGGCCGACGACGACCGTGAGGGCGAGCAGGCCGAGCAGCAGCGCCGTCAGGAACCGGGTGTTGAGCCCGATCACGTGTGCGTGCGTGCGGTCGAACGCCAGCAGGGTGAGGTCCCGCCGCTTGAACAGCAGGACGGCGAGGGTCAGGGCGCCGAGGACCAGCACCTGCCGCACGTCCCCCGCGGAAACGCCGAGGACGTTCCCGAACAGGATGTGCATGAGGTCGATCTGCGACGGCGTCGCGGAGACGATGGCCAGCCCGGACGCGAAGAGGGCGGTGAAGACCACCCCGATCACGGTGTCGGCCTTCAGCTTCGTGGTGGACCGGACGATCCCGATGAGGGCGACCGCACCCGCGCCGAAGACGAAGGCGCCGATCGAGAACGGGATCCCGAGGATGTACGCGAGGGCGACGCCGGGCAGGACGGCGTGCGAGACGGCGTCACCCATGAGGGACCAGCCCATGAGGATCAGCCAGCACGAGAGGACGGCGGCCACGACGGCCGCGGCGACGGTGACCGCCAGGGCCCGGGTGAGGAACCCGTACTGCAGCGGTTCGAGGAGGAAGGCGAGGACGTCCATGTCAGAATCCCCGGTCCGAAGCAGGAGCCGGCGCCGGAACGCCGGGCGTCACGGGGACGGGCTCGTCCGATGGCGCCGCCGTCGTGTCCTCGGGGGCGGCGCCGAAGGCCCGGGCGAGATTGCCCTGCGTCAGCACCTCCGCGGGCCCGCCGGACGCCAGGACCCGCCGGTGCAGGAGGACCGCCTCGTCGCACAGGGCGGGTACTCCCGCGAGGTCGTGCGTGGAGACCAGCACCGAGCGGCCCTCGTCCCGGAGTCCCTTCAGGAGACCGGTCATGGTGCGCTCGCTGGCCTGGTCCACGCCCGCGAACGGCTCGTCGAGCAGGAGCAGCCGGGCGTCCTGGGCGATGCTCCGGGCGATGAAGACCCGCTTCCGCTGTCCGCCGGACAGCTGGCCGATCTGCCGCTTCCGCAGCGCCGTGAGGCCCACCCGGTTCAGGGCGTCACCGACGGCGGCCCGCTCGGCGGCACCGAGTCGCCGGGAGGCCCCGAGGCGCCCGTACAGGCCCATGGCGACGACGTCCGACACGGACACCGGGAAGGTCCAGTCGACCTCCTCCGCCTGCGGCATGTAGGCGACGAGGCCCTGCTTCCGGGCGTGCGTGGTGCTCGTCCCGAAGAGGCGGACGCTGCCGTCCTGCGGGACCAGGAGTCCCATGAGGGCCTTGAACAGGGTCGACTTCCCCGAGCCGTTGACCCCGATCAACCCGCAGATCCTGCCGGGCGCCAGGGTCAGGGAGACGTCGTCGAGCGCGTGGACCTCGTCGTAGCGGACGGTCAGGTTCCGGACGTCGAGGACCGGAGCGCCGGGATCGGGGTGGATCGTCATCGTGCGAGTCCTTCCGTGATGGTCTCGAGGTCGTAGCGGATGAGGTCCAGGAACGTCGGCACGGGTCCGTCGGTCCCGGACAGCGAGTCCACGTAGAGGGTCCCGCCGAGCTCCGCCCCCGTGGCGAGGGCCACCTGCTCCTGTGCCGAGGCGTTGACCGTGGACTCGCAGAAGAGCGTCGGGACGCCGCGCTCCTCCACGAAGCCGATCACCTCGCGGATCTGCCGGGGCGTCCCCTCGGAGTCGGCGTTGACCGGCCAGATGAATGCCTCCGCGAGCCCGGCGTCGCGGGCGAGGTAGGAGAACGCGCCTTCGCAGGTCACGAGCGCCGGAGCCTCCACCCGGGCGATGTCGGCGCGGAAGGCTGCCAGCAGGTCGGCGAGCTCCTCCTTGAGGAGCCGCCCGTTCGCCTCGAAGTCCCCGGCATGGTCGGGGTCGAGCCCGGACAGGGCATCGACGGTGTTGTCGACGTACGTCTGCGCCGCGAGCGGCGACATCCAGGCATGCGGATTGGCACGCCCGCTGTAGTCGCCGGAGCGGATGTCCAGGGGTTCGACGCCGTCGGACAGGACCACGTGCGGCGCATCGACCGCTGTGAGGAAGCGCTCGAACCACCGCTCGAGTCCCAGCCCGTTGTCGAGGATGAGGTCCGCGTCCTGGGCCCGGACGAGGTCCGACGGCGTCGGTTCGTAGCCGTGGATCTCCGCACCCACCTTGGTGATCGACTCGACCCGCACGTGGCCTCCGGCGACGGTGTCGGCGAGATCCGCGAGCACCGAGAAGGTGGTGAGCACGAGGGGGCGATCGTCGACGGGTCCCGGACGGGCAGGAGAGGCGCCGCATCCGCTCAGCACGGCGACGAGGACGAGGCACCAGGCGAGACGCACCGGCGTCGGCTCCCGCCACGGATTTTGAGGCATACCTAAAAATAGTCGTCAGGCACACCGAAATCTAGGCGGGGAGCAGGGACGATCGCCAGGCATGGGTGTAGTAGGGGAGCCGGACCGCGGCGTCGGGCGGGAAGGCCAGGTACTCGGTGAGGTACCAGCGCAGATTCGCCTCGACGCGGGCCCGCCCCGCGGGCGAGGCGCGCCGGTAGTGGCTGCGGGAGCGGGCCAGCTCCATGATGCCGGGGACGGTCAGCTCCTGGGACCAGTGCACCAGGAGCTGCTCGGGCGGCCCGAAGGAGGGCCCCAACACGGGACGGTAGGCGGGGGAGTAGACGTCACCCGCGTGCATGATGCGGGACAGGCGGTGCACCCAGGGGAGCGAGACGTCGAGCTGGTTCCAGAGCAGGGCCAGCCGCCCACCGGCGGCCAGCACCCGGGCGGCCTCCCGGACCGCCGAGGGGTGGTCGCACCAGTGCCAGGCCTGCGCGAGCGTGACCAGGTCCAGGGCCGCATCGGGCAGGTGCGAGTGCTCGGCGGTGCCGACGACGACGTGCACGGCGGGCAGCCGGGTCGAGAGGACGGCCAGCATGTCCTCCGACGGGTCGACGGCGGTCACGTCGAGCCCGCGGTCGGCCAAGAGGGCGGTGAAGAGCCCGGTCCCGGACCCGATGTCGGCCGCCCGGCGGGCACACGCGGGGACGATCCAGTCGGCGACGGCGGCGGGATACCCGGGGCGGACGCGGTCGTAGCGCCCGGCGTCGGAGAGGTAGGCGTCGGCCAGTTCCCGCCGACGCTGCCCGTCGAGGCGCGGTCCGCCCTTCACCACGCCGTGTCCAGCGGGTTGCCCGGCGTGCTAGAGGAGGTCATCCACATCGGGGTTGAGGGTCCGCAGGACCTCGCTGTGCAGGGATCCGTTGGTCGCGAGGGCGTTGCCGCCGAAGGGCCCGTCCTCCCCCTCGAGCGACGTGAACCGGCCGCCGGCCTCGGTCACGATGGGGACCAGTGCCGCCATGTCGTGCAGGTTCAGCTCCGGCTCGCAGGCGATGTCCACGGCGCCCTCCGCCACGAGGCAGTAGGACCAGAAGTCGCCGTAGGCGCGCGTACGCCACACGCGGTCCGTCAGGTTCACGAACTCGGCCAGCGCACCGCGCTCCCGCCACCCGGACAGGCTGGAGTAGGACAGGGAGGCATCCGCGAGCCGGGACACGTTGGACACGCGGAGGCGCTGTGCCGCGGCGAGCGACTTGCCCGTGTACGCGCCGGTGCCTTCGGCCGCCCACCAGCGCTTGCCCAGGGCGGGCGCGCTCACCAGGCCGACGACGGGCCGGCCGTCGTCGATCAGGGAGATCAGGGTGGCCCAGACCGGGACGCCCCGGACGAAGTTCTTGGTGCCGTCGATGGGGTCGATGACCCAGCGGCGTGAGCCGGAGCCCGTGCTGCCGAACTCCTCGCCGAGGACGGCGTCGCGGGGCCTGGCCCGGGAGAGCCGGCCGCGGATGGCCTCCTCCGCGCTCTTGTCGGCGTCCGTCACGGGCGTGAGGTCCGGCTTGGTCTCGACACGGAGGTCGAGCGCCTTGAAGCGTGACATGGTCTGGTCGTCGACCGAATCGGCCATGATGTGGGCGAGGCGGAGGTCGTCGTTGTAGCCCTGCGTGAAACTCATACCGATCAACCTATCGTCTGGGCGGGCACAGCAGGCGCTGCGGGCGCGGGCGGGGCGTCCTGCGCCGGACAGCAGAAAGCCACCGCGGGCTCGCGCCGCACGGTGGCTTCCGATCCGTCGCCGCAGGGCGGCACGGGAGGAATTAGAGAACGGTGATGTTCTCGGCCTGGGGTCCCTTGGGGCCCTGGGTGGTCTCGAAGTTGACCTTCTGGTTCTCTTCGAGGGAACGGTAGCCGTTCGAGTTGATCGCGGAGAAGTGGGCGAACACGTCGGCGCCGCCGTCCTCGGGAGCGATGAAGCCGAAGCCCTTTTCGGCGTTGAACCATTTCACTGTGCCAGTAGCCATGTCGTACATCCTTACCTGGGAGAGCGCCCCGACGTTCGGGGGCTCATCGTGGTGTTCGTTACCCGCTTATCAAAAAAGCTGTCGAACTCCAGGTGGAGGGTCAAGGCTTAGAGATTTAATGCGCAAACAACAACTCCGTCTATCCTAACAGCACCGGGCCCCGTGTCCGGCATCGTGTGCCGCGCGTCACTGCTGCCCGAGCTCCTTGGCGTCGTGCGCACCGCCCCGCGCGTCGGCGATGCCGGCGGTCAGCAGGCGCCGCAGGCTGGCGAGCCGGACCGGCCCGGAGTCGCCCGCGAGCCCCTCCTCGACGTAACCGTCCAGGCCGCAGTCGACCGCGTTGTCGTCGTGCCGGCACCCGCGCTCGCAGCGCTCCGTACCCGGCTCGAGGTCCGGGAACGCCTTGAGGATCCGGCCGGCGTCCACGTGCGCGAGGCCGAAGGACCGGATGCCCGGGGTGTCGATGATCCACGTGCCCGGGGCGGCGTCGGCCGCCTTGAGGGCGAGGGCCGACGACGACGTGTGGCGTCCCCTGCCGGTGACGGCGTTGACGCCGCCCGTGGCGCGCGTGGATCCGGTGAGGGCGTTGACCATGGTCGACTTCCCCACCCCGGAGTGGCCGAGCAGCACGCTCACCTGCCCGTCGAGCTGGTCCCGCAGGGCGTCGACGGCGCCGTGCGAGAGGCGTGCGGACTCGCCGTCGTCGGACGTGGCCTCGATGCCGGGGCCCTCGTCCGTCCTGCTGATGATGACCCGCAGGTCGAGGTGCTCGTAGTTGGCGAGCAGGGCGGCCGGGTCGCGGAGGTCCGCCTTGGTGATGCACAGGAGCGGCTCGATCCCGGCGTCGTAGGCGGCCACGAGTGCACGATCGATGAAGCCCGTGCGCGGTTCCGGGTTGGCGGCGGCGACGACGATCACGAGCTGGTCGGCGTTGGCGACCACGACGCGCTCGACCGGGTCCGTGTCGTCCGCGCTGCGGCGCAGGACGGTGGAGCGCTCCTCGATGCGTACGAGGCGCGCGAGCGAGTCAGGGCCGCCGGAAAGGTCGCCGACGAGGGCCACGAGGTCCCCGGCGACGACGGCGTTGCGGCGCAGTTCGCGGGCCCGCGCGGCGACGACGGTCCGCTCGTCGGGGGTGTCCTCGTCGACGACGGTGGTGTACCGGCCGCGGTCCACCGTCACCACGCGGCCCGTCACCGCGTCGTCGTAGGCGGGGCGCGTCTTCGTGCGCGGTCGCGTCCCCTTCTTGTTGGGGCGGATCCGCACGTCGGACTCGTCCCACGCGCGGGAGCCCCGGCGGTTCCCTGCCTCGCTCATGCGCGTGCCGCCGTCCGCGGAGTAGCCGCCGAACCTGCAGTGGCTGCAGTGCCGGCGACGGCGGCCCAGAGCGCTGGGAATTCGGGGAGGGTCTTGGCGGTGGTGCCGATGTTCTCGACCCTGACGCCGTCCACGGCCAGCCCGAGGATCGCTCCTGCCGTCGCCATGCGGTGGTCGTCGTAGGTGTGGAAGACGCCGCCGTGCAGGGGCGCGGGCCGGATGACGAGGCCGTCGGCCGTCTCCTCGGCGTCCCCGCCGAGCGCGTTGATCTCCGCGACGAGCGCGGCGAGCCGGTCCGTCTCGTGCCCCCGGAGATGGGCGATGCCGGTGAGGGTCGACGGCGAGTCGGCGAGGGCGCACAGGGCGGCGACGGTCGGGGCCAGTTCGGAGGTGTCCGCGAACGTCCCACCGGAGATCGACGGTCCGCCGGTCACGGTCAGGACGCCGTCCCCGAGATCGGCCCGCGCTCCCATGAGCGGCAGGATCCGCCGCCAGGCGTCGCCCACCTGGGTGGTCCCCGCGGGCCAGTTCCGCACGCGCACCGTACCGCCGGTGACGAGGGCGGCCGCGAGGAACGGCCCCGCGTTGGAGAGGTCGGGTTCCACGGCGACGTCGAACGCGGCGATCGGGCCGGGGGAGACCCGCCAGTGGTCGGGCACCGAGTCGTCGACGTCCACGCCGAGGGACCGGAGGGTCTCCACCGTCATCGCCACGTGGTCGAGGCTGGGCACGGGCTCGCCCACGTGCTCGAGGTGCAGTCCCTCCGTGAAGCGGGCGCCCACGAGGATCAGCGCCGAGACGAACTGGGAGGACGCGGACGCGTCGATGACGAGCCGTCCGCCGCGGAGGTGCCCGTCACCGCCGATGGTGAACGGCAGGGCGCCGGATCCGCCGTCGTCGACCGCCACCCCGAGGCCGCGCAGTGCTTCGATGATGCTGCCCATCGGGCGGCGGCGGGCGTGCGGGTCGCCGTCGAACCGCGTGCTGCCGGCGACGAGCCCCGCCAGGGGCGGGACGAAGCGCATGACCGTGCCCGCGAGGCCGCAGTCGACGGCGCGGTCAACAGCCGTCGCGGGGCCGTCGGGCAGGGGGGTCACGCGGAGGTCCGGGCCGAAGCCGCCGTCGCCCGGCACCTCGTCGACGACGGCGCCGAGGGCGCGCAGGGCGTCGACCATGAGCGCCGAGTCACGCGAATGCAGCGGCCTCCGCAGGAGGCAGGGACCGTCGGCGAGGGCCGCGAGCACGAGGTAGCGGTTGGTGAGGGACTTGGACCCGGGGACCGAGATCTCCGCGTCCACGGGATGCGTCAGGCGGGGTGCCCGCCACAGGTCCGCGTCGGACACCCCGCCTGAGCCGGCCGTCATGTCGCCTAGGAACCGACGACGTCGGCGGCGGTCTTGCGCACGGCCAGGTCGGCCTTCTTCAGCTGCTTGCGGGCGTCCCTGCGGAAACCGGCGGCATTCTTCTTCGCATCCAGGGCGAGGTGCTCCGCGCGCCAGGCGATCCCCGGACGGCCGTTCGTGTCGACGGCGGCGAGCAGGACGGCGCCGATGAGCGAGAGGTGCTTGAGCAGCTGCGCGCGGCGGGCCTTCTTGGCCGCGGGCGTGGAGGCGTCCGCCGACCGGTAGTCGACCAGGGCGTTCACCGTGGCGGTCACGGTCAGCAGCAGCGCCGCGACGCGGGAGAACCGGCCGATGCCGAGCAGGAGTGCTGCCCCGACCTGCGTGGCGCCGAGGACCTGTCCCACCAGCTTCTCGTGGTCGGTGAGGGCGGAGGCCGCCGGGACGACCTTCGACACGCTCGCGAGGACGGGCTTGAGCTGCGGGGCCGTGGCACCCGCCGTGCGCAGCCGGTCCACACCGGAGAACACGAAGCTGCTGGCGAGCAGGGGTCGGGCGATTACGCGGACAAGGGTCACAACTGCCTCCTGGTTGCCGGCGGCATCCGCCGGTCATCGGTTCTGTACTGCTCCACTGGTACTCAGCACGCTGGATCTAGTTTTACACGCCGCATCGGCCGGGGCGATCCCGGGTCCCGGAGCGTGGACGCCGCCCCGCTGTGCGTCGGGGCCTCCGCCCGCGGCCGGTCCGGAGGGTGCGGACCCGTCCGGGGACCGGGCAGGACCGCGAGCGGGAAGGGCGCGCAGGAATAGAAGGCCCCGCGAGCAGGTTGGACGAGGGGTAACGAAGACAGTGGAAGCAGCAGGGGGAAGGGGATGCACGGATGACGGGTGCACGGACCGCGACGGTCGACAGACCGGATTTCCAGCTCTCGACGTCGGTCAAGCACGAGGCCCCCACCGGGCCGCGGCGGGTTCGACGCGTAGACTTTGGCACGATGAATACCACAGCCCCCGCAGGCAGCAGTCAGGCCGAAGATGCAGAGTTGGACGTGTCGACGGAGTCCGAGGCGGACCGTAAGGCACGGTTCGAGCGTGACGCCATGCAGTACGTCGACCAGCTCTACTCCGCCGCCATGCGCATGGCGCGGAACCCGAGCGACGCCGAGGACCTGGTGCAGGAGGCCTACACCAAGGCGTTCTCCGCGTTCCACCAGTACAAGCCCGGGACCAACCTGAAGGCGTGGCTGTACCGCATCCTCACCAACACCTACATCAACCTCTACCGCAAGAGGCAGCGCGAGCCCCTGCAGTCGCACTCGGACACGATCGAGGACTGGCAGCTCGCGAAGGCGGCCGAGCACACCCCGGCGGGGTTGCGCTCGGCGGAAGCCGAGGCGCTGGACCACCTGCCGGACTCCGATGTGAAGGACGCCCTGCAGGCGATCCCCGAGGAGTTCAGGCTCGCGGTGTACTTCTCCGACGTGGAGGGCTTCGCGTACAAGGAGATATCGGAAATCATGAACACGCCCATCGGGACCGTCATGTCCCGGCTGCACCGCGGCCGCAAGCTCCTGCGGGAACTCCTCGCCGAGTACGCGCACGAGCGGGGGCTGGGTACCACCAGTGGTGCTGGTACCAGGACCCCGGTCGCAGCAGGTGCAGCGGGCAAGGAACAGGAGATGAGGAAATGAGCGATTGCGGGAGTTTGGGCGACTGCGCCGACTCGAGGATCGAACGGCTCTACGAGTACCTGGACGGTGCGCTGTCCCATCAGGACCTCGTGGAGATCAAGGACCATCTGGACGGGTGCCCGCAGTGCGCGGAGGAGCACGACCTCGAGTGCGTCATCCGGTCGGTCGTGAAGCGGTCGTGCACCGAGGTGGCGCCGTCGACGCTGAAGGCGAGCATCCTCGACCGCATCAGCCACCTGCGGACCGTCGACCACTGACGCCGCCCCGGCAGGACCGGCAGCGACCGGCAGCACAGACGGAAGAACCTCCGGTACCCTTGCGGGCCGGAGGTTCTTCCGTCGGTGCTGCAATACGCTTGGACTCAGGTGTTGGGGCGCTTACCGTGGTTCGCGCCTCCACGCTTCCGGTCGCGACGCTTGCGTGCTCGCTTGCTCATGGCTGCCTCCTTCTTCTTCAGGCACTAAGTCGTGCAGATCTGCACCCCAGTCTCCCATACGGCTGCGGGCGTCACCTAAACAGCGCGGCCAGCGCCGTGGGGCCTGCCCCTAGGATGAGGGGACCATCCCTCACCGAAGGAGCTCCCGCATGCGCGCCGCCTACGCAGCCACCCAGTCCGGGGACGATCCGCTCGCCGGCCTCACCGTCGGCGACCTCGAGGTCCCCGACGCCCCGGCCGACTTCCGCAGGGTGAAGGTCGTGGCGTCCTGCCTGAACCACCACGACCTGTGGTCGCTGAAGGGTGTCGGGCTGCCGCAGGACCGGCTGCCCATGGTGCTCGGCTGCGATGCGGCAGGGATCGACGACGACGGCAACGAGGTGATCGTGCATGGCGTCGTCCCGTCGCCCGACTGGCGTGGTGACGAGACCCTCGACCCGCGGCGCTCCCTCCTGTCCGAGCGCTACCCGGGCACCATGGCGGACTACGTCTGGGTGCCCGCGCGGAACCTCGTGCCCAAGCCCGCGGAGCTGTCCTTCGAGGAGGCGGCCTGCCTCCCCACCGCCTGGCTGACGGCGTACCGCATGCTGTTCACCGTCTCCCCGGCCTCCCCGGGATCGACGGTGCTCGTGCAGGGCGCGGGAGGCGGCGTCGCCACCGCGCTCATCGCGCTCGCCGCGGCGGCGGGCTTCCGTGTCTGGGCCACGAGCCGCAGCGAGGACAAGCGGGGGCGCGCACTGGGCCTGGGCGCGGAGCAGGCGTTCGACGCCGGTGCCCGCCTGCCCGAGCGGGTCGACGTCGTCTTCGACTCCGTCGGCGAGGCCACGTGGGCGCACTCCCTGAAGTCGCTCGTACCCGGCGGCACCGTGGTGACGTGCGGGGCGACGAGCGGACCCGCGCCCTCCGCCGACCTCAACCGGGTGTTCTTCCTCCAGCTGCGCGTGCTCGGCTCGACGATGGGCACCCGCGAGGAACTGGAGCGGCTCACGCGCTTCCTCGTCGCCACGGGTGTCCGGCCCGTCATCGACACCGTCCTGCCCCTCGACGACGCCGCGCAGGGCTTCCGGCGCATGCTCGACGGCGACGTGTTCGGGAAGATCGTCTTCCGCCACTGAGCAGCGGCCTCCGGAACGCGACGAAGGGACCCTCCGCGGAGGGTCCCTTCGTCGTCCTCGTCAGTCGACGGCGCCGGCCGCCATCAGCGCCGAGCGCTGCTCCCGACGCAGCGCCTGGTGGGCCGGGTCCGGCACCGGCGCCGCAGCGAGCAGGCGGCGCGTGTACGGATCGCGGGGGTACTTCAGGATCTGCTCGGTGCTGCCCTGCTCCACGAGGATGCCCTTGTTGAGCACCGCGATGTGGCTGGCGAGGAGTTCCACGACGGCGAGGTCGTGGCTGACGAACAGGCAGGCGAACCCGCGTTCGCGCTGGAGCTCCTGCAGCAGTTCCAGGACCTTCGCCTGCACGGAGACGTCGAGCGCCGAGGTGGGCTCGTCCGCGACGAGGAGGTCCGGCCGCAGCGAGAGCGCGCGGGCGATGCCGACGCGCTGGCGCTGCCCGCCGGAGAGCTCGTGCGGGTACCGGTTGCGGAACGCGACCGGTAGCTGGACGTCCTCCAGGAGTGACGCCACGCGCTTGTCCAGCTCGGCCCGTCCCGGCTTCTCGTGCAGGAACAGCGGTTCGCCGATGCTCTCGCCGATGGACAGCCTCGGGTTGAGGGACGCCGCGGGGTCCTGGAACACGATGGCGAACTTCTTGCGCAACGGCAGCAGCTGCCGCGGGCTGAGCGCGGTGATGTCGGTGCCGCCGATGCTGACCCGTCCGCCGGCGGTCCTGATCAGACCGGTGACGGCCCGCGCGATGGTCGACTTGCCCGATCCCGATTCTCCGACGAGTCCCAGGACCTCGCCCGGGTTGATGGTGAACGAGACCCCCGAGACGGCCTTGAAGGCCGGCTGGCGGAATCGCCCGGGGTACTCGATGTCCACGTCTGTGAGTTCGAGGGCGGGCACGACGCCGGACGCCGTACGCGACTCCTGGGCCCGGATCGCCGCCTCCGCGTACTCCCTGTGGATGCTCAGGTGCCCGTCCACGAGTTCGACGTCGGTGAGGACACCGCCCACCTTGGATCCCAGGTGCGGGACGGCCCCGAGGAGCTGCTGCGTGTAGGCCTCGGCCGGGGCCGCGAAGAGCTGCGCCGTGGGCGCAGCCTCGACGATGCGCCCGCGCTCCATGACCACCACGTGGTCGGCGAGGTCGGCCACCACGCCCATGTCGTGGGTGATGAGGAGCACCGCGCTGTTGAGCCGCTTGTTGAGCTTGCGCAGGAGATCGAGGACCTCGGCCTGCACGGTGACGTCGAGCGCCGTGGTGGGCTCGTCCGCGATGAGCAGCATCGGGTCGTTGGCGAGGGCGATCGCGATCATGGCACGCTGGCGCTGGCCGCCCGAGAACTGGTGCGGGAAGCTGTCGTAGCGGCGCTCCGGCTCGGGGATCTCGACCATGCGCAGGAGCTCGATGGCGCGCTTCTTCGCCTGCGCGGGGGAGAGCTCGGTGTGCTGCTCCACGGCCTCGCGGATCTGCTCGCCGACGGTGAGCACCGGGTTGAGCGCGGTCATGGGCTCCTGGAAGATCATCGCGATCTCGTTGCCGCGGACCCGCCGGAGCGTGCCCTGCGATGCTCCGATCAGTTCCTTGCCGAGCATCTTCGCGCTGCCCGAGGACCGCCCGTTGCGGGGGAGGAGGCCGAGCAGGGCCATGGAGGACATGCTCTTGCCGGACCCTGATTCGCCGACGATCGCGAGGATCTCGCCAGGGTGAATTTCGTAGGAGACCTCCTCGGCGGCCATGACCCACTCGTTGTCGACGTTGAACTCCACACCGAGGTTCTTGACGGCGAGGATGGGGCCGTTGCCGACGGGCGCTTGCTCGTCCGAGATGATGACGGAACTGGTGCTCATTACTGCTTCACCCTTGTCTGCTTGGGGTCGAACGCGTCACGCAGGCCGTCACCGATGAAGTTGACGGCGAGGGCGATGCCGATGATGAACGCTCCGGGCCACAGGAACAGCCAGGGGCGCACCGTGAGGGCCGAGCGGTTATCGTTGATGGCCTTGCCGAGGGAGGTGTCGGGCGCCGTGACACCGAGGCCCAGGTAGCTGAGGGCGGTCTCGAGGAGGATCGCGCCCGAGATGGCGAGCGTCGTGGAGACGATGATGACGCCGACCGTGTTCGGCAGGATGTGCCGGAAGATGATGCGGGCCGAACTGGCGCCCACGGATTTCGCGGACTCGACGAACTCCTTCTCGCGCAGGGAGAGGAACTCGCCGCGGACGAGCCGCGCGAGGCCCGTCCAGGTGACGGCTCCGAGGAACAGTGCGAAGGGGATGATGCCGTACTGCGCGACGATACCGGCGACCGCGGCCGCGATGACGACCGTGGGGATGGTGATGACGACGTCGGTGATCCGCATGAGGAACGCTTCCGTCCAGCCCCGGAAGTACCCTGCGATCGCGCCCACGGTGGTGCCGATGACCATCGCCACGAGGCCCACGATGAACGCGATGATGAGTGAGGTCTGCGTGCCGCGCATGGTCAGGGCGAAGTAGTCGCGGCCGAGGACGTCCTGGCCGAAGGGGTGCTCGCCGAGGCTGAACGGCCACAGCGTCAGGGTGGGCTTGCCCTCGTTGAACCGGTCCGCGAGGACGTCGTAGTCCTTGTTCCACCAGCCGGGGATGCCGGCGAAGCCGATCGAGGTGAAGGCGAGGACGAAGATCAGGGCCAGCAGGGCGATCCCGGCCAGTGCTCCCTTGTGCCGGAAGAAGCGCTCCCTGATGAGGCGCCCCTGGCTCTTGGCCTCGGTCGTCCGGATGCGGTCGGTCTGGTCCCGCGTGGGGACGGCGGTCGCGATGTCGGTGTCCTGGCTCTGCAGGGTCATCTCCGACAGCTCGACGGACGCGCGGGAGTCGTCCCGCGTGTTCTCGTGATTACTCATGATGGATGTCCTAGCTCAGGGTGATGCGCGGGTCGAGGAACGCGTAGGCGATGTCCGCGAGCATGTTGAACAGCACGGCCGCCGTCCCGACGACGAGGAAGAAGGCCATCACGGGCCCCGGATCCACGTTGGCGATGCCGTCGACGAACATCTTGCCCATGCCGTTCCAGCCGAAGACCTGCTCCGTGATGACAGCACCGCCGAGGACGCCCGCGAAGTCGAAGGCCATCAGGGTGGTGATCGGGATCATCGCGTTGCGGAAGGCGTGCTTGACGAGGACGGTGCGCTCGCTGAGCCCCTTGGCGCGGGCGGTGCGGATGTAGTCCTGGTTCATGACGTCGAGCTGGCTGGCCCTGGTGTACCGCGTGTAGGTGGCGAAGGAGATCAGCGTCAGCGCGATGGTGGGCAGGATCAGGTGCAGCGCGAAATCGAGGTTGATCTCCCAGAACGTGCCGTCGAGGTTCGCCGACTCGGAGCCGGTCGTGGGGATGGGCCGTCCGCCGGCCTTCGCGGACAGCGTCGGGTACGCCTGCAGGAGGCGGTCGAGCACCATCAGCAGGCCGACCGACACCGCGATGACGGCGCCGATCTTCGCGGCCTGCGCGCGGAACGGGCCACCGACCACGCCGGCGACCACGTAGGCGACGACGGCGGTGACGACGACGAGTGCCACCACGAGGAGCCAGTTCGGGTCCTCGAGCAGCGGGATGGAGACGAGGTAGCCGACGAAGCTCACGCCGGCGGCGGCGAGTGCCGCCTGCAGCACGCGACGACGGCGGAAACCGGCGAGGAGGGCCGTCCAGAGGACGGCGACACCCGCGGCCGAGACCAGCATCCCGATCAGGCCGAGGCCGGGCGCCGAGAACCAGCCCGTGACGAGCAGCAGGTAGAGGGCGAGTGCCGTGCCGACCGCGGCGACGGCGAAGACCGTCAGCCTGCGCCGGCGGTCGCCACCGACGACGACCGCCCAGACGACGCCGGCGACCACCCCTATCAGGGCGATCGAGAGATAGGAGAACTGCGGATTCGCCAGCCACGTGTTGAGGTCGATCGCCAGGTACTGCTTCAGGAGCGTCGAGAGCCAGAACAGGGGGAGCGAGAAGAGCAGGAAGGAGATGAAGGTGACCGAGTAGTCGAAGACGCTGTACTGGCGGATCGCCGTGACGATGCCGACCACCACGCCGAGGACCAGCGCGAGGACGGTCGCCACGACGACCAGTCGCAGCGTGGAGCCCATGGCGTTCTCGAGCTGCGGGAGGACGGCCGCGCCGGTGCGGTCCTGGCCCAGGGTGCAGCTGATGCCGCCGGGGACGAGGCAGTGGCCGACGTCCTGGAGCCACAGGAAGTAGCGGGGGATCGGCGGGACGTCGAGGTTCATGGCGGCGGTGCGGGCGGCGATGGTGGCTGCCTTCTCCGGACCGCTGGTCTCACCGAGGTCCTCGAACGGGTCGCCCGACGAGATGGTGAGGAAGTACATCAGCGTGGTCGCTGCGAGCATGATGAAGAACGAGATGACGGATCGCTTGGCGATGAAGTAGAACACGGGGGGCTCCTAGGAAACGGTGCAGGCTGGCACGCGGCCGGGCACAGGGACGGGCAGGCCCGAGGGCCTGCCCGTCCTCATGCGTGATCCGGAAGAGGCAATCAGGCCTGCTTCGTCCAGCTGTAGGCGTTCCAGGTGATGCCGGTCTGCGTGGGGTTCATCTCCACGCCCTGGAGCTTCGAGGAGTGCGCGATGATGTCGGCGTTGGCGTAGAGCACCACGTTGTACTGGGTCTCAGCCAGGCGCTGCTCGAGTTCGGTCTTGAGCGCAGGCACCTTGTCCGCTTCCGTCGTGGTGGCGATCTCGGTCCAGAGGCGGTCGACCTCTTCGTCGGCGTAGCCGCCGAAGTTCTGCTCGCCACCGGAGACGTAGATCGACTGGCCCGAGGCGACCAGGCCGGAGCCGGCCCAGCCGAACAGGACGGCGTCCCAGGCACCGGGCTGGGAGAGCTTGGCGCTCCACTCCGCCTCGGGCTGCGGGATGATCTCGAAGCCGGCCTTGTCGCAGGAGTCCTTGACGAGGGCGACCATGTCGGCGCGGAGCTGGCTCGTGGAGGCGTACATGAGGCTGACCTTCACGGGCTCGGTCTTGCCGGCCTCGCTCAGGAGCTTCTTGGCGCCTTCGATGTCGGCGGCGCCGTCACCCTGGGCCGCGGGAGCCCCATCGAGGACCGTGTCGTAGTCGGGCTGGCCCGGCTGGTACTCGCGCAGGTTCATGACCGATCCCTCGGGATCGATGGGGGTCACGAACTTGTCCACCATGTCGGCGCGGGGCGCGCAGGCGTTGAAGGCCTGGCGTACCTTGACGTCCTCGAAGACGGCGCCGGGGCGCTGGTCGAGGTCGATGTGCGAGAAGGTCAGCGACGTCCCGGTGTCGACCGTGACGGTCTCGCCGATCTGCTCGAGGGCCGCCTTGGTGTCGACCGTGGGGCTGGACGGGTCGATGACGTCGACGTCGCCGTTCTGGAGCGCCTGGACGGCTTCCTCGTCGACGACCGTCTTGAACACGATGGTGTCGGTCTTGCCGGCACGCTCCTCGCCCCAGTACTTGTCGTTCTTGACGAGCGTCAGGGTGCCGTTGGTGGCGTTGTCCAGCTTGTAGGGGCCGGAGGAGGGGAGCAGGGCCGTGTCCGGGAGGGTGGGCAGGTCCACCTCGTAGTCCCAGCCGGAGTTCCAGAACTCGGCGACGGGCTTCAGGGCCGCGATGTCGGTGGCCTGGATGGCGTCGATGAGTTCGGCGCCGTCGCCCTCGGGGGAGAGCCCCGCCTGCTCCGCGGCGATGTGCGCGGGCATGATGGTCCCGGGCGTGAGGAGCGCTTCCCAGTCGGCGTAGGGCTCGTTGAACACGAGCTCGAACTCCTTGTCGCCGGCCGCGCCCTCGATCATCTTCGTCTGGGCGAAGCCGTTGGTGGAGGCCGCCAGGAAGAGGTCCGACTCGGCGCCCGTGTCGGGGTCCTTCTCGCCGCTCGGGTGCGTGCCGGACAGTGCGGCCCAGCTGAGCAGGACGTCGTCGTAGTCGATCGGCACGCCGTCGGACCAGACAGCATCTTCGTCGATGGTGTACTTGATCGTCAGCGGGTCGTCGCTGGTTTTCTCGTAGGTGCCGAAGTCCGTATTGGGCTCCAGTTCCCCGGCTGCCGTGAAGGCCGCGAAGCCGCCCGAGGTCAGGTTGTCCACGTAGCCGTTGTACACGGAGTTCGTGGCCGCGGTGTTGCCGTTGTAACCCGTGGGCGCCTGGCTGATCGCGATGTTGATCGTCGTCGCCAGGTTCTCCTCGGCACTTTCCGATGCAGGGGTCTCGGCCGTTCCGCCCGCCGATCCACAGGCGCTCAGCATGAGCGTTCCGATGGACAGTGCGGCGAGCGTCATAGTGCGCTTATTACGCATTGAATAGTCCTTACTGTGCTTGGCGCGAGGGGCGAAGGGGCGCCCCACGAGGCGGATTGCTGCAGTGACGGCAATCACACTCGGACAGCATAGCGAAGGATCGTTGCCTCCGGACACTCAGTGAACCATTGATAACCCATTTGTTACCTCCGGGAAATATAAGGTCTCTGAGCAATGGGAAAAGCCCCGGGGATGGCGTGTCCCCGGGGCTCGGTCCGCGTCGCGTGCCCTACTCTGGCGCGGGCACTTCCAGCCACTGGAACCAGCCGCGGTGCAGGACGAGCCAGGCCACGAGGCCGTAGCCGGCCTGGCCGGGGGTGCCGCCGTTGGAGGCGAGGTCGTGGCGCCACTGCTCGTGCGCGAGCAGGGGGGTGAAGGTGTCAACGAAGACGTGCTTGCGGCGTGTCGTGACGTCGCCGAAGGCGGCCGAGAGATCGGCGAGCCGGCGGTTCCGCTCCGCGTCGAGCCCGGGGGGAGGGCCGACGACGAGCACCTTCACGCTCATCTGCGAGGCGCCGTCGAGGATGTTGGCGAGGTTGAGGCGACTCCTCGCCGTGGACAGCTCGAGGTCGAGGTCCCGGTCCGAGAGGCCGATCACGAGGCGGTTCTCGAAGCCGCCGTCGAACCGGCGGCCGACCTCCTGCAGCCAGCGGTTGGCGAGGGCCTCGGTCCCCTCGCCGGGAGCCGGGAGGCTGTAGGCCTCCACGGACGCGTTGTCCGGTCGCGTCCGGGCCATCACGCGCCCGAACCACCCGAGCGCGCGGGGATCACCGAGCCCCGCGAGGAGTTCGTCGCCCACTGCTGCTAGCCGGATTCTGCGTTGTTCCACTGGTCCCTCGGTGTGCTGGTCGTCGGATGGAGCAGGGCGGCCGGGAACGGCATACGCCTCTTCGTGCCCTTAAAGACATGGGGTGGGGCCTGTGGCCCCACCCGACATCATACTGAGAGCTTACTATTGCCGGCCGAAGGCCTTCTTGATGAGGAGTTCCTGCTCCACCGCGTGGTTCTTCGCCGATCCCGTGGCCGTCGAGGCCGAGGCCGGACGCGATGCGAGGCGGATGCTCCGGTCGAGTTCCTGCGGCAGGTTGAGACCGATGAACGGCCACGGCCCCTGGTTGGCCGGCTCGTCCTGCGCCCAGACGATCTCTGCGCCGGGGTAGGCGGCGAGGGCGGACGTGATCTCGTCGACGGGGAGCGGGTACAGCTGCTCCACGCGCACGATCGCGGTCCTGCCGTCGTCGAGTTTCTGCCGTGCCGCCAGGAGGTCGTAGTACAGCCGTCCCGACACGAGGATCACGCGCTCGACGTCGTTCCCCGGCGTCTCGAGCGTGTCCGGGATGACGGGACGGAAGGTGCCCTGCGTGAACTCCTCGACCGGGCTCGCCGCGGCCTTCAGGCGCAGGAGCTGCTTCGGGGTGAAGATCACGAGCGGCTTCCGCGGGCGGTTGTAGGCGTGGCGACGCAGGAGGTGGAAGTGGGATGCCGCCGAGCTCGGGTTGGCGACGACCATGTTCTTCTCCGCGCACATCTGCAGGAAGCGCTCGATCCTCGCCGAGGAGTGGTCGGGGCCCTGGCCCTCGTAGCCGTGGGGCAGCATCAGCACGAGCGAGGAGCGCTGTCCCCACTTCTGCTCCGCGGAGCTGATGAACTCGTCGATGATGGTCTGCGCGCCGTTGACGAAGTCGCCGAACTGCGCCTCCCAGATCACGAGCGCGTCCGGACGCTCCACCGAGTAGCCGTACTCGAAGCCCATGGCGGCGTATTCGCTGAGGAGGGAGTCGTAGACCCAGAACCGGGCCTGGTCCGGGCTGAGGTCGTCGAGCGGCAGCCACTCGTGGCCGGTCGCCCGGTCGTGGAACACCGCGTGCCGCTGCACGAAGGTGCCGCGCCGCGAGTCCTGCCCGGCGAGCCGCACGGGTACGCCTTCCATGAGGAGGGACCCGAAGGCGGCGATCTCGCCGAAACCCCAGTCGATGCCGCCCTCTCGGGACATCTGCTCGCGCTTGTCGAGCAGGGCCTTGAGCTTCGGGTGCACGGTGAAGCCCTCGGGGATCGAGGTGTGCGCCGCACCGATGTGCGCGAGGGTCTCCGCGCTGATCGCCGTCTGCGGTGCCTCGCCGTCCCCGCCGTCCGCCTGCTGTGCGTAGGGGCGCTCGAGGTCGGACACCGCCTGCGGGTCCTTCGTGACGACGGGGATCGGCGAGGTCTGCGCCGCGTGCGTCTCGGCGAAGACACGCTCGAGGCGCTCCTGGTAGTCGCGCAGGGCCTGCTCGGCCTCCTCCTGCGTGATGTCGCCGCGGCCGATCAGCGCCTCGGTGTAGAGCTTCCTGACCGAGCGCTTCGCCTCGATGAGGTTGTACATCATGGGCTGCGTCATCGAGGGATCGTCGCCCTCGTTGTGGCCGCGGCGGCGGTAGCAGACCATGTCGATGACGACGTCCTTGTTGAACCGCTGGCGGAACTGGTACGCCATCTGGGCCACGCGGACCACGGCCTCGGGATCGTCGCCGTTCACGTGGAACACCGGTGCCTGGACCATCTTCGCGACGTCGGTGGAGTACACCGAGGAGCGTGAGGACGTGGGGCTCGTGGTGAAGCCGACCTGGTTGTTGACGATGACGTGGATGGTGCCGCCCGTGCGGTACCCGCGCAGCTGGGAGAGGTTCATGGTCTCCGCCACGACGCCCTGGCCCGCGAAGGCTGCATCGCCGTGGATGAGGATCGGCAGCACGGGGAAGGTGTCGCGCTGGTCCAGGAGGTCCTGCTTGGCGCGGACGATGCCCTCGAGCACAGGGTCCACGGCCTCGAGGTGGGACGGGTTCGCCGCGAGGTATACCTTCGTCTCGTTGCCGGCGTCGGACGTGAACGTACCCTCGGTGCCGAGGTGGTACTTCACGTCGCCGGAGCCCTGCACGGAGCGGGGATCCTGCGTGCCCTCGAACTCGCGGAACACCTGGGCGTAGGTCTTGCCGGCGATGTTGGTGAGCACGTTCAGCCGGCCGCGGTGGGCCATGCCGATCGCGACCTCGTCGAGGCCGTCGTCGGCCGCGCCGGAGATCACGGCGTCGAGCAGCGGGATCAGGGACTCGCCGCCCTCGAGGGAGAAGCGCTTCTGCCCCACGAACTTCGTCTGCAGGAAGGTCTCGAAGGCCTCGGCCGAGTTCAGCTTGTGCAGGATGCGCAGCTGCTCCTCGCGGCTGGGCTTGGAGTAGGGGTGCTCCAGCTCGTCCTGGAACCACTGGCGTTCCACGGGGTCCTGGAGGTGCATGTACTCGATGCCGGTGGTGCGGCAGTAGGCGTCGCGGAGGACGCCGAGCATGTCGCGGAACTTGAGCATCGGCTGGCCGCCGAAGCCGCCCGTGGGCCATTCGCGGTCGAGGTCCCAGAGGGTGAGCCCGTGCGTGCGGATGTCGAGGTCGGCGTGCTTGCGCTGCACGTACTCGAGCGGGTTGGTGTCCGCCATGAGGTGGCCGCGGACGCGGTAGGCGTGGATGAGCTGCTGGATCCTGGCGACCTTGTTGATCTGGTCGACCGGGTCCACCTGGATGTCGGCGCTCCAGCGCACGGGCTCGTAGGGGATCCGCAGGGATTCGAAGATCTCGTCGTAGAAGCCTTGCTCGCCCAGCAGCAGCTGGTGGATGATCCGCAGGAACTCGCCGCTGCCGGCACCCTGGATGACGCGGTGGTCGTAGGTGGAGGTCAGGGTGATGGTCTTGCTGATCGCGTGCTTGGCGAGGGTCTTCTCGCTCGAGCCCTGGAACTCCGCAGGGTACTCGAGGGCGCCGGCGCCGATGATGCACGCCTGTCCCTTGGAGAGGCGGGGCACGGAGTGGACCGTGCCGATACCGCCCGGGTTGGTGAGGGAGACCGTGGTGCCGGCGTAGTCGTCCGCGCCGAGCTTGCCGGCGCGGGCCTTCTTCACGAGGTCCTCGTAGGCGTGCCAGAACTCCGAGAAGTTCATCGTCTCGGCCTTCTTGATGTTCGGCACCACGAGGGACCGCGTGCCGTCGGGCTTCGGCATGTCGATGGCGAGGCCGAAGTTCACGTGGGCCGGCTGGATCGCGGAGGGCTTGCCGTCGACGACGTCGTAGTAGACGTTCTGCGACGGGAACTGGGCGAGGGCACGGATGATCGCGTAACCGATGAGGTGCGTGAAGGAGACCTTGCCGCCGCGGGCGCGTGCCAGGTTGCTGTTGATGACCACGCGGTTGTCGATGAGCAGCTTGGCCGGGATGGCGCGGACGCTGGTCGCGGTCGGGACGCTCAGGCTGGCTTCCATGTTGGTGGAGATGGCCTTGGCCGGGCCGCGCAGCACGCTGACCCTGTTCTCCTCCATCTCGGCGTTGCGGTCCGAGGCGGGCAGTTGTGCCGGGATGGGCTTGGCGGCGGGCTTGTCCTCCGGCTTCTTCGCCGGCTCCTTCGCCACAGGGGGCTTGCCGTTCTGCTGGGTGCCGGCCGGGCTCTCGCCGGAGGCCTTCGGCGCTGCGGCCTCGGCCTTCACGACCGGCAGTTCCTTCGTCGGGGGAGTCGGCGATGCCACGGACGTGCCATTGCTGCCCGGAGCCGCGGGCGGGGCGGCGGGGGCCGCGACGGCACCCGTGGGCCGGTCCGTCGTCCCGGCTGCGCCGCGTCCGTTCCCGGCCGGCGACTTCTCCGCGTCGAACGATTCGAACAGCTCCCACCACTTCTTGTCGACCGAGTGCCGGTCCCGCTGGAACTGCTCGTAGAGTTCATCAACAAGCCACTCGTTCCCGCCGAATTCTTCAGGCAGGCGATGGCTGGTTTGTTCTGGCACTTGGTATACGCCTCTTCCGTAAGTTGCCCTGAGCGCGGTGCGGGCGGCACGACGGGCCGGAAGCCGCGTCTGAACCCTGTCCAAGTGTAGTGACAGGAGTAGGCAACGGCCAATCAGGCGTGTCGCGCGGAGCGGGGCCGTGCGATACTCTCCGCGCCCGGGCGATGTGCCCCTCGGCAGGCGACGCACTAGACTCTTCGCGGCTGTCCATCCGGCTGCCCGTCCGGCCGTCGACGCAGGGAGAACCGTGCGCTTCATCACTCCGCCAACCACCGACCTCACCTATTCGGACGTCTTCCTCGTCCCGAGCGCCTCCGAGGTCGTCTCCCGCTTCGACGTGGACCTCTCGTCCGACGACGGGTCGGGCACCACCATCCCGCTGGTCGTCGCGAACATGACGGCGGTCACCGGGCGCCGCATGGTGGAGACCATGGCGCGGCGCGGGGGCATCGGCGTCCTGCCGCAGGACGTGCCGGTCGAGGTGATCGCCGAGGTCACCTCGTGGGTCAAGGACCGCCACCCCGTCTTCGAGACGCCGCTGAAGCTCCAGCCGGGCAACACCGTGATCGACGCCCTCCACCTCATGCACAAGCGTGCGCACGGGGCGGTCCTCGTCGTCGACGCGGCCGGCGCGTGCGTGGGCGTGGTGAACGCCGCCGACTGCGAGGAGGTGGACCGCTTCGCCTCGCTCGAGTCCGTCATGCGCGCCGCGCCCGCGCCGTTCGAGGCGTCCCTGTTCGACGACGACCCGGCCGCGGCGCTGCAGAAGGCCTTCGAGGACCTCGACGGTGCCCGCGTCGCCCTCGCTCCGGTGGTGCGGGACGGCGTGCTGCAGGGTGTCATCACCCGGACCGGCGCGCTCCGCTCCACGATCTACGAGCCGGCGGTCGACGCCGCGGGCAGGCTCCGCGTCGCCGCGGCGGTCGGCATCAACGGGGACGTCGAGGCGAAGGCCGGCGCCCTGCTCGATGCAGGCGTCGACGTCCTCGTCGTCGACACCGCCCACGGCCACCAGCGGAAGATGCTGGACGCGCTCGCCGTCGTCCGCGGCCTCGACCCCCGGGTCCCGATCGTCGCCGGCAACGTCGTCAGCGCCGACGGCGTCCGCGACCTCGTCGCCGCCGGCGCCTCCATCGTCAAGGTCGGCGTCGGACCCGGCGCCATGTGCACCACGCGCATGATGACCGCCGTCGGCCGCCCGCAGTTCTCCGCCGTCCACGAGTGCGCGCAGGCCGCGGCCGAGCTCGGCGCCCATGTGTGGGCCGACGGCGGCGTCCGGTACCCGCGCGATGTGGCCCTCGCGCTCGCCGCGGGTGCGAGCCAGGTCATGATCGGGTCCTGGTTCGCCGGGACCTACGAGAGCCCGGGCGATCTCCAGGCCGACAGCGACGGACGCCGCTACAAGGAGAGCTTCGGCATGGCGTCGGCGCGTGCCGTGCAGAACCGCACGCGGCGCGACGACGTCTTCGCCCGCGCCCGGAAGGGCCTCTTCGAGGAGGGCATCTCCACGTCGAAGATGTACCTCGACCCGGCCCGCCCCGGCGTGGAGGACCTCGTCGACCTGATCACCGCCGGCGTCCGCAGCTCCATGACCTACGCGGGCGCGGCATCGCTGGCCGAGTTCCGCGAGCGGGCCGTCGTCGGCGTGCAGTCGGCGGCCGGGTACGAGGAGGGCCGGCCGCTCCAGCAGAGCTGGTAGGCGCTCCCGGCCGGGCGCGGTTCCGCCCGCGGAGAAAGTGCTCGGGCACGGGCGTGCCCGAGCCGGTAAACTGGGGATCCTTATGGACAGTCCTTCTAGGGGCCGGCTCGAAGCCGGCATCCCCTCTCCTCTTGCCCATCTGCTGCCCGGAACCGATGCGGAGCGCCCGGTCGATGCCGGGTCCGGCCAGGACGCAGCCCACCTCCCGGCCGACGCGGCGGACCCCCTCAGACGCGGACCGCTGCAGTCCCGACCTGCATCGATGGGGGAGGGGAGGTAGCGGTGGAGTGGATCCTCCTGGCCGTCGGCCTGCTCCTCGTCCTCGGCACGGGGTTCTTCGTGGCCGTCGAGTTCGCGCTCGTCGCGCTCGACCAGACCTACGTGCAGCGTGCCGTGGACGAGGGCGACACGAAGGCCGAGCCGCTGCTGCGCTGCCTGAAGTCGCTCTCCACCCAGCTGTCGAGCTGCCAGCTCGGCATCACCCTCACGACCCTGCTCACGGGCTACGTCATGGAGCCGTCCGTCGGACGGCTGCTCGAGGCGCCCCTCGCGGGCCTCGGCCTGTCGGAGGCCCTGGCCGCCTCGACGTCGATCATCCTCGCGATGGTCCTGGCGACCCTGCTCTCGATGCTCATCGGCGAACTCGTCCCCAAGAACCTCTCCATCGCCCTGCCCTTCCGGGTGGGCCGGACGCTCGCCCGCCCGCAGCTCGTCTTCACCGCCGTCTTCAAGCCGGCCATCATCGTGCTGAACGGCTTCTCCAACCGGATCCTCAACATCTTCGGCCTCGAGGCGAAGGAGGAGATCTCGGGCGCGAGGACACCGTCGGAGCTCTCGTCGCTCGTGCGCCGCTCCGCCGAGATGGGCACCCTCGACCAGGGCACGGCCAACTTCCTGGCCCGTACCTTCAGCTTCTCCGACCGCACCGCGGCCGACGTCATGACACCGCGCATCCGCATGGAGGTCATCGACTCCGACCAGACGGTGGCGGACGTCGTCGAGGCGGCGCGGCGGACCGGCTACTCCCGGTTCCCGCTCATCGGCGACTCCGCCGACGACATCCGCGGTGTCGTGCACGTCAAGAAGGCCGTGGCGGTCCCGCGCCACAAGCGCGCCGAACTCCCCGCCGGGACCATCATGACCGAGGTCCTGCGCGTCCCCGAGACCGTGCACCTCGACTCGCTCCTCAGCGAGCTGCGCGAGGCGAACCTCCAGCTCGCCGTCGTCCTGGACGAGTACGGGGGCACCGCCGGCGTCGCCACGCTCGAGGACCTCGTCGAGGAGATCGTCGGCGAGGTCAAGGACGAGCACGACAAGCTGAAGCCCGGCGTGCTGCAGAGCGCGGCCGGGGACTGGTTCTTCCCCGGCCTCCTCCGGCCCGACGAGGTCACGATGCAGATCCCCGGCCTCGTGGTCCCCGACGAGTCCGGCTACGAGACCGTGGCCGGGTTCATCATGGCGGAGCTCGGTCGCGTCGCGGCGCCGGGCGACCAGGTGGAGGTGCCCGCAGGGACCCTCACCGTGGAGCGCATGGACGGACGGCGCATCGACCGCGTCCACTTCCGGCCGGCACCGACACCCGCCGGCGAGGAGGGCCCCGACTCCATGGTCGTGCCCGAGCACCAGTCGGTGCCCCAGGGCACGGGCCAGCACCACACCGTTCCCCGGCCGACCGCCCGTCCGGTCCTCGCCGGCAGCACCGCAGTACGGAAGGACAACCGATGAACGACTGGGCAGGAATCGCCTGGCTCGTCGTCCTCCTGATGGGCAACGCCTTCTTCGTCGGCTCGGAGTTCGCGATCATGTCGGCGCGCCGTAGCCAGATCGAACCCCTGGCGGAGGCCGGGTCGAAGCGCGCGCGGACCACCATCTGGGCCATGGAGCACGTGTCCCTGATGCTCGCCTGCTCGCAGCTCGGCATCACGGTCTGCTCCCTGCTGATCCTGCAGGTGGCCGAGCCGGCCATCCACCACCTGTTCGTGGTGCCGTTCGAGGCCGTCGGCATCCCCGAGGGGCTCGCGGACGGCGTCGCGTTCGCGCTCGCCCTGGTCCTCGTGACGTTCCTGCACGTGACCTTCGGCGAGATGGTACCGAAGAACATCTCGGTCTCGGTGGCCGACAAGGCGGCGCTCCTCCTGGCCCCGCCGCTCGTGATGGTCGCGCGGGTGGTCAACCCGGTGATCTCCACGCTCAACTGGGCCGCCAACCACATCCTCCGCGCCCTCAAGGTGGAGCCGAAGGACGAGGTGTCCTCGACCTACACGCTCGAGGAGGTGCAGTCCATCGTCGAGGAGTCGACGAGGAGCGGACTGGTGGACGACGAGTCGGGGCTGATCACGAGCGCCCTCGAGTTCTCCGGCCAGACGGCCGAGACCACGATGATCCCCCTCGGCGAGCTCGTCACCGTGCGGACCGACGCGACGCCGGAGGACTTCGAACGGGCTGTCGGCCGCACCGGGTTCTCCCGGTTCGTGATGGTCGACGATTCGGGGAACCTGACCGGGTACATGCACCTGAAGGACGTCATGTCCATGCCGCAGGCCATGTACCGGAGGCCCATCACGGAGAACAAGGTGCGCACGCTCGTGAACCTGTCGCTGGGTGACGAGATCGAGGACGCCCTCGCCGTGATGCAGCGGACCGGGTCCCACCTGGCGCGCGTCCTCGGCCCCGACGGTTCCACCCGGGGGGTCCTGTTCCTCGAGGACGTGATCGAACAGCTCATCGGCGAGATCCGGGACGCCACGCAGAACCAGGGCGTGCGGCGGACCGGCGGGGGCGTCGGCGGGGAGGCCCCGGTACGCTGACGGGCGGCCTCGCGCCCGGGGAATGCGAACCATTCGCGTGTGGGATATGCTCGGTCCCTAACGTAAACAGTTCTCATTAGTCCGATCGAGGTCCCCATGCGCCTGTCCCACCGTCTCGCCGTCCCCGCGTTCCTGGCGGTGTCCGCCGTCGGCCTCGCCGCGTGCGGCGACGGGTCCGCAGCCGGCTCGGAGGGCGCAGCCGCGGAGGATGCCCTGACGGTCGTCACCGCCACCAACGTGTACGGGGACATCGCCTCGGTCGTGGGGGGCGACGACGTCGAGGTGACGCCGATCGTCGACAGCCTCAGCCAGGACCCCCACTCCTACGAGGCCACGGTGCAGGACAAGCTCTCCGTGTCCGAGGCCGACCTCGTCATCGAGAACGGGGGAGGCTACGACCCGTTCCTCGGTCGCCTCGCCGAGGAGACCGGGGCGGGGACGGTGCTCAGCGCCGTCGAACTCTCCGGCCTTGAGGAGGCGGAGGGCTCCGGGGAGGCCGAGGACCCCGCAGGCGGGCATACCGAGGAGGGCCACGCCCACGGCTCCTTCAACGAGCACGTCTGGTACGACCTGCCGGCCATGATGACCCTCGCCGACGCCATCGCGGAGGAACTCGGCCGGCTGGACGGGGCGAACGCCGGCGCGTACCAGGAGCGGGCCGACGCCTTCACCGCGGAGCTGCAGGCACTGCAGGAGCGCCTGGCGGCGCTGGCCTCCGGCGGGCACGGCGGCGACGTGGCCGTGACGGAGCCCGTCCCCGTCTACCTCCTCGAGGCCGCCGGGCTCCACAACGCGACCCCCGAGGAGTTCACCGAGGCCATCGAGGAGGAGTCCGACGTCCCCGTCGCCGTCCTCGAGGAGATGAAGGCGCTCGTCTCGGGCGGGACCCTCGACTTCCTCGCCTACAACGGCCAGACCGAAGGATCACAGACCGAGGCCGTGCGGTCGGCCGCCGAGGAGGCGGACCTCCCCGTCCTCGACTTCACCGAGACACTGCCCGAGGGGGAGGGATACGTTTCCTGGATGACGGCCAACACGGATAGCATCGAGGCCGCGCTGGGATCCTGAGGTCCCGCGTCCCGACGTCGGCGTCCGGGCCCGGAATCCGGCCCGGCACGACCCCAACGACCGACTGGAAGCCCGCATGACCTCGACGACGTCCCGCTCCATTCCCTCCCCGGACGGGGCGGAGGGTCCGGCGATCAGCCTCCGGGGCGCGGCGCTCTCCTTCGGCCCGCGCACCCTGTGGGAGGGGCTGGACCTCGACATCATGCCCGGCGAGTTCTTCGCCGTGCTCGGTCCGAACGGATCGGGCAAGACGAGCTTCCTGAAGGTCCTGCTCGGCCTGCTGCCGCTCGACGCCGGCACGGCGACGATCGGCGGCCGCCCCATCACGCGCGGCAGCCGGAGCCTCGGCTACATCCCGCAGCAGAAGTCGTTCCCGCCCGAGACACCGCTGCGCGCCCGTGACCTGGTGGGGCTCGGCGTGGACGGCCACCGCTGGGGGCTGAGGCTGCGGAGCGGTTCCTACCGGGAGCGGGTGGACGGGCTCCTGCGCGACGTCGGCGCCGAGTCGTACGCGGACGCCCCCGTGGGTCTCCTCTCGGGCGGCGAGCAGCAGCGCCTGCGTGCCGCGCAGGCCCTGGCCACCGACCCGTCCGTCCTGCTCTGCGACGAACCGCTGCTGTCGCTCGATCTCAACCACCAGCAGGCGGTGAGCTCGCTCATCAACCGGCAGTGCCACGATCGGAACAGCGCGGTGGTCTTCGTGACCCACGAGATCAACCCCGTCATCGAGTACGTGGACCGGGTCCTGTACCTCGCCGACGGCAGGTTCCGCGTCGGGACGCCCGCCGACGTCATGACGAGCGAGGTGCTCTCCGACCTGTACGACAGTCCCGTCGAGGTCTTCTCCAGCAACGGGCGGCTCGTCGTCGTCGGCCTGCCCGACGCCACGACCCACCACCACGAGAGCGCCTGACCATGGACTTCTCCGACGTCCTGGGCGCCATCTTCACCTTCGACAACTACGCGCAGCTGCTGCCCCTCGTCCGGAACTCGCTGATCGCCGGGGCGGTGCTCGGCCTGCTGGGGGGGCTCATCGGTACCTTCGTCATGATGCGCGACCTCGCCTTCGCGGTGCACGGCATCGCCGAGCTCTCCTTCGCCGGAGCGGCGTTCGCGCTGCTCGTCGGGGCCAACGTGGTCGGCGGCTCGCTCGTGGGCTCCGTGCTCGCGGCGCTCGTCCTGGGGGTCATGGGGATCCGTGCCCGCGACCACAACTCGATCATCGGCGTGGTCATGCCCTTCGGCCTCGGTCTCGGGATCCTCTTCCTCGCGCTCTACGAGGGGCGCGCGGCCAACAAGTTCGGCCTCCTCACCGGGCAGATCGTCTCGGTCGACGACGTGCAGCTGAACCTGCTGGTGGGGTGCGCCGCGGTGGTCATCGTGGCGCTGGCCGCGATCTGGCGCCCGCTCACCTTCGCGAGTGCCGACGCCGACCTCGCCGCGGCGCGCGGCGTGCCGGTCAGGGGGCTCTCGATCCTGTTCATGGTCCTGCTGGGGGTCTCGGTGGCGCTGTCCATCCAGGTCGTCGGCGCCCTCCTCGTGCTCGCCCTGCTCATCACCCCGGCGGCGGCGGCCCTGAAGGTGACGTCGGCGCCCGGGCTCGTGGTGCTCCTCAGCGTCGTGTTCGCGTGCACGTCGGTGGTGGGCGGCATCCTCCTCGCGCTGGGCGGCCGCATCCCGATCAGTCCGTACGTCACGACGATCTCCTTCGTGATCTACCTGGTGTGCCGACTGGTCGGCTCCCGCCGGGCGGCGGGCAGATCGCAGGAACGCGGCACCGTGGGCGCGACGGACGTCGTGGCAGGCACGCGGGACTAGGACTCCGGCGAACGGTCGGGCACGTCGACGGCGTCGGTGATGGCCTGCTCCATGGAGCGCAGGAAGCGGGTGACCGTCTCGGTCTCCTCGTTCGTCAGTCGTCCGGCCGCAGCCAGGACGCCGCGCTTCTCGATGTCGAAGGCGGCGCGGAACTCGTCCGTGGCCCGGTCCCCGGGTTCCAGGATCACGGCGCGGCGGTCCACGGGGTGGCGGCGGCGGCGCACGAAGCCGGCCTTCTCGAGCCGGTCGATCACGAGGGTGGTGGAGGCGCTCGAGATGCCGAGGGCCAGCGCGAGCTCCTTGGGGCTCGCGGCCTCGTCCCCGTGCCAGACGGCGAGCAGGTGGCGCAGGGCGCCCAGATCCGTCTCGTTGATGCCGAGCCGCCGGCTGAGGGTCCGGCGCAGGCCGCTCTCCAGGGTGCGGTACGCCCTGAGGGCGTTGAGGACGTCCACTCCGGTGGCCGTGTGGCCGGGCGCGTCCCGGGCCGCCGGCGGGTACCAGTAGCCGGCTCCCTGCTGCGCGTCCGAGGTCATGACTACAGCTTAGGTCATCTAGTAGCCAATCTTCCTAGCTACTCGCCCGGGTCGCGCCGTCTCCCGCGTCGGGAGGAGCCGTCAGGCGCTGGGGGCGGCAGGAGCCGGGAAGTCCAGTTCCGACATCGCGAGCCCCAGGGAGCCGAGGAACCGGTGGATCGTGCCGCTCTCCTCGGGCGAGAGCGCCGTGACGACGGACATCATGCGCTCGTGCATCGCCCCCATGGTCGCGCGGACCTCGTCGTCGGTCGTGGCCGTCGGCCAGATCTCGACGCCCCGCCTGTCGGCGGGGCTCGGGCGGCGCTCCGCGTGCCCGCTCTTCGTCAGGCGGTCCACCAGCACCGTCGTGGCCGCCGTCGAGATGCCGAGTTCCCGGGCGAGCACGGCCGGGCTGAGGGGGCGGCCGGTCCGTCCTGCCTGGAGCAGCAGGCGCAGTGCTGTCATGTCCGACCGACCGAGGTGCATGGAATCCCTGCTGCGGCCGCGCATCGCGATCTCCGCGTTCCGGTACCGTCGTACCGCATCGATCAGGGCCTCGAGGTGTTCGGCGTCGGGACCGACGGTGTCAGGACCACCCGTACCCGGCGTACCCGCGTCGGAACCGGCCGCGGCCGGGGCCGACGAAGCAGGGACGGAGCGGTCGGAAGGCATGGCCCCAGCGTAGTCGAGGAGAGCGGTGGTCCCCGGCGGACGGGACGGTGTCCCGCAGGGGCCGCGTGGGGTATGGTGCTTCGCGGAGTCTCTAGGGCCGTGCGCGGAGCGCCGAGCACTCGGGGCACAGCCCGTGGATCTCGACCGTGTGTGCCGTGTCGGTGAAGCCGTGGTCCGCGGCGATGCGTGCGGCCCACTGCTCGACGGCGGGAGCCTCGATCTCGACGGCCCTACCGCAGTTCCTGCACAGCAGGTGATGGTGGTGGTGCTCGACGGCGCAGCGACGGTAGACGGCCTCGTTGTCACCGCTGCGCAGCACGTCGACGAGGCCGTCGTCGGCCATGGACTGCAGGATCCGGTACGTCGTGGCGAGGGAGACCGACTCGCCGCGATCCTGGAGCAGCCGGTGCAGCTCCTGCGTGCTGACGAAGTCGGCGAGGTCGTCGAGGGCGGCACTGACGGCCCGGCGCTGGCGCGTGACGCGCTGGGCCCCGCCCGTTCCTGCCGACGGCGCTGCTTCGGATGTCGCCTCGGGCGTCATGTCCTACCTTTCCACGGGCACGAGAGGTGCCCTGAACCAGAGTCAAGATTATCAGTGGAGCCGCGGGTAGTCTGGGCGCATGCTGCTGACCAAGTTCACGCACTCGTGCGTGCGTCTCGAGCAGGACGGCTCCGTCCTCGTCATCGACCCGGGCTCCTTCTCCGAGGTCGAGGAGGCCCTCGCGGGCGCTGCGGCAGTCCTCGTCACGCACGAGCACGCCGACCACGTCGACGTCGACCGGGTGGTCGCGGTGCTGGCCGCGGACGGGGCGGCCGGGCTCTGGGCCCCGCAGGGCGTCGCGGACGCCGTGGCCCGCGCACTCGGGGACGCCGCGGGGGACCGCATCCACGCCGTGGCCGGCGGCGAGCAGTTCTCGGCGGCGGGGTTCGAGGTCCGGACGTTCGGCGGGCAGCACGCCCTGATCCACCCGCTCATCCCGCTGGTCGCGAACGTGGGCTTCCTCGTCGGGGGAGCCGTCTACCACCCCGGCGACTCCTTCGTCGTGCCGGACGGCGTCGACGTCGGGACGCTGCTCGTCCCCGTGCATGCGCCCTGGTCGAAACTCGCGGAGGTCGTCGACTTCGTGGCGTCGGTGCGCGCACCGCGCGCGTTCCAGATCCACGACGCCCTGCTGAACGAGACGGGGCTCGGCATGGTCGAGGGGCACGTCACGCGGCTCGGAGGGCGCTACGGGACCACCTTCCGCCACCTGGACGTCCGGGCGAGCGTCGAGCTCTGACGGGTTGGTGCGCGGTCCACCGTGTGGTGGACTGGCCTGCATCAGGGCCGGCCGCGGTCACCGCCGCTGTCCGGCCGCCCGTTCCGACAGGAGATCTCGATGAAGACTCTGATGGATGTGCAGGAACTGCAGGACCGGATGACCTCCGGTGCGCAGACGATCCTGCTCGATGTGCGCTGGTCCCTGGGCGACCCCCACGGCCACGAGCACTACCGCGCAGCCCACCTACCCGGCGCCGTGTACGTGGACATGGAGACCCAGCTGTGCGCTCCCGGCGGGCCCGGTCGGGGCCGCCACCCGCTGCCTCCGGCGGACGCCCTGCAGGAGGCAGCCCGGCAGTGGGGACTCAACGACGGCGACACCGTGGTCGCCTACGACGACTCCGGCAACCTCGCCGCCGCCCGCCTGTGGTGGCTCCTGCGTGACGCGGGCTTCACGTCCGTCAGCCTGCTCGACGGCGGACTGACTGCGTGGCGCGCGGCAGGGTTCGACGTCGAGCGGGGGGAGGAGCGCCACTGCGTCGGCTCCGTCCACCTCGCCGCCGGGCACATGCCCGTCGTGTCGGTCCCGGACCTCCTCAACGGGTCGGCCGCCGACGTCCTGCTCGACGCGCGCGCCGGCGAACGGTTCCGGGGCGAGCAGGAGCCCGTGGACCCCAGGGCCGGCCATATCCCCGGCGCGGTCAGCGCACCCACGGCGGACAACCTCGGGGAGGACCGGCGCTTCCGGCCGGCCGACGAGCTCCGGCGACGCTTCGGCGCCCTCGGCGCCGACCGCGGCCGCGTCGCGGTCTACTGCGGCTCCGGCATCACGGCCGCCCACGAGATCGCGGCCCTGCACATCGCGGGCATCGACGCCTCGCTGTTCCCCGGCTCGTGGTCGCAGTGGTCCACGACGGAGGGCCTGCCCGTCGCGACGGGGGCCTGACACCGGGTGCCCGAGGACGGGCCGGCGCCGGATGCGCGCTGGCCCGTTCCCGGGCGGCGCGGTAGCGTCGGGGCATGACCCCAGGACGCCCCGTGCCGCCGCCCCTGCGCGGAGGAGCACCACTGCCAGCCCGATCGGCGCCGGGCGCCGCCCCAGGAGGAACCATGCCCACGCTGTTCACGAAGATCATCGACGGGCAGGTGCCGGGCCGGTTCGTCTGGAAGGACGACGACGTCGTCGCGTTCCTGACCATCGCCCCCATCACCCCCGGGCACACCCTCGTGGTGCCGCGCCGGGAGATCGAGCACTGGCTCGAGGCCGACCCCGGGACCCTGACCCGGGTGATGGCGGTGGCACAGACGATCGGCCGTGCCCAGGAGGCGGCGTTCGGGGCGAAGCGCGTGGGGGTGCTCCTCGAGGGCTACGAGGTGCCCCACCTGCACGTCCATGTCTGGCCCACGCAGTCGCCGCAGGACTTCGACGTCAAGCGCGTCGACCATGCACCCGACCCCGCCGCGATGGATCGTGCGGCCGACGCGCTGCGCACCGCCCTGCGCGAGGCCGGGCACGGCGCCTCCGTCCCGGAGTAGGCGGCCCGGCTGGCCGGGCGGGTCATGCCACCGGCCGGCAGGGCTATCGGGTCGCCGCGAGCGCCTCGTTCAGGGCCGTCCGCACGCGCTTCTCGGACACCGAGTACGCCGTCCCGAGGTCCTGGGCGAACAGGCTGACGCGCAGCTCCTCGACCATCCAGCGCACGCGCCGCAGGGCGGCCGGGCGGTGGCGCCCGGCCGCGAGGGACGCGACGGCGTCGTCGTACTCGTCCTCCAGCCGCTGGATCACCGCCGTGCCGAGGCCGTCACGCTGCACGTTCGTCGGCAGCTTCTCCAGCCGGATCTCGATGGCCTTCAGGTACCGCGGCAGGTGCGCCAGCTGGGCGTAGCCCGTCGCGGCGACGAACCCGGGGTAGACGAGGTGCTCGAGTTGACTCCGGACGTCGTTGAGCGCCGTGATGAGGGCGAGGCTGGTGGTGCCCTTCAGCTGCTTCTGGATCCGGCGGGTGCTGGACAGCACCCGCTCGACCGTCGCCGTCACCGTGAAGACGGTGTCGATCAGCTCGGCCCGGACGTCCTCGTAGAGCCGGTCGAAGGCCTCCTCGGTCCAGGGCAGGTCCTCGGGGACGAGCTTGTCGATGGCTGCCAGCGAGCAGTCGCGGATCAGCTCCGCGACACTGCCGTGCGGGTTCTGGCTGAAGGTGAGCTTCTCGGTGTTGCTCAGGTGCTCGAGGACGTACTTCGCGGGGCTCGGGATGCGCAGCGACAGGAGTCGGATGATGCCCGCCCGCATGACCGTCGCCTGCTGGCCTGCGTCGGGGAAGACCTTCAGGCCCACCGACGAGCCTTCGTCGACGACGGCCGGGAAGCCCGTGATGCGGTGCCCGCCGACGGTGCGCGAGACCTCGCGCTCGATGGCGCCGAAGACCCACGCCTTCTCGCCCGTCCGCTCCGCCACGGCGGGCGCCTCGGCCACGGCGAGTCCGCCGCGGGAGGCAGGGGCGACGCCGGCCGGCCCGCCGGTGGGCCCGCCGGCGCGTGAGGCATCCGCTGCCGGTGCGCCGCGCCCTCCCCGCGCCGCAGAGGGGCGTCCGTCGTCCCGCCCGGCAGGGCCCGTGCCGCTGCCGCGTCCTCCGCGCCCGGGCCCTCCCGAGGGTCGCGTACTGCCGGGGGTGGCGCCGAGCGACTGCGCGATGGCGCGGCTCACCGCCGGCGCGAGCGCTTCCTTGAGCGCCTCGAGGTCGCGCGACTCGTCGAGCACGCGGCCGTCGGCGTCCACGATGCGGAACATCATCAGCAGGTGCTGCGGCACCGAGGACCAGTTCCACGACCCCGATGGGATGATGTGTCCTCGCAGGCGCCGGAGCGCGAGTTCGAGGGCCGCCTCGAGATCGTCCTCGGCGGGGTCGAAGTCCGACGCGAGGGCCGCGACGGCGGTGCGCGCGACGTCGGGCGCGGGCACGAAGTTTTTCCGCACCTGCTTCGGCAGCGACTTGATGAGGGCGGTGACGAGCTCCACGCGCTGGCCGGGGATCTGCCAGCGGAACGGCTTCGGGTCGAGCTGGTTGAGGAACAGGACCGGGATCGTGACGGTGACGCCGTCGTGCGCCTCCGGGGTCAGCGGTGAGAACTCGTAGGCCAGCGGCAGCTCGAAGCCCGCCTGGTGCCAGGTGCTCGGGAAGGCCGCCTCGTCAAGCTCCGCCGCGTCCTCGCTGAGGAGCTGTTCCGGATCGAAGTCGAGCAGGTCCGACTGCTCCTGGCGGGCCTGCTTCCACCAGGAGTCGAAGTGCCGCTCCGAGACGACCTCGGCACCGATGCGCTGGTCGTAGAACTCGAAGAGCGTCTCGTCGTCGACCCGCAGGTCCCGCCGCCGCAGCCGGTTCTCGAGCTCCTCCACCTCGGCGAGCCGGGCCTGGTTCCGGCTGAAGAACGTGTGGTGCGTCTTCCAGTCGCCCTCCACGAGGGCGTGGCGGATGAACAGCTCGCGCGCGACCTCACGGTCGACCCGGCCGTAGTTGATGCGGCGCTGGGGCACGATCGGCACGCCGTACAGCGTGACCTTCTCGTAGGCCATGACCGAGCCCATCTTCCGCGACCAGTGCGGTTCGCTGTACGTGCGCTTCACGAGGTGCGGGGCCACCTGCTCGGCCCACAGGGGGTCGATACGGGCGACGACGCGGGCCCACAGCCGCGAGGTCTCGACGAGCTCGGCGGCCATCACCCAGTCGGGCGACTTCTTGAACAGCGCCGACCCGGGGAACACGGCGAAGCGGGTCCCGCGGGCGCCCGAGTACTCGCGCTTGCGCTGGTCGTAGAGCCCGATGTTGCCGAGCAGGCCGGAGAGCAGGCTGACGTGGATCTGCTCGTGCAGTCCCACGGGGTCCACGGGACCCGCGGGCAGCGTGATGCCGAGCGGCTTCGCGAGCTGGCGCAGCTGCTGGAAGAGGTCCTGCCATTCCCGGACGCGCAGGTAGTTGATGAACTCCGTACGGCACAGCTTCCGGAACTGCGTCGAGGAGAGCTCGTCCTGCTTCTCCTGCAGGTACCGCCACAGGTTGAGGTAGGCGGTGAAGTCGGAGTTCTCGTCGACGAAGCGCTTGTGCTTCTCGGCCGCCTGCTGCTGCTTGGCCGGTTGATCGGCGGAGGGCCGCTCCCGCGGGTCCTGGATGGTCAGCGCGGCCGCCAGGACCATGACCTCCTTCACGGCGCCCCGGGCTCCGGCCTCGACGATCATGCGCCCGAGCCGTGGGTCGACGGGGAGCTGCGCGAGCTTGCGTCCGACGGCGGACAGCCCGCCGTCGTCCTTCAGTGCGCCGAGTTCACGCAGCAGGGCCACGCCGTCGTTGATCGCCTTGGTCTCGGGCGGTTCGACGAACGGGAACTCCGCGATGTCCTTCGGGCTGCGCGTCACGCCCATGGCGGCCATCTGCAGGATGACGGCGGCGAGGCTCGTCCGGAGGATCTCGGGCTCGGTGAACGGCCGCCGCGACTCGAAGTCCTCCTCCGAGTAGAGGCGGATGGCGATGCCGTCGGAGACACGGCCGCTGCGCCCCGACCTCTGGTTGGCGGACGCCTGCGAGACACGCTCGATCGGCAGGCGCTGCACCTTGGTGCGATGGGAGTAGCGGGAGATGCGCGCCGTACCCGTGTCGATCACGTACTTGATGCCGGGCACCGTGAGGGACGTCTCGGCGACGTTCGTCGCGAGCACGATCCGCCGGTGGCTGCCCGTGGGGCGGAAGACGCGGTGCTGTTCCTCGAGGGACAGGCGCGCGAACAGGGGCAGGACCTCCGTGCCGCGCAGGCGGGTCGTGGACTGGATCCTGGCCCGCAGCGCGTCCGCGGCGTCGCGGATCTCGCGCTCGCCGGAGAAGAAGACGAGGATGTCGCCCGGCGCCTCGACGGAGAGTTCGTCGACGGCGTCGCAGACCGCGTCGAGGGGATCCCGTTCCTCCTCGAGTTCGCTGTCCGCCCCGCCCTCGCCGTCGTCGAGCCCGCCCGGCGGCTGGTCGAGCGGCCGGTACCGGATCTCCACGGGGTAGGTGCGGCCCGAGACCTCGATGATCGGCGCGGGGGAGGTGTCCTCGATCGCGGCGTCGGCGGCGAAGTGGGCGGCAAAGCGCTGGGGATCGATGGTGGCCGAGGTGATGATGACCTTCAGGTCCGGCCGCTCGGGCAGGATCCTCCGGAGGTAGCCGAGGATGAAGTCGATGTTGAGGCTGCGTTCGTGGGCCTCGTCGATGATGATGGTGCTGTACTTGCGCAGCATCCTGTCGTGCTGGATCTCGGCCAGCAGGATGCCGTCCGTCATCAGCTTGATCTTCGTCTTCCGGCCCACGGAACCGGTGAAGCGGACCTGGTAGCCGACCTCCTCGCCGAGCGGCACCTGCAGCTCCTCGGCGATCCGCTCGGCGACGGTGCGCGCAGCGAGGCGGCGCGGCTGGGTGTGGCCGATCAGGCCGCGCTCCGCCAGGCCCAGTTCGAGGCACATCTTGGGGATCTGCGTCGTCTTCCCGGACCCGGTCTCGCCGGCGATGATGGTGACCTGGTTGGCCGCGATCGCGGCCATGATGTCTGCCCGGCGTTCCGAGACGGGGAGGTCCGCGGGGTAGGTAATTGTCAGTGTCATGGTTGCCTGCCAGTCTAGTTGCTCGCACCGGGCCGCAGGCGGGCGTTCACTGAGGGCTGGGTCGCTGCCCGACGGCGTCCCCCGCGGACCCGGGGGCGCGCGTCCCGGCCGACCGGCGCAGGCGGTCGGCGACGACGACGGCGCGCTCGCGCATCTCGGCCGGCTCGAGGACCTCGAAGTCGATGTCCCAGCTCGCCAGGTAGGCGAGCGGGAAGTCGAGCGAGTCGAAGCCGGCGCGGAGGATCGTGTGGTCGGCGCCGTCCGCCTCGAGCGTCCCCGTGCTCGAGGGCACGCGCTGCTCCAGGTCCTCGAGCGGGGCGGAGAACCTGATCACGGCGTCGTACGAGTAGGGCGAGCGCGTGATCGACTCCTGCACGTAGGCGGCGAGGTCCGCGGCCGGCAGGGGGCGGGGCACGAACCTGTCACGTGTCATCGGCACGCTCTGGCAGCGGTCCACGCGGAAGGTCCGCCAGTCCTCCCGCGAGCGGTCGAACGCCACGAGGTACCAGCGGCGCCCGGTGTCCACGAGGCGGTACGGCTCGACGATGCGCCGGGAGGACTCGCCGTCGTGCCGTTCGTAGCGGAAGGCGACGCAGCGGCGCTCGGTGATGGCCGCCGAGAACGCCGTGAGCACCTCGGGGTTCACGGGTGTGCTCGCTGCCGCCATGCGGGTCACTGCCGACCGCAGCCCGGAGAAGCGGGGGCGGAGGCGCGGCGGCAACACCTGCTCCAGCTTGGTGAGGGCCCGGACCGAGGCCTCCCCGACACCTGAGACGGGGCTCGCCGTGACGGCCGTGAGGCCGATCGCGACGGCGAGCGCCTCGTCGTCGTCGAGCAGGAGAGGCGGGAGCTGGGCGCCGGCGCCGAGCTGGTAGCCGCCGGCCACACCGGGCGAGGCGTTGATGGGGTATCCCAGGGTGCGCAGCTTCCCGATGTCCCGCCGGACCGTGCGCTCCGTGACGTCCATGCGCTGCGCGAGGGCGGGACCGGTCCATTCGCGCCGCAGCTGGAGGAGCGAGAGAAGCTGCAGGAGGCGTGCCGACGTCTCGATCATGGGCCCACGGTACGCCGGATTGCGGACAGGAATCGTCCGCTATCCGATCAGGTCGGCGAGCGGTCTGCCATCCCGAGCCGCCGGAGTTCGACCTCCGACAGGCGCAGGCCGGCTGCGGCCACGTTGGTGCGGACATGGCCCACGCGCGTGGTTCCGGGGATCGGGACGACGCGGACGCCGAGTGCCTGCTCGCGGTAGTGGACCCAGGCCAGCGCGACCTGGCCGCGGGTGGCTCCGTGGGTGCGTGCGATCGCTTCCAGGACGTCGCCGATCGCGCTCGCCGCGTCCACCGGGCCGTCGTCGTCGGCGCGGGGCCGGTGCAGGAGGCCATGCGTGGTCGGCACATCGAACTCGCCGGCGACTCCGCCCCGCCACACCAGGCCGAACTTGCTCGCCAGGAACACCTCGTCGCGGCGCGGCCGGATCGCGCGGCCGACGAGCTCCTCGTTGCCGTAGGCGTCCGCGGTGTCGATCATCATGACACCGAGGTCGAGCGCCGCACGGAGGACGGCCACGGGGTCGCGGTCGCGGTCGGGGTCGCGGGCCGGATCGGAGGCCGGCCGGTCACGCAGCCGCATGGCACCGAAGCCCTGCCGGCCGAGGTCGGCCAGGGCTCGGGCCGCACCCGTCTGCTTCGTCACGTCGGGCATGTGGCCGACCCTACGACCTCGACCACGGTCGCGGTCAACCCCCTGGGTGTCGGCGCGCGCATCCGGACAGGGGGACGCTCGGGCGGGACGGTCACCCGGTCGAGGCCCTGGACCGTGGTGCAGTGATCAGGCCGGCTCCTGCTGGGTCGATGTGCCGGTTTCGCGTGGCGTCCTGTTCTCCGTCGCCTTCGACAGCGTGAAGATCCCGTAGCGCATCGCACCGGTGCGGTAGGCCAGGATCAGGCGGGGGAGGATCAGGAAGGAGATGCTGTTGCGTGCGAGGCGACGGGTCTCGCGATCGGTGAGCACGGCCTTCACCAGTCGACGGGCGCTGATCGTCCAGGTGCGCGCGACGCGGCGGCTGACATCCTCGTAGCCGGTCACGGCAAAGCCCGCCGCCACGGCCATCGCCTCGTACTCCTCGCGCGTGCCCATCGAGGGCAGGCGGCCTTCCCGGCAGATCGGCTCGAGCAGGTGGCGGACCTTCCACCGGCCGGCATCGGTCTCGGCGAGCCACGCGCAGATGACGAGGCGGCCGCCGGGCACCAGTACGCGATGCGCCTCGGCGAAGAACCTGGGCTTGTCGATCATGTGCTCACTCGACTCGATCGCCCAGGCGGCATCGGCCGAGGCGTCGGTCAGCCCGTTGGCGAGCCAGTCGCGGACCTGGATGTCCACATCGGGTACTGGATGCGTGGCGGCGTAGTGGGCCTGCTCGGCGGACAGCGTGAAGCCCGTGACGCGGATCCCGCGTGTCACCGCGAGCAGCCGCGCGGTAGAGCCATAGCCGCAGCCGATGTCGACGCATGCCTCGCCGGGTTGGAGGCGCAGCCGATCACCGACCGTGTCGACGAGCGCCTCGACGGCCTCGGTGGGCGTCTCACGGCCCGTCGCCCAGAGCCCGTGATGGACGTGCTCGCCCCACACCCGACGGTAGATCGGATCGAGGTCGTCGTAGTGGTCCGCGACCGCGGCGGCGTTCTGGGAGATATCGGGCACGATCACGCCCTCACGCTACAACGCCGATCCGGGCCATCGGAAGGTCCCTGCTCAGGACTTCAGGGCAGCCGATGCGCAGCAGTCGACGCGGGCTCGACTCCGCCCGGGATCCAGCAACGCGGAGGCACCCACATCGGGCTCCACCCGGCCCGCCGGGAGTACGGGTCTGTCCCCGAATCGGCGTTCGAGGTGTGAGCGGACTGGCGCGTATTCCGTGGTCTCCGTGGTTCTCGTGATCTTCGTGGTCTCCGTGGTCTCCGTGGTCTCCGTGGGATCGCTGGTCTCGCGGATGCTGGGAGCCGTGATCCGGGAGATGCGACGTCCAAGACCCTTTGAGATATCGGCACTTCCTTCCCCGGCGGCGGCTGTTGTCGACCTCATAATGTCGGTGGCGGACGGGATGATTACGTATGGACAGCAGCAGGAGTGCTTTACGCGAAGCCCTCTTCGGTGGTGGCTTTTCCTGGCTCGTTGCTGTCCCTTCTGCCCCTGTTCCTCCTGTTACTGCCCCTCGCGCGGCTGTCCCTCCGGTCAATGTCCCTTCTGTCGCGGTCACTTCTGTCGATGCCCCTTCTGTCACGGTCACTCAGGTCGCTGTGCGTCCGGTTGATGTCCCATCTGGTGCCATTCCGTGTGCTTGCGGTCGTACTACCGGTGCCTCGTCTGCGCCTGTCGATTCCTCTGTCGATTCCCGAGTCGATTCCCTGGTCGAGTCATCCGCGCACGGCTCAGGGGCTGCTTTCCCGGCAGTGAATATCGCGTCGGTGGCTGACCCGGCCGGCAACGCCCCGACGGCGACGGATCCGGCTGGCACTGTTCCTGGGGCTACTGTCCCGGTTGCGGAGGTACCGGCGGGGTTCGTGCGGGTTGGTTGGGTGCGGGATCTGATCGATGCGATGGCCTTTCTTCCGAGGCGCAAGGAGGCCGCGGGGCTGATCGATGAGGTGCGGGATCTTGAGGATCTCAAGTGCCTGGTCGCGGCTCGGCAGGCCCGGGCTGCGGTCGCCTTCGATCTGTGTCGGCG
>NZ_JBTNDM010000018.1:0-43142 GCF_054510995.1 Arthrobacter sorbitolis
GTTCAAATCTCCCCGTCTCCGCCGATAGAGCCCCGCAAACGCGGGGCTCTTTTCGTTAACCTTCCCAAGCGCCGGCCGGACCTTCCCAAATGGTTGAAACTGGTGCACAAAACCCGTAGACAAGCTGCACTACCGGGGGTAGAGTGAGTGTATCGGAACAAGCCGATACCGAGCCGCCCAGGAGGCAGCCATGCAGGTTCTTTCCCTCTCCACCGAAGTTGAGAGCTTCGACATCCTCGACTCCTTCAACAAGGTGTTCTGGAAGGACATGGACCGCACGACGGCACTGGAGGCCATCGGCAAGCTTGGTCGCATGTACCGCGTGGTAGCGGCGACCGGCCTCAACTACGGCGCGAAGGCGTAGGGGTGGCTTCGCCACTCGCGAGGCAGGCCGCGGCGTGGGTCCTCAACCTCGAGGACCCCGCCGAGCGCAGCCGCCTCTACAACCACCACCGCATGCTGCGCCAGCCCAGCATGGAGCGCGGGTATCACACCACCGACCACAAGGAAGCCGACGCGTGGCTCATCCAGCAATGGCAAGAGGCGCTAGGGGAAATCTTGTGAGTCGGGGGGGGGGGGGGGGCCGGGCGGGTCGCCCCTAAAGGTTTCGCTAATGAAAGGTTTAGGAAATGAGCGCAACGGTGAGTCAGAGTGAGTCTGGTGAGTTCCACACCCCCTCGCTAGAAGCTTGGTACGCGAAACTACCGCAGCACTGTTGCGGGCTCGATCTCGGTGGGCCGGACGACGCAGCAGAACACCGCCTAGACGTTCACGAACAATCCGAGGCCCGATGCCACGGGTTCAGCTGGGAGGGTGGGCCAGCATGAACGAGGACGAGCTTGCGGCGGTGATCAAGGTGGCGATAGAAGATGGCTCCGACGTCAGCTGGGTCAACTCTGACCAGGCGTACTGGGATGAGGAGCGGGGTGGGCTGCACACGGGCGTCGAGGGCTTGATCAACTGCACGGAGATTGCCCGGAAAGTCCTGACTGCGATGAAAAGTGAGGGTGGTACGGCATGAATGTCCGTCAACTGCGCAAGTCTGTTCTGCGCACTGCTGCTATTGAATTGCTGAACGAGTTCCCAGAAGCAATCGCTGAAGCCGAATGGTTGCGCGCTCGGGCTGAGGAAAGGCCAGACTATGACGAGGCCGATTCCTGATGCCACGCATTGAAACCCGCGAAGGCAAGACGGGCACGTCGTACCGGGTCGTGTACTACGTGAATGGGGAGCGGAACACGTACTCCGACCGCGACAAGTCGAAGGTCGAAGCGTTCGCCGCCTTGTATGAGAAGTCGGGGCCCGATACTGCGCGACGGATCCTCAGGGAAGCCCAAGATGAGGGGCCCACGTTGGAGGAGTCGATGCGGACGCACATCAAACAGTTGGTCGGCGTCGGACCAGGAACCATCTCAAGGTATGAACGGTGCATCGGCTGGCACTTCACCGAGCTAGGGCAGATCCGCACACAGAAGCTGACTCAAGCCGATGTGAAGGAGTGGATCCAGGACATGCTCGTGAAGGGGTTGGCGCCAAAGACAATCAGCAACAACCACGGGTTCCTTGCCGCTGCGTTGAACACGGCTGTGAATCATCAGGTGATCCCGCACAACGTCACCCGCGGCATCCGTTTGCCCAAGGATCAGGGGACAGGGGAAAGGGCGCAGTTCATCACACAAGACGAATGGCAGAACATCAGCCAACACCTCACACCCCACTACCTGCCGTTCTTCACGTTCCTTATTGGCACGGGGCTCAGGTTTGGGGAGGCTACAGCGTTGACCCCGAAGGATATTGAGGTGGACGGCCCTGTGCCCCTCGTAAGGGTTACGAAGGCGTGGAAGGAAGACGGCACCGGAAGGTATGTTATCGGGCCTCCTAAGACGCGTAGGGGGCGGCGCACAGTATCCCTGGCACCATCAACCCTCGACATCATCCGGCCACTACTGGGCAACGAGAAGCTGCTGTTCACCAACACCAAAGGCGACGTCATCACCTCGTCACTCGCGCACAAAGTTTGGGGTCCCGCATGCCTCAAAGCCGGATACACGCTCAAGACAAAGCCCACAATTCACGCTTTGAGACACAGCCATTCCAGTGCCATGTTGTCCGCGGGCATGGACTTGTTCCAGTTGAGCCGTCGCCTAGGACACAACAGCATCTCAATCACGTCAGACATCTACTCCGACCTGCTGCCGGACGCCCACTTCCAAGGGGCAGAGGTAGCCGCCCGCGCCTTCAAGGCTCTCGAGGCTTGACTAGTTCGCGGCGCTTCACCACGGATGCGTCGACCCAAGCCTCCCGCGCCATGCTGTACTCAACCCACTGAGCCCGTACAAGAGTCTTCGTCCAGGCCATCGCGAACCCTTTGACTGTCTGCACCCTGCCGTCCGGGTAGGTCAGGTCAACCCAGATAGCCGGCGCGTTCGCGGTCGTCACGGTGACGCCCTCAGCGGGTGCTGGCAGGCTGGTTGGCGGCACGAACCTGTCCCTCGACGGCGGGATCCCATGCCAACCCGGACGCGGCTTACGTTCCATCCATCGAGCGTAACCACCAGATACGACAGAAAAGCGCCCCCATCCTCCGAAGAGGGTGGGGGCGCTAATATCAGTGCAGGTCTCAAACAGTGGGGGAAGTAGTGCCATCAACACGTCGCAGAAAACGCCGGCCATCAATCAGCCGGCGAGCGAAGATCATCGCGGCCTCCTGCTTCACCCTCGCCGCTATCCTCACGTTCGGCGGGCTCTACCTGCAACAGCAGGAACTCGTACAAAAGAACGCCGCACAAGCAGCCGAGTACACGCCGCCCACGGTAGAACCCGACCCAGTAGCAGTCGTGTTCGGCGATTCTTGGACGAACGGTTCAGCCCCCGTTGGGCCGCAAGGCACCTTCACTTCCCTTGCCGGTCAATTCCTCGGTTACGACGTCACAGTGAAGGGCCACGGCGGTACGGGATTCTTAGCGCAGCGCACCGTGGAGCCTGCAACGCCGAACTTTCAGGAACAAATCGAAGCGGGTGAACTCGAAATAGGGCGCGCTCCTGAACTCGTCATCGTCCAAGGCGGGCTACTTGATCAAAGGTACGAACCAGCAGAGGTCAGCGAGGCGGCGACCAGTGTCCTCACGAGCGTCCGGGACGCTTATCCCAACGCGGCCCTATTCTTGGTCGGCCCCGCGAACGTATCCCCAGAACCATCAGCCGGGGTTGGACGCGTCGAGACCGCACTATCTGACACCGCGCAAACCATGGAAATCCCGTTCATCCGAATGGACGACCTCATGGACAGGGACACGCTCGTCGGCATGCTCGGCGAAGACGGCGTCCACCCCACACAGGACGGTCACAAACTACTAGGCGAGAAGCTTGCAACCGTCCTGAGGGACGCAGGAGTCAAGGACTATAAGGCCGACCGGTAGGGCGCTTCTTACAGGCCGTAATGAGACGCCAGCGATGTCATGACGGTCTGCATATCAGCCATGGACAGGTCCGCATCGAACTCAAGGTGTTCCAGGATTCGCGCGTCCAACGCTGTAGTCTCGGTGGCGAACACGCGGTCAGTGCCCGACGCCGCGCCCAGCGTGAAAGTTCCCGATACGCCCGCGTCGTTCAGCATCGCGAGCTTTCCCGCCCCGGAAGTGGACATAGTTGCGCCCATGATTTCGATGCCGGCGCCGATCTCCCCATTGGGACGGGACACAATCCCAGTACCACCCGACCCGGCGATGGTGGCAAGGCCCGGCCCGTTCGTGGATCCAATGAACGTCCGCCACTGCCTGCCACTAAGGAAGAGGTTGCGGCTGGCAGTGTTGGTGCCCATGAGGAAGACCTGAATGACGGTTTGCACTGCGGAGTCGGCGGGGCGCGTCAGCGACTGCACCTGCCCTGTCGTAAGTGCCACGTTGGACTGCGCGACGGACTTGAACCCGCCAGCCTCCGACCTCACCTTCAGGGTCTGGGTGCTGCCCGCCGGGGTGACGTAGTTCGCGGTGCCGATCTCGTCTTTCCACAGGTTGACGACCGTCCCCACAGGGTCGCTGATGCGGCTTGCGACGTAGCGGTGTTTCGCGTCGGTCCGCCCGTAGCTGTGCAGGGGAAGTGGGATGCTAGGCCCGGTTCCGGGACCGGTGGCGGGAATAAGAATGCGTAGACCGGGCATGTTTAGAGTCCTCTCGATGCTGTTACCAGCGTGATGAAACGGTTGGCGGCCCTGTAGCCTGCCGCGTTGAGGTGCAGGAGGTCCGTGCGGAATGAGCGGGGCGTGTCCCCGTTGTTGATGTCCGTCGTGTCGTCCGCGGTCTTCGCGATTCCAGCCGCCGTGAATGCTGCGTCTGATTTGAGCCATGCCACCCAGTCGGCGAAGTCCTGTGGGGCGAGGTCGCGGAGTGCGTTGTTGAGGGTGACGAGGTTCGCTTTGCCCTCGGCTGTTGCGTCCGTTCGTGGGACCACGGGTAGCAGGATAAGCTTCCCGCCATCGAGTTTCGCCCGATCAATCATTGCCTTGTACCTGGCGACGATGTCGACGAGAGGTTCCCGCCACGCGTCCGAAACGTTCGGGCCCAGATCATTCCTTGGCCCGAGCAGGATTGTGATGGTACCCGCACCCTGGGCGAGGGGAACCGCAGGAGTGGACGGCGGGCAGGGCACAGCGTAAGTTCCGCCTACTTGCGCAAGAGTGTAGGTTGCCACTCCGGACGCCGTGGTCCCCGAGAGCGTGCACCGTGCCCCGTTCACTACTACGGTGCGCGTCCGGGTCCCGTTCGCCGTCAGTATGAGAGGGCTAAGGGTGGTGCCGTCCGGTTCCGTAATGGAAGTCACGGCCACTGACCCCGACACGGGGATGAGGTTGTTCGTTACGGTGACACGGGCTGGGACGCCGCCCTGCCTAGCCGAGATCGCGGGGGACTGCTGCCCCCCAATGCCCTCCACATTCACGACCCGCCCGGTCAGGGTGCTGAGGTCGGTGGTGTTGGCGGCCCACATCTCCGCAACTGAATCCCCTCCAATGAAGAACGGGGCTAGGACGGTTGGCGCGACCGTGGTCCCACCAAAGGGGGGGTAGAAAGTTCCATCTGACCGCTGTCCGAAGGCTACCTCTCGGTCCTGGTAGGCGAGTGCCCAGTTCCAGCCCGTTGAGGGATCCATCATTGCGAAGCTGAGGATTGGGTTCTCAGGGTCGTCTTCGGGCGCGAAGTCGACGGAGTCTTCCTCGATCCACTCTGACCGCACCACTCCAGCGGAGTCGAGGGCACCACCTACTGCGGTGGCCGCAGCTTGGATGACTACGGGCTCCCCGGCGATGACAGTCGAGATTCTTCCGGAGAGGTCAGCGCGGGCAATGCCCTCGTCTACGGCCTCATTGGTTGGGATCGTGTTTGGTCCAGCAGGCCCCATGGGCCCGGGCAGCGGTTCGGTAGTGACGAGTGGGAACACCCACGACCCGGATCGCCAATTCACCTTCGGGGACGTCGCGTAGAAGATCGGCAGGATACCGTCAGCGTTAGCGGTCAGCGTGACCGGGTTGCCGGACGGGTCAGTCGCGGTCAGCGGTGCTGTGAACGACGTATCAGTCGGCAGGTAAATCTGCCCCGTCGCACCAGACAGCTTCTGCATGGTCACGGGGTCGACCGCGAGGGAAAGAGTGTACGGATAAAGAGCCATCAGGGGCCTTTCTCGTTAAACAGAACAGGCCCCTGAGCGGGGCCGATGACAGGTCGTGCTAGTGCGGTCAGGCGCGGTGAGTGCCAGTGCCAGCCGGGATCGACAGAACCTCAGCGTTCACCACCGAAGGGCTGCCATTCGTCGACGCACCAGTAATCACGCACTTCAGGAGGGCGGCAAGAGCGGCAAGGCCAACGACCGACCAAGTCGCGCCAGCACCCAGTTCGAGGATGCCGAACCCATCAGCGGTCAGCAGCGCAAGCAGAGCCTCAGCAGCAGTCACAAGGACACGCTCGAGAGTGGCTTTCCAAAAGGTGAGAGTGAACATCTACTGCTCCTTCAGGGTTGCGGTGGTCGTAGCAACAATGGTCACGTACTCAGCAATGGCCTTAGCCGAAGCCTGACCAACCTTGTCGTAATCAATGACCGCGCCCTGCGAACCCGCGAGCTGCGCCACCAGCTCACGAAGGGCAGCAATGTCGCCCCGGATCGCAGAGTTATTCGACGCGATCCACGCCTGCTCAATACGCGGGGTGGTCACCTTGCCGTCAAGGTGACGCTTGATCGGGGTGTCGAGGTATTCCTTCGCGACCTTCTCGGCCAGCAGGTTCATCCATGTGATCTGCTGATCCCCACTGATATGAGAATGAATCTGATCAAATTTGGTCTGGTTACTCATGGTGGCTCCTAAACGTAAAGCCCGGACACGCCGGGGATGAGTTCAACGGCAACAGGAGCCCCAAGGGAACTGTCGCCCTTGCCGCCAGTCCCAATCGGAACAACGGTGGCTGTAGTGAAGTAGTCGAGCGGATCGACCCGCCCATAGAACGTGCCAGCAGGGTAGATTCCCTCGGCGTAGTCGATGAACAGTTCCCAATGGACGTGAGGGCCCGAACTGTTGCCGGTGCTGCCCATCGTCCCGAGATAGGTCCCCTCGGTTACCCACTGGCCCACGCTTACCGCGATGGATTCCATGTGACTGAAGGAGGTTTGCGCCGCGGTATGCGGCGCGGGTGGCTGACCGATAATGCAGTTGCCCGACGCGGGTGACCCAGGAATCATTTCCCAGGTATTGCCGTAGCCAAACGGCTGCCCGCCCGCCCACACAATGAACATGTCGCACGGGGCGAACATCGGAGTTCCCATTGGCCCGGCGATGTCAATGCCCGCGTGCGGCTGAGCTTCCCAGGTGTTGACGTTGCCGAAGTCCTGGCTGATGTAGGGCCCGTTGGACATATCCACGGGGTATCGCCCAAAGAGTGTCATCTGATTACGTCCTCTTCTTGTTGCCTGCGATGCTCGCGGATAAGCGCCGGGTCAAGGAATTCCTTCAACTCAGCCGGGATGTTCGGGCGAGGAGGACGAGACCCATCCCGCTCCCACAAAAGGAACTGCTCAATGAAGTTCATGGCGATCTGAAAAACACGGTTGACCTTGTCAACACTCGTGCGCAGGGAAGCGATCTCTTTGCCCTGCTCTTTATGGCTGGCTTTCACCGCGTCAATTTCGCCTTGCATACGGGCAAAAGCGGCCACGTTGATAGCTTCCAACCTGGATGCAGCAGTCGCCGCGACATCAATTTCTTTCACCTTCACCGACGACCGGGACGCAAACAGGGCGGCACCAACAACGCCGCCCGCAGTCACCACACCGCCGAGGAACATGAACACGATTTGTAGGGTCGTCACGGGCGCACCACCCGCGTCTCCCGTTCGTCCCTATCGTTATCGCCCGTCATACCCGACACGACCATGACAGCGCCTGCGATACACCAGTACAGGACCGTCGTAACCCAACCCTGAACGTTCGTACCGAACACGACAGCCCCCAAGTACAGGAACCCCCACACAGTCGGCGCCAACGTCAACGCAATAAACGACCACTCATCCGCCGGCCTAGGACGACGAGCACCCCACACCCCAAACAACCCAGCAGCCAACCAAATAAACCCCAACAGGTTCAGCGACAACACATCAGGCAGCCACGACAACGCCTGAGACCTACCCGGCGACGAAGGCAACAGCACGTAGCTGAGACCCAAAGCCAAATACGAGACCGCGAACAACGCCTGAAACGCGCCACGCCTACCATTCACAGCCCTACGAGCAAGCGGCTTCACCCTGCGCACAACCGCCCCCACCCCATATACAATCTTTGCAACCCTGTCGGGCATGATGTTTCCCCAAACTCGTCTTGTCCGACCGGGCCAGTGACCCCAGACTGTTAGCGCAGCCTGGGGTCACGTATCAGCTAGTAACCCAGAACAGTGATGTCAACCGTGAACCCAGCATTAGTGTCACGGGCCCCCGTATCGCCCCGATACAGACGCCACCTCACCCGCCCGTTCACCAGCTCAACCTTGCGATAATCCTTCGAAGCGCCCCCACCGAACGTCTGATCCGTGAACAGCACAGACAGGACAGCGTTGGGGAAGGCGGGGAAGAACGTGTCGACCTCGGCGTTGCCGTTCGATGTCCCGTTCACGGGTACGACCTTCGCGAGGAGCGGCTGTGCTTGCAGCGAGTATTCCTGCCAACCCCAGACCCCGTTGCCTTGCAACTCGTAACGGTGCAGGCCCCAACCGATCTTCACCGCAGCGCCAGGCTGGGCAAGATACGTGAGAGCGAGTTTGTCGGCTGCCTCAGCCCCACCCGAACCGACCCACACGCGCAGGTCAATGCGCTGCCCGAGTGACGTCGAGCCCGCGTTCACCTGCTGAAGGTAGAGCGGCTGATCGTCCAGCACCCCCGGGTTCGTATTACGTGTAGGAAGAACGGCAGTCGCCCCACCCTTGATAATCTCCAGGGTCGTCGTGCCACTCGCGGGCTGCCAATTACGGCGCAACACCACAAGATCCCACCGCGACGTACCCGACGCCACCGCATCAAACTGAATCGGCGCAAACGCAGACCCAACATTCAGCGACCCCGGGCCCAACGCCGTACCATTCGCAATCGACAGGGTCCGGTCAGCACCAGCAACAGCCGACGCCTTGAAATCATCAGGCCCAACAACCGCGTAACGGTTCAGCAGTTTCGCGAACTGAACTTCATCGACGGTTCCGTCATAACCAGCGTCAATAAAAGCCATAGGGGCTACCTCGTTTTCTGAATTGTGAGGCCCTTCCAGAGGGCTTTAATTGCTTTAGCGATTTTCGCGTCAGACGAGTTCTCGACCTTGCCGATAGACGGCTGAATAGACAGACCCTCAGCACGGTTCCAACTGATCGTCACCGAACGCAGAACATCCGTGATCGTTGTCCCGCCCGCCTGGATCGTCACCCGGTCACCAACCGCAACCGCGACCCCGTACCTGAAGTGCGGGGTCTCAGACAGTTCAACCGACAGGCCGCTCGTGGGTTGGGAGTCGAACAACACTTCCGAGTTCGACTGATTCAGTTCATCCACCGTGTCCCCATTGCGGGCATCAGCGAACACCTCAACCACATCCCCATACAAGGCCTCGAGCGATGGGTTGGCGGCAGACCGGAACGTCCGCGCAGTAGCCTCACCCGAACCGCCACCCACAACACGGGTAGCAGTAGGGGCAGCAGACGAGAACTCCCACGAACGGAGCGTCCCGGCCTGCTCGCTGATCTTCCGCGGGTACGTCGCCGGCTCATACACATCCAGCACCAAACCGGCACCGGACTGGTAACAGCGCACCCCAAGCCCAGCCTGCTCCACCGCAGGAAACAGCCGGTCCGCCAACGGGTGCATGCGGATCTTCACGCCACCCGGGATCACAGCCCCACGATTCAGGTTCGGCGCAACAGTCACAGGCAGACCAAGACGTGTCTTAGCCTGCTCCGTCACCATGTCCTTCACGATTGACTCAGCGTTACCCGTATACGTGCGGTACTCAGCGGTGTTCTGGGCGCCTATCGCAGCAGTAGGGACCTGCCAGCCAAGGACACGCCACAACAGCCGCAGATCGTCCTCCACGGTCACTGTGAGCATCGACTGGGCGTTAGGACCAGAACCTGTCACCGAACGAACGGGCCCACTGATCAACGGGTAAGACAGGCCCTCGAGGTCGATGACCAGGCGGGCACCCTCAGCAAGAATGTCCGCAGCGCGAGGGTGGTCGGCAGCGAAAGTAACCTCCGCGCTGCCGACCACGTTGAAGCCGGTCGTCACCGTGACTGACTCGGGGTTACCGAGCCAGCCACGACGACCAAACGACTTGTCAAAAACGGTGATCCGTAGACGCTCGCTCATCCAAAGGCCCTGTAGAACCTAGGCGTGATCGCAGCCTCAACCGAACCAGTACCAGCCATCGTCAAAGACAACTGCCGGTCCTCGCCGGCAGGAATCGGCGCGAAATCAGCAGACCCCAACTGGGCCGTCACATCCACACCATTCCGCCAAGCAGACTGCACCGTCGGATCCGTATCAATCACCAACACGTCATCAACAGACAAGGCAACATTCCACTGCACCGTCCGCCCATCAACACCCACCGTCACCGACGTACACGGACCCTTCACCGTCCACACAGGCCACGCCTCAAGGTCGCCCTCATTCGTGATCCGAGCCGTACTCAACTGCGACCCAGACGCGATATTGAACGAAGGAGCAGTCCCACTCCCAAAAAAATCCAACGCCGCAGACTGGGCCCACACTCGTCGAACCGGCGCACCCACCCAGAAAGGAACGTCGGCAATCAAACTCACGCCATACGAAGCCCAACCCCTCTGAACCGAATCATGCTTAAACGAATGCTGACCATCGTCAACGAAACGGCAAGACAGAGACCTAGTCCCACCGCCAGGAGTCGTAACCGACCACGTACCATGCTTCCCCGGCTGCAACGAACGCCACAGCCTCCGATCAACCTCAATGAAATCAAGCGACGAAGAATCCGAATACACATACAAGGGCCAGAACACCGGGCGCGGCTCAACCACATGCCCCCGGTAATACTGCCCATGCACAGCAGGGCTCGAGCCCGTCCACGACTGGTGCGGAGGCATGTTCAAACCCTCCACACCACCCTGCGTCAAAAACACGGGGGAACGCCGGTTGGACAGGTCAAACGACGACCCATCCCAACCGACCCACCTGTGATTCACCTTGTTCCACATCGACGCCGCAACAGGGGCCGGAGTGGGTGGTGTCGCATAAACAAGACTCATACGAACACCACCCCATCCATGCCTGACATAGTCTGATTCCGTCGCCGAACAACTTCGATCTCCCGTGCAACCTGGTCAGGCATCCAACCCACATTCCCGTAGATTTTGACGTCGCCAGCGGACGAAGAACCTCGAGCAGCAAGGACGCTAATGTCGCGCCACTGCTGCGGGTTGAGAATCGCCTCGGGCTGACCCGTCTGGTTCAACACCTGAGACATGCCCATAGGCAGGACACCGCCCTGGTCGTACAGGTTTGGCGTGACCGTCGCAGCGCCGCCTCCGAAGAAGCCCTTGATGCTGTCCACGACGTTGCCCGCAATGTTCTTGATGCCGTTCTTGATGTCGTCGATCCACTTGACGACCTGCCCGATACCGGACTTCGCAAGCCCGCCCGCGGCGTCAACGAACATGCCGCCGCCGGGGAACTTCGCTTTGAACGCGCCCATTAGTTTGTCGACCAGACCGTTGAACGGGTTCTCGACCGAGCCCTCGCCCGCCTTCCCGCTACCGCCTGGGTAGAGGCGTTGCAGGTTCCGGACATCCACCGCAGTGGGCGTCGCGGCCATGTTGCCGAGGTTCGGTTGCATGATCGACCGCAGACTGTTGTGAGGAAGCCCCAACGCGTGCCCAACCTCGTGAGCCGCGACCGTAAGCCTCTGCTTCGGGCCGAGCTGACCCATCCACGAAGGCGACATATCAATGTCAGTGCCCGTCGTGTAACCGAGGATCCCGCCCCCACGCTCACGCGGGAACACATGGCCCTGCTTCTTGCCCATGCCGGTCTTCACCTTCACGCCAGCGGCGCCATCCCAAAGACGGGCAGCACCACCAAAGTTCCAGCCATCCATGCCCGACGCGACGCTCATGTAATAGGCGCCATGCTCGCGAATAGAAGCGGCGTTACCTTCGAAGAAGCCGCCCATGTTGCCTTCACCGACGCTGGCAGCAGCCCCAGCCTTACCGCGAACGGCAGAGTGGGCCATGCTGGCAAGGTTTTCCTTGCCGATCGCAGCAGTCTGCGCGGCAGTGAACACGAACTCCTTGCCGTGAACAATGCCAGCAGCACGGTGCGGATCAATGTCACCCGTATACCCACCGTTATAGAAGCCCTTAGGGAGCTTCGGTTTGGTGATATTCACGCCCGGGATGCCGTTGAACGTGTCGACCATGCCGCCGATGACCGTGTCCACAACGAAGCGGATGGGCTTCTTCGCGGATTCCTTCAGTTTGTCGAACTCGTCGAGGGCGCCGTCAACCATGCTCTTGAACGCCCCAGGAACCTTACCCAGAGCGTCGCCAAGGCTCGTGAAGAAGCCCTTGACCGCGTTGACCTTCGAGCTGATACCCGACCGAATCTCTTCCATCCGTGCGACCACGAATTCCTTCGATGACCGGAAGCCCTCCCTGAAACGAGTGAGCACCCCGAGGACGCCAGGCAGGAAGATATCCGAGAACCAGAACTTCACGCCAGCGAAAACCTGCAACAGGACATCACCGAAGCTCCGGATGAACCTCTTGCCGGCCTCCGTCTCCGTGAAGAACTTGTAAGACAAAGTCCCCACAATCGCCATCAGTGCGGCAACAGCAGCAATTGCCAACCCAATCGGGTTGAACAGGAGCGGGATAGCACGGCTAAGCAGCTTGAACCCACCGGAAATTTTGCCCAGATTTACGGCAAACATCGCTAGTGCGCTGATTACAGCGGAAGCAGACACAGCCGCGATAAACAGGCCGACGATCAGGGGGCTATCAGCCATCGCCACCAGCAGGGGCGACAGGACTTCGATGACCGACGCAAGAGCCCCAGCAAATATCGTGATGACCTCAACAATGGTGGGGCCGAGAGCTTCCACGATCGGAGCAATCGCGACCAGCACTTCGCCAAGCGCCGACATCAGACCAGGCAGCAGAGGAGCAATCTCCCCCACCCCACGCTTCAACGCCTCCATGAACGTCGTCAGCCCGGCCCCGAACGTCGGATCCGAGAACGCGGAGAAGATCCCGCCGATGAACATCCCGGCGATTTCCCCACCCAAGCGGAGGAACTCGGCTAGGGCTGGAGCACCAGTGCGGAACGCCTCACCAATCGGCCCAAGTGCTGCGCGCAAACCCTCAGCACCAGCAGCAGCACCCGCGAAAATCGTGGACATCGTCTGCTGAAATACGGGGCCCTCCATGACCGACTGGATGCGGTCTAGCGCGTCCGCGACACTCCCAAGCGTTGTATTGATCCCGCCCGTAACAGCAGCAGCCGAGAGCGCCCCAAAAATGTCTATCGTCGAGCCGAGAATGGAACCGAGATCCTGAAACCCCTGGATGCCGGCATCGATCCAGCCACGCAGCGAACCATCAGCAGCGGCGCCCTGAATGAACGTGTTGAACTCGAGAGCAGCATCACGGATCGCCCCGGCGAACACCGGCATGTAATCCATACCCACCACACCAAGCGTGATGAACGACTGAATAAGCGGGTCAAGAGCCCCATTGAGGATCGTGATCGACGCAGCGACACCATTCAGCAAGCCCTCGAGAACGCCCCCACCCAGCCCGCTAGAGAGGGAACCCATGGCCTGCTGCGCACCGGCCCCGAACGCCGAAGCGATCGCCCCAACACCCGTAGCAAGCTGAGGCAGCACCGTCCCAGCCAAAGCCAACAGTGGGCCCGTGAACCCCGTAAAGAAGTTCTCCTGCGCGATACGCCGGATGTTCCCCAACTGCTCATACACACCCAACAGGGCAGTAACAGCAGCCTGAGCCGCAGGAGTAAGCTTCCCCATCGCCGTAACAGACTTCTCAGAAGCCTCAGCCGCCGCATCCGCCTGCTGCAACTGCACCCGCTCCAACGAACGGTGAGCATCAGCAACCGACTCAGCCGAATCAGCCTGAACCCGGGCAGCATCAGCAACAGCATCCGACACCGCAAGAGCAGCCTCAGCCTGAGCCTCCGCAGCATCAGCAGACGCCTCAGCAATACTGGCCTGCGCCTCAACGATCTGCGCGGCACCCTGACGCTCAACCTTCACAGCATCCTGGACAGCTTCCTCACGGGAGCGAACAGCATCCGTAGCAGCCTCACGGGCATCAGAAAGATCCTGCTCAGCAGACAGAACCTGCTTATTGCCCTTGACGCCATCCTTCGCAGCCTGAGCCTGCTCCTTCTTCAGCTCAGCCGTTTCCTCCTGCGCATTACGCAACGAGAAAGACGCCTGATCAAGGTCAAGCCGAAGACGTTCCATGTCTTCCGCGGTCGAATCCTCATCCGCGAAACCAGCCTTGAACGCGGCAATAGCTTCCCTGTAACGGATCGTCGCTTCACGCTCATTGAGCCCGGCACCCTCAAGCGACCGAGACAGATCACGGACCCGCTCAACAGCCTCAGCGCGAGCATCATTAAGTGCGACCTGAGACTCAGTAACACGCCGGTTCGTTCGCTCAACATCACGCTCAGCATCCGCGACCCGACGAGCAGCATCGGCCTGCTGCTCAGCAACACGCTCAACAACCTGCCCCAGCTCACGCCTAGCATCCTGGACACGGCGGGCAGAATCGGCCTGCACCTCGCCAGCACGCTTCTCAGCATCAGCCACACCACGCGCAGCCTCAACCCGCTGCTCAGACGCATCCTGCTCAGCCCGGGCAACACCACGCGCAGCATCAGCCAAAGCCATAGCATCAAGAGCCGCATTGCCCGCAGCCTTACCGGACTCCTCCGTGGCCGTCTTCAACGCATCGCCGACACCATCAAACGCCGTCCGCAACACGCCCGCACCAGCAGCAATAGCAATCAGGCCAGCAGGGGCAAGAGCCGCCACACCACCCAACTGCTTCAGCGAAGACCCCAACGTCAGGACACTGCCCGACGCCGCAAGAAGTGCAGCACCAGCAGCGCCGGCAGCAGGCGTAATCGTCGTCAGGCCAGCAGACACCAGCAGGAAACCCCTGGTAACGGCCCGCCCCATACGGTTGCCCTGCTGCGAAGAGTTCTGCGCCATCTTCGACAGATCGCCACTAATACGCTGCGTATCATCCCGGATAGAAGCCGCAACCTCAGCCAGAGGGCGACCCCGAAACGAACGATTCAACAGGTTAGACAGGCGCCCAACACTGCGCTCACTATTCACGGCCTCCGCGGAAACCCTGCGCATGTTCGATTCAAGATCAGCCGACGCACGCGAGGAGTCCTCCTGCGCCCGCGTATGGTCGCGGGTCGCCCGGGAAAGGTTCCGCTCAGCAGTCTCACGGGCAGTAGCCGTAGTAGCAGCACGAGACCGCGCAGCACTCACTCGCTCCTCAGCCGCCGCGACCTGCGACGCCTTAGCCCGAGAGTTCTCCCGTACCTCCGACAGCTTCAACTCCGCAATCCGCAGCGAGGCAAGTGCCTTATTCTCAGCTTCAGACGCCGCGCTCATCCGCGTCTTTGACGCCGTAACCTGATCCGAAGCCTTCGAAACGGCCTTGCCTAGCCGCAGAACCTCAGCCTCAAGCCCATCCGTCTCCGAGGCGACACCCTCATTGATGCCCTTACCGAGGCTCTTGCCGGCGTCACGCCCCGCCTTCTGAGCCGCTGGCCCGAACTCCTTCGCAATCGTTCGCTGGGAGTTGCTGAAAATAGGGCTCACTAAAACCTCTGCGAGACCGACTACAGGCATGGGGCCTCCTCAAGGCAAAAAGAAAGACCCCACCCGATTAGGTGCGGCCTTCCTGGGGTATCTGATAATCAGAGGTCATCGGCATCAAAACCGAACCTCGACGCCAACTCCACGGCTTCCTGCCGCTCAATGAACTTCGTGGCCTGCTCAACCGCAGTCCTAGGGACCGGGATCGGCTTCGGCGCCGTGGGCTTCCCACCATTCGATTTCACAAGCTGCTGACTAATAACAGCCAACGTGTCCGCCATCCGGGCCATAAGCTTCACGCTCACGTCGTACTCCGACACAAGCGGCGCCCACTGCTCAACCGACCTCGGCATCTGCGCAATCCGCAAAGCCTCGACCGGGTCATTCAAACGCGCCTCGTTGAGCCGGCAAGCCGTGGGCAGGCAGTCGATCAACTCGAGCAACCCAACCCACCGGCCCGCCACATACCACTCCGCCAAATCCACGCCATACTCATGGTGCAAGTCGGCGCGAATCTGCGGGCGATACCGAGAGATCAGCTCTACGAGGCGGCGCCTTCCCCCGGCTTACCGTAAATGCCCTCGTAGTAACCGACAGCAGCCTTCACCACATGAACGAGCTGCGCGAGGGAAAGCTTCTCCGCCTTCAACGCCGCAACATCATCAGCAGCAAGCCACTGGGCAAGGACAGCCCAGTTCGTCGCATTACTATTCAGGTTCTCAAAAATTGTTTCCGCTTCCGTGGACTCCATCGCATACAGGTCCGGGAAAGTAATCGTCTTCGAATTCGAAAGGGCAATACGGAAAGCATCCGGCGCCACAACTTCCTTACGAAGCTGGACGAGGGACAGGTGAACGGTCGGCTTATCAACGGCCATGGGTGTTGCCTCCGGGTGTGAGGTGGTTAGGTGGTGCTAGGACTTGGGGGCTTCGACGGTCTTAGCCGCGTCGGCCTGCTTTACTTCTTTCGTGCGGGCACGCTGCTCAGCGAAACCGCGGGCGCGAAGCTCAGCAGCCTCACGAGGGACAGACGTTTCAACGACAAGGCCGTCTTTCACAAACCTGGGCATAAGCGCTCCTCAAAAATTCCGGGCATGACTTGGAACGGTGCGCCCCACCACACCCGGAGAGTGGAGCGCACCGTGATCAAAGGGCTACGGCGTGACAGGCGCCGTGAAGCCGAGGACGTCCTTGTGCTTCACAGCACCAGTGCCGCCCATGTAGTGACGGACCGGGGTGCCGATCTCGTCATCCGTGAACACATCCAGGGTGATCTCCGTCGACGCGGCGCCTTCCTGGCCCCACGACTCAGCACCACCAGCGGACAGCTTCACCGCGCCATAACCCTTACCGAGGATCCACTGCTCATCCGCAGGGCCATCGGCGCCGATGATGAGGAGCCGGTACTCGGCGTCGACGGGCAGGTCGGGCTCGTCGAACACGATCTCGCCAGTGATGGCGTCCTGCGTGGTCGCCGACAGGTCGGTGCCGTAGATCAGTTCCGTCATGTGCTTACGGCCCTTCTCCAGGGCAGTGAACGTCACCTGACGGGGCACGCGGGTCGTGTCCGAACGGACCGGCGACGCGTAACCCAGAGCATCAACCTGCTCCGACTCGATGTCGCGGGCGAAGTTATACCCATCCGGGGACACCAGGCCCACCGGAAGGAAGCCAAGAGCCTTCAGGTCGATCAGGGTTCCGCCAACCCCATACAGGGAATCGGGGAGCTCAACAGACTTCGGCGCGATGACCGCAACCGCCTTCTGAATTTTGCGTACAAGCTGCCGGGAATCCGATTCCTGGCGAAGAGTGTCAAACGTGGGTGCCATAGCGAAGGCAACCTTTCTTTATGGTTTGTTCCCCAGGAACGGGGCTAAAAAATTGGCCTAGAAGTCACATCGAAAATAGCGACGGCCTTATTCAGGGTGTCCGACTGATACGGGACATCCACAGGAGTAGAGACAACGAAAATGGAATCCAAGTAGCCATGCGGGGTGTCGATGCCATCCCCGCAGATGGACGCCTTCACAGACTCGAGGACGTTCACCGCATCAGTGCCCGGCGCATAACACTCGAGCGTGACCCGGTCGACCCGATCGACGTAGCCTTCCGTGCCGGCGCCCTGAACGACCTGGACGATAGGGAACGGGCCCTGAATGGAGCCATAACTGTCCGCAGGTAGATACCAGACGAACCGCACAGACTCCCCAAGATGCTCGGCCCCATCAATCAGATCGCTCAAGCACTCGCGCACATCCGGGAAAACGAGGGCATCAATCATTTGCGCACCCTCATCTTCATCGCGTCAGCAACACGAACCAGGACCGCATCACGCGAATCCCGCCAATGATGCTCAGACTCCCGAACAGAAGCACCAGCGCGAAGATCATTACCCCGACCAGCACGCACAACAACAGGGACCGCCTCATACGAGGAATCGCCCACCGCATTAGCGTTCCCAGCCATACGCCGTGCCGTCACCATCACCGCCGAACTCATACCCTGCGAAATGCCAAGCTCACGAAGACCACGATCGTCCGTTTTGTAGTTACTCGAACCCGGGAACTTACGAAACGCCATTAGGCCCTCACCAGCCCAACCTCGGAACCGTAGGGCCACTCAGAAGGGCGCCCGTCCACGGCCCAGTCACCGGCCATGCGGGCACCTTCCGGCACCCGCACACGATCAGCGGCACGAAACGCAAACCCCGGACCTCGATAAAGGACCGCAGTGCTATCGACCAAATCTGACCTGTCAACAGGCTCAGACGTCGCGCGAGGAGCAATCAGACACCCCGTAATGAGGATTTCCTCCACGGGCAACGGATTGCCCTTAATGTCGCGGCCCCCGCCACGAAGAACCGTCACGGACGTGAACCAGGACTTCGGGAAACGTCGCAGCAACCAGCCCGGCGGCGAATGATAATCACCGGGGAGGCTGTACACCATCCCGGCCATCAGGTGCCCTCAAAACTTTGCGGCACATAGTGGGGGGAGAACGGCGAAGTGGAAGGGAACATGTCAATGCTGAACGCGCCCCGGCTACTACCAGGAGCCGCAAGCAGCGCCAACTCGTCCGCCGTCACCGACAAAGTCCCAGGCTGGTCCCCGCCATAAGTGACAGAACCCGTGAATGGCCCCGTCCCCTCCTGACGCTGCCTTACGCCCTCCGGGTTCCGAAAAACCCGCTGAACCATCGCTGTGACAACGTCCTGCACATTCCCAAGCAGATCAGGCTCCACCACGGGCTCAACAGCGACACGCACCGCAAGCCCCGGAACCTTAGACCGAAGCATCCGCTCAGCCTTGCCGATCCAAACATCAACCTTCGCCGGATCGTCCGGAACATCCGAACCGACCCACGCGCTAATGACATCTGCGGCGGAAGTCCAAGCCATGACGCCTCCTAGTTGCGTGGTGGTCTACGCGTCCGCGATGCGGGCGTTTTAGGCTTATCCGAAGGCGCCTCGCCCTGCTCAACTGATTCCTCAGCCCAGCCCACGGCACGGTAGCGACTCTCAAGGTCTCCCTCAACAGTCACCACCGTGCCCGCGGTCGGATGAATCAAACGCGCCAAATTAGACGGCGTTCGCGTACTTCACGAAGGCGTCAACGTCGTTGATGAGGACGCCGTACTCAGCCTCAGCACGGATCGCGACCAGGTTGTGCTCCCACAGCGAAGTAAGAGTGCCACCGATGGTTACAGCGGTCTGGGTGGAAACGTCATACGTGATACCGCCGACAGAACCCCACACGAGCTGCGACCAGTCGCCACCGTAACCAACGATTCCCGCCTCGGTGCTGATGCCATCACCGAGGAACGCAGGGCGACCGATAAGACGGCCCGGCGTGATCACCGAAGTGGTGTCAGCGAGAGGAGTGTCGATGAACAGGGGGCGCCCGGAGGTGTCCGTCGATCCAAGGAACGTAGGCTCAACCACGGAATCGAATGCGAAACCGGAAAGCTTCTTCTTGTCGTCCGCGAGGAGCTTCAGGCCAGCAACAACATCACCGTAAGTCCCACCGTTAGCGGCGGTGGTAGTGCCAAGCTCAACCGACTTGGTCGTCTGGTCAATGTACGCGCCGAACGGGGTATTCGTACCGTGAAGAACGGCGGCGTCGAAAGCCTCAGCGAACGCAACCGCGATCTCATCCTTGAGGATTTCCATGTAGTTGCCCGGGTTCGCACGCACCACCTCAGCGGAAACGACCGAGATAGCGGCAATCTTGTGAGGCTTGAACGAACGCAGCCCAAGGCTGGTCTTCGTAGCAGGCTTCTGGCCGGCCTCCGCAACCCACGCAGCCGCAGCCTTGCCCGTTGAGAACGTGATCTCCTGCCCGTTGATGCCCAGGGGAACCTTACGGGCAAGCTGCATCACCGAAGAGTTGTAAGTGGCTTTCTTGAAGTAATCCTCAGCGGCATCGGGCCGGAGGAAGCCGGCGAACTCGCCGGTATTGGTGGCGTTAGTCTGCGCCATGTTGGTCTCCTAAAGAGCTATTTGATGTTGAGAGCGTTCTTTAGAGCGGCCTCGAGGCCGTCTCCGTTCAAAGCAAGATGCGGGCTATTACCCTCATCAGGAATGACAAACGAAGCCGCCTGCTGAGGCTGGCTCGTTGTCTGAATGAGTGACTTCACCTTCGCGGCGGACGCCTCAAGCGCCTCCGGGTCAGAACCGTGAACGAGGTCGTGGAACTCCGAAGGGATCCCATGCTTAGCGATAACAGCCAGCCGCTCCCTGTCCCGTTCCGCCGAAGCGGCACGTTCCTGGAACACAGCCAACTGCTCCTGAAGCTTCTGGGCTTCCGTCTTACTCGCCTCCTCAATGGATGCGAGCTTCGCGGCGGCGCTACTGTTTTCCTTCGCGCGCGCCTCCCACTTGCGGGCGGCAGCCTTCCAATCAGTCTCCTGTGCAGGGACATCGTGGGTATCGGCGGTCGTTGTCACGGCCTCAACGGCTTCTACTTCACTCATTGCTATTTCCTCTCCCATGCGGGAACGCCCATCAAATCTGTGCAGACTCTCAGGGAATGGATTTTCGTTTGATCGCCCATGCGGGCATATCGCCTAACCCCAAAGGGCAGGAAGTCTTAGTCAGCTATCCACGACAGGGAAGTTAGCGTCGAGATAGTCACGGATTCTTTCCCGGTGAACCTCACGCTGCTCAGGTGACATCCCCGCAGTGGTCTGGGACGCCACATACGCGTAAGCGGGAACCTCGGGCGCCCACTGATCCCACGAAGGGACCGCAGAACACTGGCAATGGTCATGCGCAGCAACTAGAGCCGTCTCACGCTTATAAACCCCGCCGCGGGCAGCGAGCATCTGGCAGAACCGACAACTGCCGGCCCTAACGTTGCGCTGCCACCCAACCGCCTGCTTATCCCGCGCCACCGAACCGATGATTGTCGCCCTATTGGGCTCCATCACCAACCTGTTCACCGCCCCGTCGAGGCGCGTCAACGCCGTCAACGCATCGGGCACAGGAGAAAGCAGTGGGCCGATCGCCCAGGACGCCACCGCCCGGAACTGCTCGGGCACATTCGGCGGGTCAGCCATCAACGCATTAAAAGAAGCGGCTGAAGGCGGAACGTCCCGCAGCATGTCGTAGAAATCGGCGGCAATCAGAGCCTCAGCGTTCCCATAAGCTGCCACCAGCTCGGGAAGGAACTCGCTCACGTTGTCGCGGGCCGCAAAGGGATCCCGCTCAACATCCAAGGAGCCCCAGAAGTCGGCTAAATCACTCTGCGCTAGAGCTACCAGAGACTGTGACTGCTCCCGGAACTCCGCTACCTGCGTCGCTGTTGCCATTAGTCACCGCCCGCCCTGTCGCCTGCCTCGCCGCAGCCACAAGCTGCGTCAACCTATCGCCAGCCTGAGCGCGCTTCTGATCAACCCGAAACCGAACAATCTGCTCCCGGGTCAAACCCGCGTACTCCATACCAACCTCAGAATTACCGAAGCCCTCAATGGAAGAAGACAGCTTCGAGAACGCATCAGCACGAGCAGACGGCGAAACAATCGCAGGATCAGTGAACTGAGCGGACAACGAACGCATCTCCACCGGCACCGAATCCAAGCCGTCCCTCAACCTCACGGCCAAATGCATCGCTTGAGCCGCGCCGAAGCCCCACATTGCGTTAGCGTCGCGAGTAGTCGTGATGAGGGTTTCCTTAGCCGCGAAAATCGCGTCAGCAGACGAAGGGTTCGACGAATCCGCGAACTTGACCTCAAGATCCTGGTCGTCTGCGAAGAGGTTCGCCCACATCCGAAGCTGATCCGTGTGTGGCTGTGGCGAGGCGCCCGTAAACCTTTGAAGCTCCGGCTTATCCTCGCCGTCCTCAATATCCATCGCTTTGATACGCCCCATAAGTGCGTTCCACTTATCGTCACCGACAAACGACGACACATCCGCGCCAAACAGGTAATACTCCGGAGCCGAATAGAACTCCGACGACACCTCAGCCCGTACGATCGTGCGCAGCGCCGAGTCCGAATACCCCATCGCGGCCCGCGTAATCCGTGAATGACCGAGCGGCCTATTCAGCTCAAACTTGTGTACCAGTGGGGACACGCTCACAACGCCAAGGGGATTGCGGCGGATGTCGGCACGCCAAGAACGAACACCCCTGGTCAGCGTCACCACCTTCTCGGGCGTGTGCATGATCATCTGCGTGATCTGCGCACCGTCCGCCTCCACCACCGAGAGGAAACCGCGCAGCGCCCTTCGGCGACGATCCCAGATGGCCGCAGAGGAGTCAGCGGCGCGGGCCAGAACAAGAACCTCAGGCTCCCCCGCCTGAACGTCACCCTGCGAGACAGTAAGGAACGAACAGCCATGAACCGCCGAAGAAACCGACGCGGCCGGGAACTCAACCTTAAAACGGTTATCCCAAAGGATCCCAGACAAGTCGAACGGGTCATCGCTGCCATCAGCAGAAACGAAGCCCTCAAACTTCGACCGATCCGTTACCGCATGGACACCCTTACTAATCCACCCAAGGGCCGAGTCAATACCCCGCATTTGAGGCGGTAGGGAAATGCCAAAATCCTTTAGCACAGCCTCGCCGTCGTAATACACCGACCGGACAATATTTCGGGGACGCTTAGCCTCCCAAACACGCACCAACTCGCCCAAAAGGGTAGCGTCCGAATGATCAAGCACCAATTCAGCACCAGAACCAATCACAGGATCACCACCTTTCGTTTCTCGGCGCCATCAGCGCGGGGTCTCTTAGCAAACTTCACAGCACCAAAATGTGCGCACGTCACAGACATAATCTGCGTTAGGTCGATCTCAAAGCCCTTGCGATTCCACTTCCACGCGCCACCCTCGCCAAACTTCTGCTTCACAGCACCAGCGAGAGACGCATCTAACGAATCCTGGCCGTAGTGACTCACTGTTTTGTCCTTCACCACCGCGTCATACAAGCCACCGCATGCCTGCGACAACTCGTTAGGTCCAAGAATGAACACCTTGCATTTCTTAGCCTTCAACGCTGCCTCAATAGACCTAATAGGCGAGTAAGCATCCATGATCACCGGGATCCGTCGCCCCGCACGCTGAAAAACCCACGCAACCAAAGCATCAGTCCCAGACTCAGTGAATGGCGTGTCCTCAGCGACCTCCACATGAATGCCGCCAGGAGACAGAACCGCGACCCCAACGGTCACCTTCGTCCGCTCAGGGTTCATATCCAACCCAAGCGAAACCAGTGGCCACTCCTCCGGCACTACATCCAACTTCAGTTCAGCCCAAGCTTCCGCAGGAATCGCTGCACCGTTCCGCTTGGGCTTAGGCCACATATTCAAGCGCTCACGGGCGAAAGAACGCGGCGAAAAGCGGAAATGTTCGCCCTCAACCGTCCGCTCCTTGATGCGGCCACCAAGAGCCGGATTAGCCTCGGCCCAATTCTTCCTGTTCGCCGTAAATGCACGAAGCTCGGCCTCGTCCATTGCATCAACGTCCCCATCGGCTGAATGCTCAACCCAGGCCGAACGCTTATCATCGCCGCTGACCGCAGCATTACGAACTCGCACGAAAGGCTCTCCGCGCTCGGACAAGTTCGCGGGCGGAGTGCCCATATAGATGATCACAGGGTCTCCAGACGGGGAAGCCGAGACGGTAGCCTCCAGCGCTTCCTGTTCGTCCTCTTCGTACTCCTGGGCCTCATCCACGACTAGGACGTCGAATGAGCTACCACGCCCAGCGCCCGAAGTGCGTGCGCCCAACTCGATCAAGCCCCCATTGTGGAGTTCGATCATTTCCTGACCGTTCGTTTTCCGAATCTCTTTGACCAAAGCATTCAGCTCAGGAAACTTCGCCTGTGGATCATCAACCTTGTTGCCGAAAAAATGCTGCAACCGCTTGAAAGCTTTACGTGCGCTCGGCAGTAGATGGGAAGTGTGCAGGAACTTCAGCCCGAGAGCGACCATTCCATACAACTCGACTATTTCTAGCCCGCCATTTTTGCCGTTCTGTCTCGGGGCAGATATGCCCCAGGTTGAAGCGCACCAAAGCCCCTGCTTGTCTTTCCGGAGCCACGACCGCACAACAGTCTCCTGCCAAGGATCCGCGTGAAGCCCGTACCCGGCTGCGAACTCAAGGGCAAGCTCCGCGTGCTTAGTGCTGTATCCTCGCGGCGATGGGGCAGTGTTGTAACGCGCATTCTGAGAACCACGAAGCACATGACACCACCTAGCCGTTTAGTTTTTGATTCAATCTCTGCAAAGGAGAAACGTTAGAAGGAAAGGGGACCACAGACTGAGGTTTCGCAGCCTCGCCCGGAGTGACAGACTTAAGCAATCCCGCCAGTGCCATAGCCTGCTGCCTTGCCTCCGCGAGAACACTCTGGAACTTGACCTCAACATTGACGGCTTTCACGCCGTCACCCGCCATCTCACTACTCAGCACCCGGAACTGCATTAGGTTCAAGACCCCCTTGCCCTGAATGATGCTGTCCAACTCATCCAACCTGTCCACAGTCCGCGCCGCTTCAAGCACCACAGAGTCACGAGCGGAATCACCCGTGGACATGTCATCCCACAGCATTTGACCCCGCTCACCAAGTCCGCACGGTGTCTGAATAGCCACAGAACGCCTCCTAAGCGTGGGGCCCCAAACTCGGGGGGAGATTTCTAGCAATGGCCGGAGGAGCGACTGGGCGGGCAGGGGAGGGGCATATGGCCTATTGCTTCACCACTCGCGAGAGGTGCGAAGCTGTTGGCTTGTGTTCCTCGGCTTAGGCGCAGCGCGGTTACCTTTGGACGTATTACAGAGGCGGCAGATTACTTCGACGTTGTCGATGTGGTCGCGGCCTCCATGTGAATGAGGCAAGATGTGGTCGACTTCGGCGCTTGTTGGGGTTCGGCTTACGTCGTAGTCCAGTCGCGTGTTGCAGTGCCGGCAATGGGTGATGCCTAATCGCTTGGCTTTGCGTATAGCTTGTTCACGCACACGCTTCCAGGTCGCTGTGCCTGTCCGAGATGAGGCCATTGTTAGGGCTCCATTCGTCAAGGGTCTTAGCGTTCTTGCTGGTGTTGCAGTGGTGGCAGGCTAGGGCTGCGTTGTCCCATGTGTGCGTGCCACCGCGGCTGATGGGCAGTACGTGTTCGAGTGTTGCCCTGTCTGGGGCGATGGTCCCACGCGGCCCACGGTTGAAGTCCATCTCAATACCGCAGTAGCAGCAGTTATCGCCGTGGATCTTCCTGAGTGCTAACACTGTGATGCCCCGCTCGGATGCGACGTCTTTGAGTCGTGCCCTGCGTAGGTGGGAGTGTTCGGTTGCTAACGCTATGCGCTTGTCTTTGTCTCGCTCGTACCTGGCGTTGTCGAGAGACCGCAGATGATCGGGCCTATCCTCACGACGTTGTGCCATATAAGCCCTGCGCTCATCGCCGGACTCTTCGTAGTAGCCCTTCATGAAGGCGTTACGACATGGCTTGCACTGAGCCCTTAGCCCATCAGGTGAACGGCTCTCCTTATGGAACTCTGATACCTGCTTGGGTTTGCTGCACCCCTTGCATATCCTCAGCCCATCATCAGTGGTCTGAACCTTGTGGTACTTGCCTTTGAAGGTGATAAGCGGGTCGCCATGTTTGCGCCATCTAGCCCAATGCAAATGGCAGTAGCCTTTAGCCGCATACTTTCTTTCGCATCCTGCTACTAGGCATGCGCGCGCTGGGGGTGTTAAGCTATTCATATCGAACTCCTAAACAGTTCGGTCACGCTCCCGGCTGTTGACGCAGCGCGGGAGTTCTATCGTTTGGCTATGCTGCTTCGACGTTCATGGCGTGCGTTGTGGGCACACTGAACGGCGTGTAGTCAGGCATGCTCAGTGGTGTCACGTGGTCCGCATAGTGGAGTCCGCGTAGGTAGATGCAGTAGTCGGCTAGGTCGAGCCTGCCAGCATGCGAGTATGGTGTGTCATCAACGAGGAAGCGTACGAACCAGGCGAACTTGAATTCCCCGAACTGGGCTAGGTAGGCGCCCAACTTGTCTTCGATGCGCGGGTCACCATCGAGTGCGGGATCCTTGCCGGCAGCGTGCGACGTGTATGCCTTCATCACACGACGGCGGAAGTCCGTGTAGCTGATAGCGCGTGCTGTTGCGATCAGATCGGCCATGACGAACCCCGGATCGTGTCAAACAACTATTGGCGTTGTTCCGCGTCTTTAGTTGTGGTGGGTAAGAGTGCCAGGTTTTTGCTTCCGGTATGCGAGGCGTGCTCCGGCTTGTTTCCCTCGATGTGGTGCTCTCGTGCAGGCGCAACCTCAGCGAGTGTGTGGTTGCCGGTCGAGCCCAGGAGGGAAGAATGTGGGGTGGCGCGTCTCTCGACATGGCCGGTGCGCGTAACCCAGCGCGGGAGATAGAGTGACCATTCCTTTCGGGTATGAATTTCCTATCTACAGCCCCGGCTACAACCGGGGCCCATCCATCCAGGCGGCAGCGAAATCAGCCCTTGTGGAAACTCAGAAGAAGGCAACAACAATGACGTTGCCCAGAATGACGCCAATAGGCATCACCAAAGCCCAAGCCCAATCGCGGAAGCTAAGATCCTTCACGGCGCACCGTCCTCGTCTTCGTCGTCCCCAACAGGCTCGTACTCGACGTCGATACCGAACTGCTCGAGCGCCGTATTACGCCCATCCTCAAGTCCGCGAGCATACGTACCGAGCTCGACCGTGTTAGCTTCTTCGTTGATCAGTCGGGCCTTAGCCTCAAGGACTGTGCAGAGTGCTGTGTAGAGTCTCACGCCGCCTCCTAGAGAACTTCGTAGTGGCTGAACTTGCGGTCGTTGTGGGCCCCGATGAGGAACGTTGTGGTGCCGCGTGTGCTGAACTTCCCGGTGCTGTCCGTGAAGGACTTGGAGCCGGGGTCGTTCGTGGTGCACTGGATGCGGTGGTACGGCCCATAGTCGGTCAGTGACGCCGTGTGTCGGTGCGCTGTGGCCCATAGCTCGGTGTCGAAACCGTTCTGCCTTTTGAGCCAGGACGACTGTTTGGTGAGCCATGTTTCTTCGTTGCCGCCGATCTTGTGACCGTGTGCCATTGCGACGTTCACCCCGGAGAAAGTTCCGGTCGTGATCATCTCGTCGCGTGGAACGAGCCAGGCAATGTGATCGAGGTCTGGGTGGAGGTTGCAGACGGTGCGGAGTGTGTCTGCGATAAACCCGGTGGAGTTGTCCGAGTCGTCGGTGAAGCTCTTGCCGCCGATGCGGTTCCACTGTCCGTGGTTGCAGAGGCAGGCCGCGTAGGTGAGTTTCGGTGCGAGCGGCGCAAGGGTCTTGATGCCCTGCATGTTCAGTTCGATCGCGAGGTTGAGTTGGTCCCTGGTGTTCAGGTCGGCACTGTAGGTCTGCGAGGTGTAGTGCCCTGCAACGGCTTCAGTGTGGTCGCCCATGTTCGCGATCAGGATGCGCTCAATGTTGTAGCCCTGATTGCGGAGACCGCTAATACGGTCCGCGGTATCGGCGAATGACTTGAGAACGCGGGCTGTTGTGCCCTTCGTCCCATCACCCTCACCCTTGCCGAGCTGCCAATCAGCCCAACCAACGAAGAACGTCAACGGGGCACTGCTGGGCGTCGGATAAGCCGGCGCACTAGCGGACCAACCGCGCACGTCGGCGATCAGGTCGGAAAGCTCGAGAGCGCCAACCGTCTTCCGTGTGAACTTCGCCCGATACGAATACAGGTTCGCGACATCACGATCACCTGACTCGGTGCGCTTCGACTGCTGCCACGTAGACATCCGCACCGTGTCATCGACGATGGTGAACGTTGCCGGGTCGAGGTTGAATCGCTCGAACACGCCCGACCAGTCAGTCAGCGGCTCAGACGTCTGCACGTCGAAGAACTCGCCACCCTCAGAGGTGACATCGCAACGCCCCGTAAGCTCAGGCTCGCCCGGCTCAACAGCCGCTAGGAGCCCCACTAGGCAGCCACCGAACAGACGCACTCAGAACGTCTGTGATCCTTGACCATCGTGGCAGACGTGCGGAACCCAAGATCCCGAAGCGACTTCGCAACCTGGTTGGCGCTGACCTCGCCGTTAGTCCACCGTCGGATGATTGCAGCATCCGCGGCGTCGAAGCCAGGGACTGCCTGCAATCCTTCGATCGCTCTCTGATAGCTACATGTAGCCAAACTCGTAGGCGCAACAAGCACGCTCATATCAGTTCCCCTATCGCTGATCGGGTGGTGAAAAGGTGAGTGGTGGTCCGACTCGCACGGAGACAGGAGCTACGACGTGCTCAGCCGCAGGAGCAGCGAACAACGAGGCCAGCGCCGGACCACCACATCTTTGCCCACAGAGAAGGGCCCCTCACTTGGAGGGGCCCTTGCATGTGGAAGTTTTCTGATCTACTTATTGCGCGATCATAAGTACACTATAGCCTAATAGTGCAGTCTGAGTGCGGTTTTTGCGCATAATACTATAACGAACTGGTAACGATCAGCTCATTTTGACTCTTCTGCGAGCTGCCATAGCCTCCGCAGTGTCATAAATGTCGCTCAGCCGATATGTCGGATGCCCACCGGACTCCCCTACCGCGGCGAACTTCTCAAGCTGGATCCAGTTCTTGATGCTCTTTACCGGCACCTTGAGTCCCATCGCAGCGAGTGCCCTTGATGCTTCGGGTGGCCGACAAAGTATGTTCCAGGCAGCACTGACCTTTGATCCCTTGAACTCTTCGACGATCGTCGTTTCGCCGCACACCTTGCAGTGGTGTTCGTATTCGCCCTTGATGGGGTTCATGGGTTCGCCGCAGTCTTCGGTGGGGCATTTGCCGAGGTGGAACCGTTCGGGCTTGGCGTCGATGATGCGGATGCCCTTTGCGTAGGACCGCTCGAGCCTCTTGTGGAGCTGCGGGCCGTGCGGATTGAGTGCGGCCCATGCCGCGCTTTCGATGGTCCCTACGAGATAGCCGAGTTCTTGTGCGCAGAGGCTGGCTGAGTAGTTGACGGCTTGTGGTGCGGTGGTGCTGACACTCTTGGATTCGATGTTGCCAGAAGATCCGATCTTGTCGAGCCTTGCCGCTGTGGTGTGCAGTTCGCTTAGCAGCCAGGGGACTCTAGCGAGCGTCTTCCCCATGTCCGTCTCGCATACGTTGCAGAGGTAGTTTTCGGTGGTCCGTGAGCACTGGCATTCCCTCATGGGCCTACTTCCGTGGTTCGTCGATGTTGAGTCGGAGCGAGAGGGCAGTATCAGTGATCAAGCGGGCCTACTCCTTTCGCCGGTATCCGGCATCCCATATGATCTGAGCGAGTTGACTTCGGTAGCCCTCGTCGGAGTTGTCCCAGATGATTTGTTTCAGTTCTTCGAGTTGGTAGTGATCGTCCATTAGCAGCATCCGATTTGTTCGAGGTTTTGGATGGTGAGTGCGAGTGCGATGAGTGTTGCGGCGCCGGTTGCGATGCCGGCGAGGAAGATGAGCGCCCGTTCCTGATCCCGGCTCATGCTGCATCCGTTTCTGGTTGTAATCCGGTTTTCAACTGGTATCCGAGTGCGGTGAGTGCTTTGTGTGCGGAGGCTGTGAGGACGTATTCGGTGGGCCCGTCGTCGTAGTTGAGGTTGACTACGGTGACCATCGCCCGCCTCACAGTTCGGCTTCCTTCGCGGCGTATCCTGCTTCGAATCCCCGGTCGAACGCGCCCCGCCAACCGGTTACGAACTGTTGGCGGTTGCGGGCGTATTGGTGGGCTTCGTGGAGTGTGCGCACAGTCCAGGCTGGGGCGCGGAGAATGTCACGAAGGCTTCTCATGGCTTCTCCTGGGCTGCTTCGAGTGCGTTGCAGAGGTCGCGGATGAGTTGCCCGTCATACGATTCCTCAGCAACAGCACGCGCCCACACAATCTGCTCCGGGCTCATGCTGCATCCTTTCCGTACAGGTAGCCGTTCAACTGCTCAACCCGGATCAGGTTCAGATGCTCCCCCAAAACCTCGTGCACAACCCGTAGCTGCTCATCAAACACCGGGTAACACACACCCTCACGCTGCATCCGAAGTACTTTCGCGATCTGCAACAAAACCTGCGACCTACTAGCATCAAGTGACATAGCCGGCTCCCTTGTGGTTGTTCGCTAACACCCTTAGTTTACCCTGCAATGTGCAGTTTTCCTACGGGTTTAGGGAAGAAGCTTGATCAGTTTAGTGAAGTCTTCGAGCGTCAAGATGACCCATTGGTCCTGTGGCTTCGTTGTCCCGCGACGTTTCGCAATGATGGCGCCAATGAACGCGCCGGCGTTAAGTGCTTCAACCTTTGCCTCACGCATCCACGCTGGCAGGTCGAGCTTCCCGCCGTAGTCTTTGACCTCGAAGGCGAGCTGGTGCGGCCCGATATGCACGCCCCCAATGTCCCCCGTGTCCAGGTTCCCGCGCTTCACACGCCGGTCAGCGAACGGGAAACCCTGCCCCTTGAACCAATCCGCGATCAGGCGCTCAAAACTGCTACCGGCCTGCTTCGCTGTTGCACGCGACCTACTCATGACTGCTCCTTGTGCTCGTGGTAGTAGCGTCTCGACCTTGCGCGCCCACACTCACGGCACTTCTTCTTGCCGTTGTCGAGGATCAGGTTGTAGCCCTCGTAGGCATGGCCCTGAGGGCAGTGAGTAACCGCGGGTCGCGGTGGTGATTTCGGGCGTTCAGCGTTCCTCTTCTGGCCTCGCAAGCGTTCTTTTGCCTGGTGCTCTGGGGTCTTCCGCAGGTTCCTCTGGTGTTCATTGCGGCATTCCCGGCAACGTCTGTACCCGTTATTGAAAACCAGGTTGTCCCCCGAGTACGGGTGACCTTTCGGGCAGTTGGGCTTTGCGTGCTCTGAGTCCCATTTGCGGTGACAAGACCGGCACCTTGGGTCGTAGAAGCTGGGGTCGTCCGAGTAAACTAGTCCAGCTTCGTCCGTCATCTCTTTTGGATCGGGTTGAGCGTGGTTATAGGCCCAGTCGTAAGCCGAGCCGCCGCATGCCACGCAGTCATACTCTGATGCTTTCCCCCTAGCGGCCTGCACTCTTTGGTGGGCGGCAATGTATGCGTATTTGGCGGTCATGCGGCAACCTCTTCTGAGGTTGCCGCGGCGAGCATGTCCCGGAGTGCCGCTGCTGCTTGCTGCGGGACAACCCCGTTACCTGCTGCTTTCAGTGCGTCCGCTCGGCTGATGCCGGGCACGTCGACGATCCAACCTTTAGGCATGCCCATCATCCATTCCGCGAATCGCGCGCTGAGCCGGTGTCCGCCATCGCGTCCTGTCGGCTCGGTAGGGGCAGGGGAACATCTTCCCAAGACTGATTCCCAACGTTGGATGGCGGGCTCGTACTCACCCCAGTCCTGCGGTGTTCGAGGTGCCCGTGTTGAAGCATCACCTGCGTTGACAAGAAGGTTGCCCGTTCCACCGGCCGGCCCGAGGTGGTTGGCGTGCCCATCATTCCGTCGCTTGCTTTCGGAGTTGGGAGCAGGGAGACGACGGTTCGCAGGTTGTCCCCGCCGGCCTTCCTGGGCCCGCTGCCTGGCCCGGTTGATTCCGAGGTAGTCACGGTAGGTAGCAAGGATGAATACCCGGAAACGTCCGTGCGGGGCTCCCACGTCGGCAGCTCGTAGGCCACGCCATTGGCAGTCATACCCGAGGTCGGAAAGGTCTCCGAGTACACGTCCGAGGGCCCGAAGATGGGGGTCTCCGTCCGCTCCCATACGTCCCTCTTCGAGTTCCATTTCGCTATAGGCTCCGGCACTGTAGGCCCCTCTCACGTTTTCCCAGACGACGTACTTTGGTTTGATGGTTGCGATGCCTTCTCGCATGGATTCCCAGAGGTTTGACCTAGTGCCGTTGGTCATGCCACGTCGTTTGCCGGCGAGGCTGAGGTCTTGGCAGGGTGATCCGCCGCTGAAGATGTCGACGGGCTCGACGCTTGCCCAGTCGATTTTGGTTACGTCGCCGTAGTTTGGGACTCCCGGCCAACGGTGCGCGAGGATCCGTGATGGCGCTGCTTCGAACTCACTGAACCATGCGGTCTCAGCGCCGAACACTTCCTCAACAGCCAGTCCGAGCCCGCCATAGCCCGCGAACAGCTCCCCTAGTTTGAGTTTCATGCAATCAGCCCTCGTGCTCGTAGGTCGGCTTTACGGTCTTCTGCGCCTTGCTTCTTGAGCCGGTCCCACTCTTCGGGGTTGCGGGCTCTGTACGTTTCAGGGTTCTTGACGATGTGTAGCTTTGCTTCAAGCGCCCTGGTGGTGGCGTCTTTGGATACGCGGTAGGTGAGTGCTCGTTTGTAGATGGTGCCGGGTGTTGCGGTGAGGTGTTCGTTGGCACGGTAGTGCTCGAGGACGGCGAGTTTGGCGTCTCCGGGGGTGATGGTTCGCATGCTGTATGCCCATGTTTCGACGGAGGCTTCGTTGAGCATGACGCGGGGGTCGACTTGGTTGATCCATGTGAGCATTGCGACGACTTCGCGGTTGTCCATTTAGGCCTCCAACTGGAACTGTGTGGGGTTTTGGGCGTCGAGTTTGGCGAGTAGTGCCGCGCCTTTCGCGAGGCCGCGTGCTGAGTGGTCGAGGTGAACGACGTTCTGCCCGCGCTGACGCTCGTTGATCATCCGGGTCTTGAGGGTGTCGAACTTCTCTCGGAGCTTTGACATGGAAAGGATGTTTCCCTGCCAGAACTCGTCGGCCTGTGACCAGTCGATGACTTGGCGGATCTGGTCTGGGGTGTATCCGTCGATGCGGATGAGACGGTCTGCTGCTTGCTTCCATCGGGTGCCGATGGTCCCTGGCTTGTTGCCGTTGCGTGTGATGTGGGCTGCGAGGTGCTGGCAGAGAGATTCAACTTCAGGGGAGAACCCGGGGGCTTCCTGGTCGGACGCGTCAGCGTCCGACGAAGAGGTCTTTGGGTTTGTCTTATCTATATCTCTATCTACATCTATATCTGCTAGAGGTTTGCTAGGCGTTTGCTTAGCATCGTGGCTAGCACTTGCTAGGTTCTCTGCTTTGGCTTTGCCACCTAGCTTGCCAGCCGCGATCCGCTTGTTTCTGCGGATCTCTACGTCTTCGGCTGATTCTTGGTGCTCTAGGTAGTCGTGCATTTCGTAGCCCGTACCGGCTGCCACCACGAAGCCTGCTGTGATGAGTTCTTTGCGGGTTTTTGCTGAGAAAAGCCTTGAAAACTGCGCGTTTGTGAGCTTGCCGTCGTTGAGGTTCCGGGAGCAGTAGCACCAGGCTTCGATGAGCTGGCGGAAGGCTTTGTCGCTGAGTTCGATGGTTTTGTGGTGTTCGGGGAATCCGTTGTGCAGCTTAAAGAAGAGGCGTGCGCTACTCATGGGCGGCCTGCTTTGGCTTCGTGAAGGGCGAGGATGTGGTGGACGCCTACGTGTGAGAGCCCGATTTCCTTGCCGATGTCGCGGAGGCTCGCTTTTTGCTTGCGGCGTTCGACGACGTACTGTTCGCGGATCTGCCGGCGCAGGAGTTCTGCGGAAGCAATTTCTTGTTCGAGTTGCGCGATGTGCTGGAGTGGGTTAATCTCGTTCTTAGAGACCGACATAGGGATATGTTCCGTTCTATATGAGGGCCTAGCTGCTACCAACAGCTAGGCCCTCTTCTTTGTTGTGCGTAACTAAAGTTTACCGCGTGATGTGCAGTATCCTTCCGGTTTTAATGAAGTATAAGGTAACGATTCGGTTACTTTGGCTTGTGGTCATGCCGCCATGTCGTATGATTCGCTGCGCATCGACCGGGATGCTTTCTCGGCCTTCCAGGAGTCTTCGGCCCTGAGGATGATTGCCATGCGTACGGCCCCGATTCCTGCTGGCTGGGGGCGCTGGGCCTGGATGCGCTCAAGTTCCCGCCGGGCTTCCTCCCCGCCGGTTTCCTCAACCTCTCGCCTGATCGCTTTGTCGAGGCGGTGCTGTGCCATCCGCTTCTGGGACATGAGGCGCCGGAGTTTGAGGTCGAGGAGCTGTTTCGTTTCGTCCTCGAGGAGCCGCAGGTTTTCGGCGTGCATGCGTTCTACTGCTTCGGCCTGGGCGTCGACTTCTGCTTGGAGTCGCCGGATGCGTTCGATCTGGGCCGGCGTGTATTGCTTCGGCTGTTTGTGCACGTAGCCCGCCATGGTTATGCGACTTTGGGGAAGTGCATGTCGAGGAGGGTTGGGTTGGCGCCGAACCAGTGGACGGGTTGCGTTTCGGTGTCTACGACGGTGACGGGGACTGCTTTGTAGCCGAGCCCGGTGATGTATTTGAGTGCGTCTGCGTCTTTGGTGACGTCGACGATGGTGTAGTCGATGCCTTTGCGGTTCATGAAGCGTTTTGCTGCGGTGCATTGGACGCAGGGGTCTTTGGAGTAGAGGGTTACTGCGGGCTGGTTCATCGGTTGTCTCCGTTGCCTTCGATGCGGTTGCGTGCGGCGCGGTCTGCGAGTTTGTTGAGGTTGTGTTGGGCGATGGTTTCGAGGTTGGTGTCGAGTTGGCGGGCGATGAGTGCGACGTTCCAGAGGATGTCGCCGAGTTCCGCTTTGGCCTTGTCGCGTTCTTCTGGGCTGAGGTTGCGGGCCCTACCGTTGCGGGCTGCTTTGGCGAAGATGGCTGAGAACTCGCCTACTTCTTCGGGGAGTGACGAGAGCAGGTAATCGAATCCGGTGTCGATGGGGAACACGGCAGTTCGTGCGGCCTCATTCCCGTAGGTGTTCAGTTCCATCAGGTGTTGCTCCTGGTTTGTTTGTTGTCTAGATAGGCTAGGTAGGCGAGGGTGACGCGGGCGCAGTAGTCGCCGTCCACGTCACCCTCAGCCGGCGTGTCAGTCAGTCGAGCCACCCGTCGCGTCGTGCGGGTAGCACGCAATCAACGCAGAAGTTGCTGACGGTGCTGTGGGTGTTGCGTTGGACGCCGCATCGCCCGCAGATGGGCTGGTTTTTTGGTGTGTCCCGGTATGGCTTGGACCGTCCCATGACCATCAGAAAGGGACCGACTGGTCGTTGCCGTTGCCCCAGCCCTGTGCGGCTGGCTGCTGTGACTGCCAGCCAGCGGGTGCGCCCTGAGGGATCGTGTTTGGCTGCCCCTGCGGAGACTGCCACTGTGCGCCGCCCTGCTGGGACTGGTTGGACGGCTGGCCCTTCTCCAACTTCCGGACCGTCCTAGCGTTAAGGACGGGCTTCGACTTCTTCTCGCCGTCCTTCTCCCACGACTGGGTTTCGATGCGTCCCTGCACGTACACCTGGTCGCCCTTGCCCAGTGTTTCGGCGAGCCGTTCGGCTGCCTGCTCCCAGACCTGCGCGTCGACGTAGAACGTTTTCGCGGTCTCCCACTTCGATGTCTGCTCGTTGTACTTGGAGTCGTTGAACGCGAGGCGGATGTTGAGGATCGCGGTGCCGGAGTTCGTGTACTTGAGTTCGGGGTCAGCGGTGATGCCGGCGATGTCGTTGATGGTGGGGATAGCCATGGTGGTTAGACCGTCTTTCGTATGGGTTCGTTGCTGTGCGAGGTGAGGTGGACTTGTTTGCATGCCGCGCACCTGTACGTGTCGATGTGGTTGACGCGTTTGCCGGTGGTGCGTTTCATGCGGTCCATTTGTCGGCGGGCTACTTTGCGTGCGGCGACGATGGACGGGAACGGGTCTTTCACGCAGCTCATGCGACTGCCTCAGGGGTTGCGGCGCTGTCTTCGCGTACTGCGGCGAGGATCTTCTGCGCGTCCTCTGCGGTGACCTTGTTCGGGTGGTCCCAGGTGGCGCCGATGACCTGGCCTGCCGTGGCGAGCATCGCGGGCCCGTCGCCCTCATACCCCGCAGCGGTAAGCGCGTTCTTGATGGCCTGCCACTGCGCGATCCACGGCTCGGTTGCGGGTTCGGCGAGGACATCCACCTTGTGCTGCTTGACCTTCTTCTGACTGATACGCACGGGGACAGTGAAGGGCTTTTCGACGTGTGACATGGCGACGACTTCGACCCCGCCGACTGGTTCGCCTGCGTAGATCACTTCGGGGTTGTTGACGAGTTTCACGGACCGGCCAACCCATGCGTCGGCTTCGACACCCCACGCCGATGCGATGACCCGGAGCATGCCCTTGGACGGCTTCCATGGGCGCCCCTTCATGCCGGCGAGGTCGACGATGACGGGCTTGGCTGCGTCTCCTGGTCGTACTGCTTCGATGGTTGCGACGATGGGCGCGCCTGTCAGGTCGCTGGCATTAATTTGGTCGCTCTTGGCTACTAGGGCTTTTGAGATGTCCATTAGAAGGTGAACTCCAGTTCTGGGAAGTGGTTGATGCGGTCGGTGAGGGGTAGGCCCTGTCGCCGTTCGTCGTAGGTTGCGATGATGTTGCTGATGGCGCTCTCTGCCCATTCGGTAGCCCGGAGGATGGCGTCGAACCATGCCGGTTCGGGATGGACTCTGATCGGCAGGAGCGGCATGCCGCCGCAGTAGGAGACGTAATCGCACCAGTCGCGGCCCGAGACGAGGAGCCCCGTCTGAACTTGCGCCATGTTCGCGGCTGGCACCCGGCCTTCGAGGATGGTCCGGAGGTGGATGCGCTGGTTCCTGGACTTGATCTCGATAAGCCCGTCGTCATTCACTAGACCGTCGGGGCTGTACCCGAGGGTGTAGCCGTCGTATTGGCGGAGCATGAAGCCGACTTCTTTGACGGGTGTGCCTACGTGGTCGGCGTAGGCGAATCGGGCGTATGGCTCGTCAAGCTGGCCGCGCTCCATCGACTTCGAGGTGGGCGACTCTTCGACATATCCGGTGATGCGTTCGGCGGCGAGGTTGAGGATGAGCGCCCGGCTGGTGTCGTTATCCGCGACAGTGAACACGGGAGGCAGTGCACTTGCCCGCTCGGTCCGCTCTTTATGGATGGTCTTGATGGGCGTTGGTTCTTTGCGTGCTGTGCTGACGCAAGGATCACCCTTCCCCACGTAGCAGTTCGGGCAGCCAATGGTGAGCGGGTCGGGTGCGCCTTTGGTGATGAGCTGTCCGACGACACTGGCGGTGACGATGCCGCAGCGGTGGGAGAGCCATTCGTCGGAGCCTTGTTCGAGGGTTTCGAACACGCGCACACCAACCGGGTAAGGGTGGAACGCCGCCTCTGCCTTGGCGCTCACTTGGCGGCCTCTTCCAGTTCGATGATCCGGTCAATGGCTCGTTGAGCAAACGGGCCGAGTACGGGATACTTCAGTTTCACGTCATCCCATTGCTCGTCTGTGAGTTCGGCGGCGATCTCGTCCCGGCGGGCTTTGCGCTTCGCCTCGGAGATCTCAGCATTTTTGGACTGAAGGTACTCGGCCATGGAGATGTGATGCCGAGCCCGGTTCAGGTGCCAATCGGGGTCGCTTGCCGGAGCGTGAGGGCTATCTCGGTAGAAGGCCGACTCGAAGGTGCCTTCAACCGTTTCGGTCTTCGCATAGCCTTCATGCGGCCCCTCTGACGCTCTTGGCAGATCTCTTCGGGGAATGATCACAAACCAATCGAGGAGCACTTCGGCAAGCCCCGACGGCCCAAGCTGCGACCACCCTTTGACTACTTCTTCGACAGTTTCGCTGATGTTCTGGCTCATGCGGCGCTCCTGAGTGTGTGGTGGGTTCCGTTGAAGAGTGCTGACGTATCGGCGTCGGTGATGATGCCGTAGCGATTGGGGAGTAGTGCGTTGAACGCTTCGGTGAGGTTGCGGGTGATGTCTGCGTGGTAGACCTGTGCGAGTCCGGGCTGCCATGGCTGCTCGTAGAAGTCGGCGATCTCACTGGGGGTGGTGTCGTCTGCGTTGACGTAGCCCTTGTAGTGGTCGATGGCTTCTTCGAGGACGTATTCCTGGACGGTGGCGTGCAACTGGCCGGAGAGTTGTACGGCGAGGTAGTGGTAGCCGTCGGTTTCGGGCCAGTCGTGGTAGCCGGCGCGGATGAAGTCGCTGACGAGCTGGATGGCCTTCTGCTTGTCGGGGGCGTGGGTTGCGAGTTCCAGGTTCACGAGCGGGCCTTCTTCCAGGAGAACGGGGTTGCCATGATCGTTATGACGAGGGCTAGGAGAATGAAGCTGTCCGGGATCATGCGGCCCGCCTGTCGATGTCGTTGTGGGTGAAGAGTTTGTTGCGTCGCGCTATTGCTGCTGCGGCGGCTTCCTCGATTGAGTCGAAAGAACCCACGTAATAGTCGGGGCCTCTGCCTCCGGCAACGGCCCGGTACTTGCCGGTCCCCTTCTCCGTGAGGACTCCGCGAACTCCAGTGCTGCTGTTTCGGTTGGCGCCCAGACGGTTCTCGTTGTTCTGCTTCGCTGTCAGGAGGCGAAGGTGGGAGTCGTTCACACATGCCCGGTTGTGGCAGAGGTGGTCAACCATCAGCCCCTTGGGGATTGGCCCATTGGCCAGCTCGTAGGACATGCGGTGCGCGGTGACCATTGGCTCGTCTCCTCGGCGGAACTTGCCGTAGCCGTTCTTCTGGACGTATCCGGTCCAGTTCCAGCAGGTGTCGGTCTTTTCGACCTTTTCCCAAAATCGTTCTTCTAGTGGTCGGTATGTCATGATGGTGTTGCTCCTCGATCGTGGTTGTTTGCTGGAGCGATAGGGCCCCGGGTAACTGGGGCCCTTTTTCATGCCCTTTTGCGTCGGCGTGGTCGTGGTTCTTTGTGTCCGAGGTCTTCGATGCGTTTTACGTCGTCTGGTCTGAAGCGGATGAATCGTTCGCCGCCTGACCAGTGGGGCCAGTCGCCTTGTCGTACGTGTCGGCGGACTGTGGCGGGGCTGCAACTCAAATGTCTGGCGAGGTCCGCGACGGTGAACAACGGTTCAGTCATCGAGGGTTTCCGTGATGATCTGGTAGATGCGCTCGTGGGCTACCGGCTGCTGTCTGGTCTCAGTGAGGATGGCTTCGAGTGCGGCTACCAGCTTCGGCGCGTCTTCGTGTGCGAGCTTGTCGGCGTTGCGCATCCCGAAGTTGTAGGTCTTGCAGTCCGCCACTCGGGCTTTGATGTCGTCGAGGCTCATGCTGCGTTGGCTTCCTGTACCCGGCTGAACATCCCGGTGTAGTTCTGGATTTGCTGGAAGAAGGCTTCTTTGGCGTCCCAGTCGGCTGCTGCCTCCGAGATGCTGATGTTGTGGCGTCGTGCGTTCAAGCGGATTTCGGTGTCCCTGGTTGTCATGGCAGGTCTTCCTTGTTGATGTGGCGGAGTTTGTGAAGCCGGTCGTACTCGTCGCATCTTTGGTCTACGAGTTCGAGGCGAAGTTTCTTGCCGGCAGCCCATGCGGCTTCCATTTGCTCGATGAGTTTCACTGGTGGTGCCGGTCGAGGAGTCGGGCTTTCAGGTCGTGGATCTGGGTTGCTGGGCATTCCGGATCCCTAACGAGAAGGGCGAGATTGACGGCCATCCTTATGCATGTGCAGTGAGTTGCAGGGCTCATGCTGCGTCCCTCGAATCAAACTGCTCGATGATCTTTGCCGCGGCCTGGTCGTAGGAGTCGAGCCGGCGCTGCAACTGCACGAGATGGCGGGCGAGCTGGAACATCAGTACGGGATCGCTTGAGTTCTGCGCGTACTTTCGGAAGCGCTCAATGAGTTCGGCGTCCATGGTCACACCAGCTCAAGTGCGGGCTGGTAGGAGAAGCGAATCTCGCGGGGGTCGCACTCAAGGGCGGTGGCAATGCGTCGCAGCGTTTCCGGGGTCATTGGTCGGTGTCCACTTTCCGCGGAGCCGACTGTCGAACGGCTAACCCCTGCACGGATGGACAACTCTTCCTGGCTCATCACGCCGGGCTTCCCGTGGCGCATGTTGTAGATCTCCCGTTTGTCCGCAACGGTGCGGCCTTCGGTGAGTGCCTGGTTCCATACACGGTTCGGGTGAGGGGGTCTGCCGCCTCGGTTCTTGGTGAGCATCTTCATTCTCCTGCTTGGTGGTTGTTCGCTATGACTGAAACGGTAGCGTAACAACTGTGCGGTTGTCTACCCTCGTAGCAAGTAACTTCCCAAAATCCGCGTACTCACCTGCGTAACAACTGGGTAGGTTGTCACGGATACCGAGGGTTGTTACAACTTATTCGCGTGCCAGTGAAGCGGTTGCGAACTAGTTGTTACCAAACTTTTTCGGGAGACTGAGGGCATGACAACGAAACGGGAAGCGATCAAGCATTTGGGCCGGCTGATCAGTCAGGGCCTGCAAGACAGAGGGATCACGCAGGAGATGGCTGCCGAGCGTTTGGGCACGTCAAGGCGCTCGGTGAGTAATTGGGCTGCGGGTGATGCGTGGCCGAATGCGACGACGCGGGGGCAGCTCGAGCAGTTACTGGGTTGGCAGGAGCGGTCGTTGCAGGAGGCTCTTGCTGCGGCTCTTGGTGATCACGGGTTGCCGTTGAACACGTTCACTGACGCTTATATGCGGGGTGATGGTGGGGGTGAGACGTGGCCGCAGGCTACGACGGAGGCCCTGGTGTCTGAGCTGTTGCGTCGGTATCACCGGCAGGAGGATCGGATCACTCAGTTGAACCGTGAGCTGGCGTTGGCTCGTGAGGAGGCCCTATCCCAGCCGGATTATGGTTTGGCGGCGCATGCTCCTGAGCCGTCGACTCTTGCTCGTCGTCGTGCGGAGTCTGAGGGCGCTTCGGAGTCAGCTTAACTGCACACAAACCGTAGACACACTGCGCACACGCGGGTAGAATTAGGGGTATGACAGACATGATCGAAGTAGTCAAAGCAGCCCTTAAGGAGTCGATGTTCGACCGTGGCATCCGAGTGTACGAGTGGCCCGACGACGAAGCGGCAGCCTACCGAGACAACGGAGGCTTCAGTGAAGGGACAGAGGCCGCAGAGGAAATCCGGTTCACGAAGGCAGCAAAGGCAGTTCTCGAAGCGTTGGAGGGTGGGGCGGCATGAACGGCATAGACCGTTGGGCTATAGCTACTCTGTCGATCATGCCCCTCGGTTTTACGGTCGTGCTGATCGTCGCTTGCCTGATCTTGGAGGGTGGGGCGGCATGAAGTGGTTGCGGGAATTGAAGTGCAGGATGGGTCGACACCGGCTGGTCTCGTATATCCAGGGGTACGAACGTCCGTGGGCTGAGTGCTATCAGTCGGACCACTGCCGCGGTCGGGCACACAAGGTGGAGGGTGGGGCGACGTGAAGTGTGAGAAGCATCAATTTTGGCGTCTCAGTTGGACCATGACCGGGTCGACTTTCATAAACTGCACCCGGTGCCACGCCTCCGTTTTCCTCTGCCATCAACGACAACTCATACACAAGGGAAGGAAGCCCTGATGCCTCGCGTTGAGGCCCGCGAGGGCAAAACGGGCACGTCGCGCGAAGTCGTCCAGGTGTGAAGTTTTTGGCCCCTTCTCGCGGGGAACCTGGACACCCTTAACCGGTCAATGGTCCTCTTTTTGGTGGTTACTGGCGAGTATGGGTGTGGTTGCTCAGTCTTCTAGTCTTAGGACACGCCGCACAGATGTAGACACGCCGCACTTTGGCCCCAACTGTCACAGACAAGAGCTACCTTGAGGGTCCGTTGGGGAACGGTTACACGAGGGGGCTGGTCTCTATGTTTGATCCTTGGTCTGAGGTTGGCAGGTACCCGGAGGTTCGGGTGTACGTGCAGCGGTTGGATGACAGTGTTGTGGGGTTGACTGATGGGGTGTCTCGTATTTGGTTGGATGACAGGCTGACCCAGGTGGAGCGCAGGTGCACGTTGACTCACGAGTGGCGTCATGTGATGTTGGGGCATATTGGCCGGCAGCCTCTCAACGTTGAGATGGCTGTCTGTCAGTGGGCGGCGAGGCGGCTGATCAGTATGGAGGATTTGGCGCGTGTGATGCCCTGGTCTGATGACTTGTATGAGTTGGCTGCGGAACTCTGGGTGACGCCGCAGACGTTGCGGGACAGGTTGCATGGGATGACGGGCCCCGAGTACCAGCTACTCACCTCCTGGGAACTCATGCGGGCAGCTTAGGAACTTTAGGTTGGTTTAGGCGTTTTGGCTAAAGGGCCCGCACCGTCCGCGGGGCCCTACATCAAAACCGTAGACATACTGCACACACGCGGGTAGAATTGGGGCATGACTACCACGACGAAGAACGATTAGATGGGCAGGGCAATACGGCTGCGAGCCGGGAACATCGAGACCGCCAAACGCACCTACCAGCGAGACAGCCGTAAGGTCACTCTCATTGGCGTCACACACATAGCTGATGCCCAATTCTGGGACGCACTCAATTACTGCATCGACGGGTTGGGGTGCGAGGTTCACTTCGAGGGAATTGGAAAGCCGAAGGGCGAATCATCGCTAGGCGCCTATGGGGAACTCGCCGACTTCCTCAAGCTGCTTGATCAGCCCCGGGGCCTCAACTACGAAAAGCATTGGAAGCGGACAGACCTAACCTGGGACGAACTCTCCGAAGCCCTTGGTGCGAAAAAACTAGAGCGGATGGAACGCAGCGCCACTAAGGGGTGGGATGCGCTGACTGACGCTAAGGAGGCTGGCGTTTCCTGGCGTACCGCACGGCGGGCCCTCGTTCTCATCCTCGGCTTGATGCCCACCGTCCCGAACAAGGTCCTACTCGACCAACGAAACGATGTAGCAGTGAAGCATATCGAGGAAGCAGGCGCAGATGTGTGCGCGGTGTGGGGCGCTGGGCACCTCTCCGGCATCGGCAACAAGCTGCGGGCTAACGGTTGGACGCTAACGTCGGAGGTATGGGATGTCGCCATCACCGGGGCCCCAGAGTCGACACATAAGGCAACCAAGATGCTCAAACCGATCGGGCGTGGGGCGGCATGAGCGAGGATGTGTTCGTGACAGACACACGCGCCGCTGAGCTTAAGTATCGATACGTGGAGCTCGTCGAACGATGTGACCAGCAAGCCGCGAACCTTGCCGAGAGCCAATCAGAAATGAACAGGGCGGCTCGCGAACTCACCACCTACCTCACCTCATTGAAAATCGGCGACGCATGAGCGAACTGGAGATAGAGGCCTCGCTGATTCACCTCGTGCGCAAGGCGGGCGGGATCATCAAGATCCAACGCGATGACCTGTTGAACGTGATCGTGGACGAATCGCTGCAACTAGAGATGATGCTCGATGACTTCGGGGCCTTAATTCTTACACTTGAGCGCAACCCGTTAGTGTGAACTTTGGTTCCCCTTCCCACGGGGAAGCCAGGGGTGTCCGACCTTCCCAATGGGAAGGTTTTCTGCACGTTAGATCACACTAAATGCGCTTAGGATCGTACGTTTGTGAAAGTTCCTTGCGGTTATTGGGAAGGGGGATAGGTTCAAATCTCCCCGTCTCCGC
>NZ_JBTNDM010000019.1:0-42651 GCF_054510995.1 Arthrobacter sorbitolis
TGTCTTCTTTCTTTCCCCCCCCCCTCCTTCCCCTCCCGCGTTTCCTTTTTCCCGCCCCCCCCCCCCCCCCCCCGGGACCGTCCGCAGGGCATCCGCGCCTGCCACCCGAACCGCGACCGAGGGGGCGCCATGACCGAGTCCACCGAACTGTCGGCGCGCGTCGACGGCGACGCCATCTTCCGCGTCCTCCGCGGCGAGATCCTCGCCGGTGTCCACCCACCCGGCACGGCCCTGCGCGAAGTGATGATCTCCGAGCGCTTCGGCGTCTCCCGGACCCCCGTGCGGGAGGCGCTCAGCAGGCTGCAGCACGAGCGCCTGCTCGAGCGGGCTGCGCGCGGCCTCCAGGTGCCGCAGATCGACCCGCAGGAAGTCATCCAGATCTACGACCTGCGCGTCATGCTCGAGGAGGAAGCCGCCGGCCAGGCGGCCCTCAACCGCGGGACCGCCGACATCATGCGCCTCGAGGCGCTGCTGGAACGCGACCGCGCCGTCGTCGACCCCGACGACACCACGAAGGTCACCAACAACCTCGAGTTCCACACCACGCTGTGGGCCTCCGCGCGGAATCCCATCCTCATGGACCTCCTGCAGAGGCTCTCCACCCACCTCATCCACACGCCGCGCTCCACCCTGTCCGTGGGGACCCGGTGGCAGGAGGTGCTCCTCGAGCACGAGGCGCTCATCGCCGCCATCACCGAACGGCGCAGCGACGACGCCCGGGCGATCGCCCGTACGCACATGGAGACGGCACGCACCATCCGCCTGCAGCTGCTCCGCACCACCGCGGCCGACTGACCGTGGCCTCCGACGGCGGCCGGCACCGCCTCCTGCTCGACGTCGACACCGGCATCGACGACGCCGTCGCCCTCCTCTACCTGCTCGCGACGCCGGGCGTCGGCCTGGAGGGGATCACCTGCACGGCCGGCAACGTCGGGGCGCGGCAGGTCGCGGCGAACAACCTGGCCCTGCTCGAGCTGTGCGGCCACGCCGGCATCGAGGTGGCGATCGGCAGCGAGGTGCCCCTCGAGGTACCCCTCGTCACCACCGAGGAGACGCACGGCGACCAGGGTATCGGCCATGCCGTCCTGCCCCCGCCGCGAGGGCGCGTCTCCGGTCGGCACGCCGTCGACGTCTGGCTCGAGGCCGTGCGCTGCCACCCCGGCCAGATCACCGGGGTGGTCACGGGCCCGCTCACCAACCTGGCCCTGGCCATCCGCGCCGAACCCGACCTGCCGATGCTCCTGAAGGGCCTCGTCATCATGGGTGGGGCGTTCCACCACCCGGGGAACACGACGCCCGTGGCCGAGTGGAACATCCACGTGGACCCGCATGCCGCCAGGGAGGTGTTCGCCGCGTACGAGGGGCTGCCGGTCGAGAAGCTGCCCGTGGTGTGCGCGCTCGAGACCACGGAGCGAATCGAGTGCACGCCCGCCCACGTCGACGCCGTCGCGCGTGCCGCGGGTGCCGGGCCGGAGCTGCTCTCGCCCGGTGATCCGCCCGGGACGCGCAGCCGCAGCGACAACGCCGTCGTGGCCTGCCTGTCGGACGCGCTCCGCTTCTACATGGAGTTCCACCGCCTGTACGACCAGGGCTACATCGCCCACCTCCACGACCTGTTCGCGGTGATGGTCGCGACGGGGGAGGCGGGTTTCGAGGAGCGGCTCGCCACGGTCGACGTCGAGACGGAGTCGCCGCTGACCTTCGGGCAGACGGTCGCCGACGTCGCGGGCATGTGGAAGCGTGCCCCGAATGCCCGGATCGTCACGGGCAACGACCCGGCGGCGGTGTTCGACCTGATGGTCCGGCGCCTGTCCGACCTCGCGAGGATGCACGGCTGACGTCCGGTGGCGTGCCGTCGGGCGGGCCCGCCGAGACGCTCTCTGTGCGTCCCTGTCCTGCACCCGGCTCGGCTGTCCAGACCCGTGGGGGCGTTGCCCCGGGTCCGGCCGCCCGCCGCGGCGGCCCGCCCCCCGGTACACTGGAACCTGCCCGCATCGCTGCGCGGCCGGCGCCGAGGTGACATGAGGTGCGTCCCACCCGATCGCGCCCTAGGACTATCGTGAGCTCCCTGACCCGAACCCCCACCACTGCCGAGCGGCCCCGCCGCCTGCTCATCGGCCTCGGCGGAGCCCTCATCGCCGCCACGTACCTGTTCCTCGTGATCGTGCAGCCCGTGGAGATCGCCGGCGGCATGGGCAGTGCCGCGTCCCTCGTCACGCTCTTCGGGTTCCTCGGTGGAGGTGCCCTGCTCGTCGGCGGGATCCTGCCGATGCTCAGCACGAGCTCGCTCGTCGTGATGCCCCTCGGTATCGCCCTCAACATCGCGATCGGCCAGATCGCCGGGTCGCTCGGCATGCAGATCTACCTCGACGCCATCGGGACCGTCCTGGTCGCCGTCCTCGCAGGCCCCGCCGCGGGAGCCGCGACCGGTGCGCTCAGCAACGCCATTTGGGGCCTCTTCAACCCGTTCGCGCTGCCCTTCGCCGCCGGTGCCGCACTGATCGGACTGCTCGCGGGCCTCGCCGCGAAGTACGGGGCGTTCCGGCGCGTGTACCTCGCACCCGTCGCCGGCCTCGTCGTCGGCGCGGTGGGCGGGCTCGTCGCGGCCCCGGTGGCGGTGTTCATGTTCGGCGCGGCGGGAACCTTCGGCACCAACGCGATCATCGCGGTCTTCCGCTCGATGGGGGACAAGCTGCTGGTCGCCGCCACGAAGCAGGGGCTGCTGTCGGACTCGCTGGACAAGATCGTGGTCTTCGTCGTCGTGGCGCTGATCGTGTACGCGCTGCCGCCCCGCGCCGTCCGCCAGTTCCCCTTCGCACGGACCCACCGGGTGCTCGGACAGCGCACCGACTCCGTACCCGCCGGGAGCCCTGCGGCGACCGTCCGCGGGGACGGCGCCGGCATCGCCTGAGCCATGCCACGCCGCAGGATCTACAACCCGCTGACCGAACTGCTCGCCGCGGTCCTGCTGGTGGTACTCGTCCTCGTGGTGAACCGCTGGCAGTTCTCCCTCGCGGTGCTCGTCCTCGGCGTGCTCCCCGCCGTGCTGCTGTCCGGCAGGCCCCGGCAGATCGGCCTCGCGATCGCCCTGGTCACCGGGCCGCTGCTGGTCTCGTCCTTCCTGCTCCACGGCCTCTTCTTCCCCGAGGGCCGCACGGTCCTGGCCGACTTCGGCGTCGCCCGCGTGACGGCCGAGGGCCTCTCCTTCGCCGCCCTCATGGGCCTGCGGACGGGCGTCTTCTCGGGGGTGCTGCTGACGGCCGCGATGACGCTGGACGTCCCCGAACTGCTCGCCGCGATGACGCACCGCGGCTGGAACCGGAAGCTCGTCTTCATCGTGGGCTCCGCCGTCGGGCTGGTACCCCACGTCGCGCTGCGGGGGCACCGGATCACCCGTGCGCAGCAGGCGCGCGGCCTCGTCGTCGGGCGCAGTCCGCTCTCGCGCTTCCGCGCGCTGCTCACCGTCCTGACGCCGCTGGTCATCGGGCTGCTCGTGGACGCCTCCGAGCGCAACCGCATGCTCGAGTCACGGGGCTTCTCGTCGACAGGAGCCCGCACGAGCTACCTGCCCGACACCGATTCGCACCGGCAGCGCCTGGTGCGCCGCGGCATGGTCGCCGCAGTGGGTGTCTTCTCCGCCGTCTGGCTCGTGGCGGCGCCGTGATCACGCTCGAAAGCGTCTCGTTCGCGTACGACGACGGCACCACGCTCCTCCCGGACGTCACCCTGGCCGTCGGACCGGGGGAGTACGTGATCGTCGCCGGCGCGTCCGGTTCGGGCAAGACGACGCTGGCCAGGCTCCTGGCCGGCCAGACCGGGGGCGACGCCGGGTCCTCCTTCCGCGGCGCCATCACGCTCGACGGCGAGACCGTGAGCTTCGACGGCGCATCCACCGACCCCCGGATCGATGCCGCCGCCTGGAGCGCGAGGGTGGCCTACGTGGCGCAGGGGGCGTGGGGACAGCTGTCCATGATGTCGGCGACGGTCGGGGAGGAGATCGCGTTCGGTCCCGCCAACCGCGGCGTGCCCGCCGGGGAGCTGCAGCGGCTCGTCGCGGAGGTGGCCGCCGTCCTCACGTTGACGGACCTGCTGCACCGCGATCCGCGACGGCTCTCCGGCGGCCAGCTCCAGCGCACCGTCATCGCCTCGGCCGTGGTCCAGCGGCCGAGGATCCTCGTCCTCGACGAGCCGTTCCAGGGCCTCGACGACGACGCCGCGCAGGACGTCGCGGCAGCACTGGCCGGCCTGCGCCGGGCCGGTACCGGCGTCGTCGTGTGTGAACCGATGCTGCCGCGGACGGCGCCGCAGGGCGCCCGCGTCCTCGCGCTCGCCGAGGGGCGACGCGTCTTCGACGGTCCGCTGGTCGAGGCACGCCGGGCGGGCCTTCCGCGGTACGGCATCGGCACCGCGGGGGATCCGCCGGGTCCCGGACGGGGAGCCGGACCGGCGCCGATGGGCCCGTCGGCTCCCGAGCTCGTCGCGATGGAGCGCGTGAGCTTCAGCCACGCACCGGACCGCCACCCACCGGACCGCCACGCACCCGACGGCCGCGCACCCGACGGCCGCGCACCCGACGGCGCTGGTCCGGCAGGTGGCGCGCCGGACGGCCACGCCCCCGATGGCGACGATCCCGACGGTCGCCGTGCAGGCGGAGCAGCGCTGTCCGGCGTCGACCTCTCCGTCCGCGCCGGGGAGATCGTCGCCGTTCGCGGACCCAACGGGTCCGGCAAGTCGACACTGCTGCAGCACCTCAACGGCCTCCACCGGGCCGACGCGGGGAACGTCACCGTGGGAGGCATCCCGATCCTCCGCCAGCCCACGGGGACGCTCGCCACCATGGTGGGCTACCTGTTCCAGGACACCGACCAGCAACTCTTCGAACGCACGGTCCTGCGCGAGGTGGCGTACGGTCCGCGCGCCGCGGGACTGGCGAAGAAGGACGCCGCCCGACGTGCCGTGGAGGTCCTCGACTCGCTGGGGCTCGGCGCCCTCGCTCAGGCCCATCCGTACGAGCTGGGCTTCGTCCAGCGGCGGCTCGTCGCGATGGCGTGCCTTCTCGCCACGGGGCCTCCCGTGTGGGTGCTCGACGAACCCACGGCCGGCCTGGACGAGCCGACCCGCTCGATGCTCGCCGGACTGCTCGTGCGGCACGTCGGGGAGGGCGGTGCCGTGGTCCTCGCGACGCACGACGCCTCCTTCGCCGACGCGGTGGCGCACCGCACCGTCTGGCTGGAAGCGGGCAGGGTCCGGACGGGCGACGCAGCGCCGGGCGGCTGACCTACCGACGCAGCGCCGTCTGGCTGGAAGCGGGCAGGGTCCGGACGGGCGACGCAGCGCCGGGCGGCTGACCTGTCGACGCCGCGCCGGACGGCTGACCTACGCCGCGTCGGACGGCCGACCCGGCCTCCCTCGCCGCGACTCCAGCCCCTAGGGTGGACGCATGGACGTATTGCGGGAGCGGCACAGGACCATCCGTTCGAAGGGCGCCGACCTCGCCGTGTTCGAGTACGGTCCCGATCCCGGACCGGACGTGCAGACCGTCGTCCTCGTGCACGGGTATCCCGACGACCACCGCGTCTTCCTCCCCGTCGTCCGGGAGCTCGCGCCGAGCCACCACCTCGTGGCCTTCGACACGCGGAACGCCGGCCGCTCACGGCCGCTCGACGGCGCGGGCTTCACCCTGGCGGAACTCGTGGACGACATCTTCGCCGTCGTCACCGTCGTCACCGTCGCCCGCTCCGGCGCCGGCATGCCCGGCGCTGTGCGGCTCGTGGGCCACGACTGGGGCTCGATCCAGGGCTGGGCGGCGGTCCAGGACGAGCGTTCCGACGGCGTGATCTCCGACTACACGAGCATCTCGGGACCGGACCTGCGCCACTTCTCCCGCTGGCTGAGGAGCCGGTTCCGGGGCCCCCGGCGGGTGCACCAGGGCATCGGACAGGTGCTGCGGAGTTCGTACGTCGGGCTCTTCCGGCTGCCGGTCCTCCCGGAACTGGTCTGGCGTTACGGCATGACGCGCCGCTACGAGCTGACGGCGCGGCGCAATGTCGGCGCGGACCCCGTGCGCGGCCTCGCCCTGTACCGGACCAACATGGCCCCGGACGCCCAGCCGCCCCGACGGCGGCGGGTCACCCTGCCCGTGCACGTTCTCGTGCCCCTCAGGGACCCGTTCCTCTCCCCGCACCTCGTCGACGGACTGGAGGACTGGGTGGACGACCTGACGGTGACGAGCGTGCCGGGCGGGCACTGGTGGATCGCCCGGCAGCCGCGGGCCTTCGCCGAACTGCTCGCTCCGGTGCTGCGTACGAGCGACGCCTGACGGTGCCGAAGCGGGGACGACCCGGGGGCGTGCCGGGCCGCGTGGGGCCCGACTGATCCCGGGTGCGTCCGGCAAGGCCGGACCAGGCCCGGCTGCTCCCGGCTGCTCCTGCCTAGGCCTCCAGCAGGCCCCGGATGTCCTCCGCCGTGAGCGCTGAACTGAACACGGCGTCGTCGTCCATGACCGACGTGAACAGCCTGGCCTTCTGCTCCTTCAGCTTCATGACCTTCTCCTCGATGGTGCCCCTGGACACCATCCGGTACACCATGACGTTCTTCGTCTGCCCGATGCGGTGGGTGCGGTCCACGGCCTGCGCCTCGGACGCCGGGTTCCACCAGGGGTCCAGCAGGAAGCAGTAGTCGGCCTCGGTCAGGTTGAGGCCGAAGCCGCCGGCCTTGAGGCTGATGAGGAACACCGGGGCCTTGCCGTCCTTGAACGAGTCGATGACGTCACCGCGGCTGCGTGTCGACCCGTCGAGGTAGGCGTACTCGATGCCGCGCGCGTCGAGCTGCTCGGCCGCCTTCTTGAGGTAGGACGTGAACTGGCTGAAGACGAGCGCCCTGTGACCCTCGGCGATGATGCCGTCGAGGTTCTCGAAGAGCACCTCGAGCTTGGCCGAGGGCACGCCCTCGTGCTCGGGGTCCACGAGGGAGGCGTCGAGGCTGAGCATGCGCAGCAGCGTCAGCGACCGGAACACGATCATCCGGTTCCGGTTCATGTCCTCGATCAAACCGAGGAGCTTCTGCCGCTCACGCTGCAGGTACGTCTCGTAGATGTGCCGGTGCTCCGGGTGGAGTTCGACCTCGAGGACCTGCTCCTGCTTGGGCGGGAGGTCCGAGGCCACGGCCTCCTTAGTGCGGCGCATCATCAGCGGACGGATGCGTTTCCGCAGGCGGACGAGCGGCCGGTTGTCGCCGATCTTCTCGATGGGGGTCCGGTAGTCCTCCGTGAACTTCCTCGCCGAGGGGAAGAGCCCGGGCGCGACGATGTTGAACATCGACCACAGCTCCATGAGGTTGTTCTCCATGGGCGTGCCGGTGATCGCGAGCTTGAACGGCGCGTCGAAGTCCTTGGCCGCCTGGTGCACCTTGGACGCGCGGTTCTTGACGAACTGCGCCTCGTCCAGGACGAGGCCCGCCCACGGGAGGTCCTGGTAGGCGGCGAAGTCCAGCCGGAAGAGGGTGTAGGACGTGATAACGATGTCGGCACCCCGCACCTGCTCGCGGACGGGCACCCCGGAGGCACCCTGCGTGTCGCCGATCGCGACGACGCTCAGGCCCGGGGCGAAGCGGCGCGCCTCGTTGGACCAGTTGGGCACCACGGAGGTGGGGGCGACGACGAGGAACGGGGCGTCGAGGCCCGCGGTCTCCTTCGCGTAGGTCATCAGGGCCAGGGCCTGCAGGGTCTTGCCGAGGCCCATGTCGTCGGCGAGGACACCGCCGAGCTGGTGCCGCCAGAGGAACGCCAGCCAGCTGAATCCCTCCGCCTGGTAGGGGCGCATCTCCGCGACGAGACCGGAGGGGACGGGGGTCGCCTCGACGTCCTCGAGTTCGAGGAGCCCGCTGACGGCGTCGCGCCACGACTGGGCCTGCTCGGTCTCCTCGGCGAGGTCTTCGAAGTCCGCCCACAGGCCCGCCTGGTAGCGGCTGATCTGCAGGCCGGACTCGGGGTCCCACTCGCTGAGCGACCGCGCCTCCTCGATGAGTTCGCGCAACTGGTCGAAGACGGGCTGCTCGAGGGACAGGTAGGTGTTGTCGACGAGCTTCAGCTTCATCCGGCCCTGGGCGAGTGCCCGGAAGATCGAGTCGAAGGGGATGGTGCGGCCGCTGACGGTCACCATCACGCCGAGGTCGAACCAGTCCCGGTTGTCCGTCTCCACGGTGCTGATACGCAGCGTCGGGGTCTCCGTCAGTTCGCGGTAGTCGGGCTTCTCGCCGACGACGTCCACGTCCACGCCCTCGAGCTCGACGAGTTTCGGCAGGACGTCCTCGGCGAACTCGACGGCCTGCATGTCCTCGAGCTTCAGGGCCTTGATCGGGACGGCCCCGAGCACCCGGCGGGCGGCCGACGCCAGCGCGTCCTCGGCGTCGGCGTCACGGTAGCCGTCGTCGCTGCCGGGACCGCCCCTGCGGAACGGCCGGCGCTGCACGGCCTCGCCGAGTGGGTAGTCGAAGTGCCAGTCGAGGGACACGGAGCCGTCGGCGCCGTAGGCGGTGGTCAGCACGAGGACCGGCGGCTGGATCTCGGGCAGCTCCACGCTGCCGTCGCTGCTGTCCACCTCGATGGACTGCCGCAGCTTCGGGTAGTACTCCTGCAGGAAGAGGGACCTCTCCTCCTCGGGGACGACGACGGCGCGGCCGCGCTGCAGCAGCTCGATGTCCTTCGGCGTGAGTTTCCGCGAGGTGGGAGCGAGCGTGATGGTGTCGTCGGGTGCGACGGTGTAGAGGCCGTGGGTGCTGATGACGTGGGCGGTGTCGGAGGGGTGCGGCTGCCCGTCGATGTCGAGGGCCGGACGCAGCTGGAGGGAGCCGTCGTCGGTCTCGGTCGCGTCGAGTTTCAGGGTCGCCTGGTCGGCGAGCTCGATCGTGACCGACTTCTTGGACCCCACGAACGCGATGCCGAGGCGCTGCGCCTCGTCCAGCAGCTGCCACAGGAGCGGATTGCTGAAGTCGTCGAGGTACAGCCAGGAGTCGTTGTTGCCGAAGTAGTTGACCCCGGTCCCGCGGTGCAGTGCGGGGAACTGCGAGAACCAGCGGTGCTGCTCCAGGTCGAGCTTCAACCCGTACGTCTGGTAGCTGATGCTGCCCCAGGACAGGTTGTTCTTGATCCACTTGCCCTTGCCGTTCTGGCTGACCGGGCGCACGCCGAGGCGGGTGTTGAGGGTGCGCTGGCCCTGGCGCTCGGCCGCGGACCCCCACCGCTGGACGGCGACCTCGGGGGTCCGCAGTTCGAACTGCAGCCCGAGGGGCGTCAGCGGGGACACCACGTGCGGGGCCTCGTCGGTCCCGAGGAGATCCATCAGGGACGCCTGCCAGCCCTCCGGAGCCGACGGCCGCGGGGCCGGCCGGGCACCGAGCTCGCGTTCGTGCTGCGCCAGGAGGCTCTCGGTGTTGCTCTGCAGCGCGGTCGCCGCGACGTGCTTGCAGTCGGCGCCCACGGGGCAGCTGCAGAAGTTCTCGAGGGGGCGGAAGCGGCCGTCGCCCTTCAGCCCGAGGCGGAGCTTGGTCCTGTAGTCGGAGGGCGCACTCCCGCGCACCCGGCCGGTCAGGAGCTTCGCGTCCGCGTCCCACGCGATGGAACTGACGGCGCCGTCCTTGGCGTAGGTCTGCCCGCGTTGGAACGCAGCTCCTCCCACGATCCTGATGATGTCGGTGACATCGACCATGGGGTGACTGGAAATGGGCATAATTCCATGCTCTCACGCGGCGGCGACGCTCTCCTGCCACAGCGCGGCCCATTCTCCTACGGCCGACTCCTCCCCGCGCCCGGACCGTGCCCCTCCCTCGCCTGCCCTACTGTTGGAAAGGGTACTGATGATCGGCAGGGACGGAAGAGGGCGCGCGTGTTCGAAGCAGCAAGCATCACCTATGCGGCGGCAGGGCTCGCCGTGTTCGCCGCCGCGCTCCTCCCACGGCTGCTGATGCGCGCTCCCGTCTCCATGCCCATGGTGTTCCTGGCCGCCGGCATCCTGGTCTTCAGCTTCTCTCCCGACCTTCCCGATCCCGATCCCGTCCGGTACAGCGACGTCACGATCCACCTCAGCGAGGTCTGCGTCATCGTCTCGCTCATGGGGGCGGGCCTCGCCCTGGACCGCAGGGTCGGCTGGCGCCGGTGGTCCACGACCTGGCGGCTGCTCGGCATCGCGATGCCGCTGTGCATCCTCGTGCTGACCCTGATGGGGATGTGGCTCCTCGGCCTCGGACTCGCCTCGGCGCTGCTGATTGCCGCCGCGCTGGCACCCACCGATCCCGTCCTGGCGTCCGAGGTGCAGGTGGGGGAGCCCTCCGAATCGGAGGAGGACCTCGAGGCGGAGGACGAGGTGCGCTTCGGCCTGACCTCCGAGGCCGGCCTCAACGACGGCCTGGCGTTCCCCTTCGTGTACCTGGCGATCCTCATCAGCACCGTGGGCATGTCCCCCTCCGCGTGGTTCCCGGAGTGGATCCTGCTCGACGTCCTGTGGCGCATCATCATCGGCTGCGCGTTCGGCGTCGGGATGGGCATGCTGCTGGGCCGCATCTTCTTCCGGGCGCCCATGAAGAGCGTCCGCCTGGCCAACCATTCCGAGGGGTTCGTCGCGCTCGCGGCGACGTTCCTGACCTACGGCGTGACCGAGGCCGTGGAGGGCTACGGCTTCATCGCCGTGTTCGTCTGCGCCGTCACCATCCGCGCCGGCGAGCAGACCCACGGCTACCACGGCGTGCTCCACAGCTACATCGAGCAGCTCGAACGCCTCCTGACCGTCGTCGTGCTCGTGCTGCTGGGCGGCGCCGTGGCCCGCGGCCTGTTCGACGGGCTGCGCCCCGTGGAAGTGGGGGTCGCCGTCGCCTTCATCCTCCTGGTCCGCCCGATCTCGGCCTGGCTGAGCCTCTCCCGCGGCAAGACCGGCCCCCGCGAGCGGGGAGTCCTCGCCTTCTTCGGCGTACGCGGCATCGGCTCGATCTACTACCTCGGCTACGCGCTGTCGAAGGGCGAGTTCACGGCCGACGAGTCGGCGCTATGGCGCATCGGCGGGCTCGTCATCGTCCTCTCGATCATGGTGCACGGCATCACGGCCGCGCCGGTCATCAACGCGCTGGACCGTGCCCGCCAGCGCAAGGCGCGTGCCCAGGGCGACGAGGCGCAGGCGCCGACGACGCCCGTCTAGACCCGACGGGATCCCGTCGAGGCAGGGTCGCGCAGGGTCGCGCAGCGGGTCGCTCGCTTCAGGGTCGTGCAGCCGGTCGCTCGAGGACGGCCCGGACCAGCAGCCCGCCGACGAGCGCCCAGAAAGCCCCGCCGATGCCGAGGACGGACAGCCCCGACGCGGCCAGCAGGAACGTCACGGCGCCGCTCATGCGGCCTCGCGCGTCGCTGAAGGACGCCGTCACCGCCGTCGCCATGGTGCCGATGAGGGCGAGTCCGGCGACCGCCTCCACGAGCCCCGCCGGCGCCGCACCCACCACGACGACGAGCGCCCCCGACGCCGCGGCCAGCACCAGGTAGGAGACCCCTGCCGTGAGGGCGGCGATCCAGCGCTTGTCCCTGTCCTCGCCGGCACCCTCACCGGCGGCCAGGGCGGCCGACAGGGCCGCGAGATTGACGGCGTGCCCGCCGAACGGGGCGACGGCGGCCGTACCGAGCCCCGTCACGGCCAGCGCCGGCCGCCAGGGCGCCGTGTAGCCGAAGGACGACAGGACGGCGACGCCGGGCAGGTTCTGCGACGCCATGGTCACCACGTAGAGCGGCAGGGCGATACCGACGACGGCGGCGGGATCGAGCGCCGGGACCGTGAACGCGACGGACGGAGCGAGGGACGACACATCGATCGCCGTCCCGTCGACGGCGAGACGCACCCCGATCACGGCCAGTGCCGTGACGAGGGCGAGCGGTACGGCCCACTTGGCCGCGAGCGCGGAGGCGGCCAGCCACACGAGGACGACCGGGAGCACCAGGAGCGGGATGGTGCCGAGCGACCGGAAGGGCGCGAGGCAGAGAGGCAGCAGCACGCCGGCGAGCATGGCCTGCGCGAGGTGCTGGGGGATCCGCGCGACGAGACGGCCGAGCCACGGCACGGCGCCGGTCAGGACGATCAGGAGGCCCGTCACGAGGAACGCCCCCACCGCTGCCGGCCACCCGCCGGCGGGCACCGCCGCACCGGCGAGCAGGGCGGCGCCGGGAGTGGACCAGGACAGCGTGACCGGGATGCGGTAGCGGAGCGCCAGCAGCACGATCCCGAGCCCCACGACGGCCGTCAGGGCCAGCAGGCCCGAGGCGGCCTGCTCCGGTGTCGCCCCGGTGGCCCGCAGCCCCGCGAGGACCACGGCGAACGACGACGTGAACCCGACGAGCGCCGTGACGACGCCCGCGAGGACGGGTTCGTGCAGTCCGGATGCGCCCTGGCCGGGCGCGTGCCGGCCGGAGTGCCGGCTCAGGCGCCGCGGCCCTGCTCGAGGCGCCGCTGCACGGCCTCGAGCTCGTCGCTGAGGGACTGCAGGCGGGCCGTGTTCTGCTCCACGGCGAGTTGCCGGACGAGGAGGTCCTGGCGTTCGCGGAGTTCGGCTTCGGAGGTGGGCAGGTCGCTGTTCGGCATGCGCCCAGTCTGTCAGAGCACGGCTGCGGCGTGAGCCGTGCCACGGCCTGCCTCCTTCCCGGCGGTAGGGGAAATAGATGTGCGCGGGCAACCGTTCCCTCAGAAGACCCATGGCACACCCCGCCGTGGCGGTCAAGAACCGGAAGGTGCACCCATGTCCGTCCCCCTGTCCATCCTGGATCTCGCGCAGGTCGCCGAGGGCTCCACACCGGCCGAGACGTTCGCGTCCAGCGTGGCGCTCGCCCAGCACGCGGAGAGGTGGGGCTACCGGCGTATCTGGTACGCCGAGCACCACAACATGGGCAGCATCGCCTCCTCGGCCACGAGTGTGCTCATCGCCCACGTCGCCGCGCACACCTCCACCATCCGGCTCGGCTCCGGCGGCGTCATGCTGCCCAACCACTCGCCGCTGACCATCGCCGAGCAGTTCGGCACCCTCGAGAGCCTGCACCCCGGGCGGATCGACCTCGGCCTCGGGCGGGCCCCGGGCAGCGACCAGACCACGGCCCGGGCCCTGCGCCGCGACCCCATGTCGGCCGACAGCTTCCCCCAGGACGTCCTGGAACTGCAGGGGTACCTGACCGGCGAGTCGCGCGTCCCCGGTGTCCAGGCCACGCCCGGCAAGGGCACCAACGTGCCGCTGTACATCCTCGGGTCGTCGCTCTTCGGGGCACGGCTCGCCGCCGCCCTCGGCCTGCCGTTCGCCTTCGCCTCCCACTTCGCCCCCCAGGCCCTGCAGGACGCCGCCTCGATCTACCGCCGCGAGTTCAAGCCCTCGGCCCAGTCGGAGACCCCGCACTTCATCGCCGGCGTCAACGTCATCGCGTCCGACACGGCGAACGACGCCTCCCACGAGTTCCACGAAGCGATGTTGCGTCGCGTGACGCTGCTCCTCGGGCGCGGCCAGACCTTCACTCGGGAGGAGTCCGAGGCGATCCTCGCGTCCCCCGGCGGCCAGCAGATGGCCGACATGGCGCGGTACAGCGCCGTGGGGACGCCCGATGTCGTCCAGGACTACCTCGAGCGCTTCGCAGCCCGGATCGGGGCCGACGAGCTCATCGTCGCGACCCAGGCCGGCACCACCGAGGCCTGGCTCAGGTCCTTCGAACTGCTCGCCGGAGCCATGCTGCCGGTGGCCGCCTGAAGGTCACGGAAAAAGATCGTTGGTCTTCCTGCTTGCCTTTACCCTCCGGTGTTTGATTTAGTGGTCTCAGTTGTAGTGTTGCGCATTTGTATTTCGCACGGCCTGGCCCTTGCGGGGTAGGCCGCGTCTCTGAAAGAGCGGACCAGCACGCCGCGACTGGGGCATTCCGAAAGTCGGAGTGCGTCTGATTTTCAGAAGGATGAGAAAAAAATGGCAACAGGTACCGTGAAGTGGTTCAACGCTGAAAAGGGCTTTGGATTCATTGCTCCCGACGACGGAAGCGCAGACGTGTTCGCACACTTCTCCGCCATCAACGCAAGCGGCTACCGCTCGCTCGATGAGAACCAGAAGGTCAGCTTCGACACCGAGCAGGGCCCCAAGGGTCCTCAGGCGTCGAACATCCAGCCCCTCTAGGGTTCGGATCTTCTACTAGATCTACTGTAGGAAGCAGGTCGGACTCCGGTCCGGCCTGCTTCTTCTTTTAACGGCCGGACCCGGGGGGCGGGCCGGGGCCCGGGCCGCGCGGCACGGGGACCGTCGGGACCGATGGGAGAATGGACCCAACCGACCGACCAGGAGCCCTCCATGAACCCCCGCACGCTCTTCCGCACCGTCGCCGTGGCCGAGGCGGTGACCTGGGCCTTCCTGCTGCTCGGCATGTTCTTCAAGTACGTCACCCGTACCACCGAGGCCCTCGTGCCGCCCGCAGGTGCCGTGCACGGGTTCGTGTTCCTCTGCTTCGTCGTGACCCTCGTGTTCGTGTGGATCAACCAGCGCTGGTCGGTGCTCACGGGGCTGCTCGGACTCGCCTCGGCGGTCGTCCCGTTCGCCACGGTCCCGTACGAGCGGTGGATCGAGCGTCGCGGACAGCTCGCCGGAGCCTGGCGGCTCGCTCCGGGCGCCGAGGCGCCGGGCAACCCCGTGGAGCGGGTGCAGGCGTGGGTGCTGCGGAGCCCGCTCGTCGCCCTGTTCGTCGCCGTGGCCGGGATCTCCGTGGTGTTCTCCGTGCTGCTGCTCGTCGGCCCTCCCGGATCCCCGAGCTGACCCCGGTGGCCGACCTGGCGAACACCACCGACGACAAGCGGTTCTTCCTCCACAGCGGGCGCCGCTGGCGCAAGACCGACCCGTCGCTGCCCGACGACATCAAGGCACGCCTCATGTCCCACCTCGGGCGCGGCCGCTCGGGAGTGCGCAACAGTGCCAAGGGCGACGACGGCGCCGCACTGCCGCGTGCCCGGCGCACCGTCCAGCTGGCCAAGGAGGGCCTCGGCGAACGGGGGACGCCCTGGTGGGAGCAGTCCGCGGCCGAGCGCACGGCGCGCTGGACGGCCGCGCTGGAGGAGCTCGACGCGATGCACCCGAAGACGGACCGCGCGCCGGGGAAGCCCTCCGCCGATGCCTGAGCAGGCCGGCGAGGACGAGCTCCGCGCCGAGATCCTCCGCATCGCGGAGCAGCGGGGCGTCGACAAGACACTGTGTCCGTCGGACGCCGCCCGCAGCATCGGCGGGGACACCTGGCGGGACCTCATGCCGGCGGCGCGGCGCATCGCGTTCGAGCTGGCCGCTCAGGGACGCGTGGACGTCACCCAGCACGGGGACCGCGTGGAGCCCGGTGTCCGCGGCCCCATCCGCATCCGCTGGATCGACGGCCGCTCGGGAGCGACGGCCGGGCTTCCCGCCCCGACGACGGAGCGGCCGCTGCCCTGACGGGTGGCGGCCGCTCCTGCGTCCTGATGTCCGGGGTACTCAGTCCTCGATCAGGACCAGTTCCGCGCCGTCCCAGCGGATGGGTTCCGCATGCATCGACCGGTACGTCACGGCCGGGTCCCAGCTGTGGAACAGCAGGTACTCCCGGCCGTCGGGTGCCGTGGCGAGATCCTGGCCGCCCGGTCCGACATAGCGGCCGCCGAACGAGTCCGAGGACAGGATGGGCTCGGGCGCCTTCTCCCACGGGCCCTCGAGGGCCGGCGCCGACGCGTACCCCACGTTGTAGGACTCGTCGCCGTAGTAGTTGCTCGAGTAGAGGAGGACATACCTCCCGTCGCGCTGTACCACGGTCGGCGCCTCCACCAGCGGCCCCTCCCATTCGAGGGTCTGCTTGATCAGCCTGGTCGGTGGGCCGGCGAGTGCCAACCCGTCCGCGCTGAGGGGAGCGGTCTGGATCCAGGTGTCCTTGTCGCAGCAGTTGCCGTCGTTCTTCCACACGAGGTGGAGGCCCTGGTCGTCGGTGAAGGTGCTGGCGTCGATGGCCCCGCCCTCGTCCTCCGGACAGACCAGCATCCCGTTCCCGACGACGGTGAAGGGGCCGGCGGGATCTGTCGCGGTGGCCACCCCGATGCACTGCAGGGCCGGCTTGAAGTTCGTGGCCGTGAAGTACAGGACGAACTGCCCATCCGCCACCTGCGTCACCTCCGGCGCCCAGGTCTTGCCGGGGATGGTCCAGGAGGGCAGGTCGGGTAACGCGTCGTCGAGCGTCTCCCATTCGACGAGGTCCTCCGACGTCGCGATCTGGACGTTCTTGCGGTCCCCGGCCGATGCATAGGCGTAGTAGGTGCCGTCGACCTCCAGGATGTCGGGGTCGGCGAACTCCTCGTCGAGGACCTGCGTGGCGTTCTGCTCCTCGACCGCGGGTGCGGCCTCCGACGTCCCCGACGGAGCGCAGCCGGCGGTCGCCGCGGACAGCGCGGCGACCGCGATCACGCCGAGGAGGCGGCCCGGGAAAGGACGGCTCACCCCTTGACCCCGGAGCGCGACACGCCCTCGATGATGAAGCGCTGGAGGAACACGAAGAGCGCCAAGACCGGCACGCTCGCGACCACCGCGCCGGCCATCAGGAGGTCGTAGCGCACCGCGTTCGCCGACTGCAGGGTGGAAAGGCCCGGCGGGAGCGTCTGCACCTCGGGGGTGAAGAGTACGTAGACCGGCCACAGGAAGTCGTTCCAGTTCCCGAGGAACGCCAGCAGCGCGAGAGTCGCCATGGCCGGCTTGGCGAGCGGGAGGATGATGCGGGTGAACATCTGGACGCGATTCGCGCCGTCGATGCGCGCGGCCTCCTCCAGGTCGTCGGGCAGGGAGATGAAGAACTGCCGCATGAAGAACACGCCGAACGCCGAGGCCGCCGTCGGCACGATGATCGCGACGAGCGAGTTCAGCCAGCCGAGGTCGCTGACGAGCAGGTAGTTCGGGATCACGAGGATGACCGGGGGTACCAGCAGCGTCGCGACGATGATCGCGAAGACGATCTTCTTGCCGCGGAAGTTCATCCGGGCCAGCGGGTACGCAGCGAGGGAGGCGGTCACGACGACGAGCGCCGAGTGGAGCACCGCGGCCACCATGCTGTTGGCGAACCACCGCAGGACCGGGGTGTTGGTCCCCGGGGCCAGGAGCGTCTCGTACGCCTCGAGCGAGAAGGGGTTGGGGATCCACGACGGCGGGATGGCCGTCGCGTCCGCCCGGGTCTTGAAGGAGGTGACGATCATGAAGATCACCGGGCTGATGAAGATCAGTGCCACCACCGCGAGGAGGACGATCTTGGCGAGGGTGCCGGGCCGGAGCTTGCGCGCCGGCCTGCCCGCCGGATCGTCCGTACGGGTGGTGCGTGTCTCGACGCTCGAGCTCATCGGGCTTCCTTCCGTTCGCGGAACAGCCAGAAGACCAGGAGGCTCAGGGCTACGAGGAAGACGGTCAGTACGTAGCTCATGGCGGCGGCGCTGCCCATCTGGAAATTGCGGAGGCCCGTGTCCGCGATCTGGTAGATCGCCGTGCGGGTCTCCCTGCCCGGTCCGCCCTGCGTCATGAGATAGGACTGGCCGAACATGTTCACGGACGCGATCAGCGTCGTGAGCGTCACGAAGGACAGGACGGGGCGCAGTCCGGGGATGGTGACGTTCACGAACTGCTGCCAGGCGCTGGCGCCGTCCATCCGGGCCGCCTCGTAGAGTTCCGAGGGGATGTCCTGGAGACCGGCGAGGTAGATGACGGCGTTGAATCCGAGGGTCCACCACACGGTGACGCCGACGAGGGCGACCCATGCGGCCGGGGTCGAGGTGGTCCAGGCGATGTCGCTCGGCAGGCCGAGCAGCCCCAGATAGTGGTTGACGAGCCCGATGTTGTTGTCGAGCAGGTAACGCCACATCACGCCGATGACCGCGACACCCAGGACGTAGGGCGCGAAGTAGACCGCCCGGAAGAAGTTGCGGCCGGGGAACTTCTTCGACATGAGCAGTGCCACGGCGAGCGGGATGGTGAGCAGGAGCGGCACGCTGAAGAGCGTGAAGATGCCCGTGGCCCGCATCGATCCCCAGAAGTTCGTGAACGGTCCGGTGCCGGGCCTGAACAGCTCGGCGTAGTTCTCGAGGCCGACGAACGGCTTCAGCGGTCTCGTGTAGTCCCAGGTGTGGAGACTGATCCAGGCGCCGAGGACGATGGGTACCAGGACGAACGCGACGAACAGGACGAGATACGGGGCCAGGAACAGCCACGGCGTTGCTGCAGCCTGCTTGCGGATCTCACGGGACGACGACGGTGTCCCCGGCGGGCGGGGTGCCCCCTTCCGTGCGGGGGCACCCCCTCTTCTTTCGTTCAGCGTTGTCATGGTGCTTACTCCCCGAACGACGCTTTGTTCTCTTCCATCAGCTTCGACGCGTTCTCCGCTGCCTCGGCCATGGCGTCCTCGGGGGATTCCTCGCCCAGGACCGCCTTGTTGACGCCGACCTCGAGGGTCTCCGTCTGGACAGCACCGATACCGGGGACCGCCGGGAGAAACCGCATCGTGTCGATCTCCTCGGCGATTGCTTCCTGCGGCAGGCCGTCGAGCGCGCCCGCGGCACGGACCGATTCACGAGCGGGGATCATGCCGGAACCGGCCCACTCGGCCGAGTTCTCGCTCAGCCAGGCGATGAACACCTTGGCCGCGTTCTGCTTGTCCGGGTCCGGCTGGGCCTGGCGGGGCAGGAAGAAGTTGTGCGAGTTGGCCCAGACGGCCTTCTCGTCACCGATGGTCGGGATGGGCGCGGCCGCGTAGGGCAGGCCGGACGCCTCGAGATCGTTGACCTGCCAGATACCGTCCCAGGTGATGGACGTCTCGCCGTTCTTGAAGGCGACGTACTGCGAGTCGATCGCGACGTTCGAGGGGCTGTATCCGTCGTCGACGATGCCCCGCTGCCAGTTGATGGCCTCCAGGCCCTCTGCGGAGTCGAAGTTGGCCTTGGACGCCTCGCCGTCGTACGGCTGGTTGCCGTTCTGCCACTGGAGGGACAGGTTCATCAGGTGGCTGGGCCACAGCGCCGGCATCCAGAACGGGGTGTCGAAGCCCGCGGCCTGGAGCTTCTTGAGCGCGTCCTCGAAGGACGCCGCGTCGGTGGGTGCCTCGGTGATACCGGCCTTCTCGAAGTGCTCGGTGTTGTAGTACATGGCGAGGGAGTGCACGTCCAGGGGGATGCCGAACCGCTCGTCCTGATAGATACCGGCGTCCCAGACCTCCTTCGTGAAGTCGTCTCCGGTCAGTTCCAGCGTGGTCGCGAGGTCGTCGACGGGGACGATGACGTTGCGCGCGGCCATGGTGGAGAGCTGGTCCAGGTGCATGACGCCGACGTCGGGGCCTTCCCCCGCGGTGACGGCCGCTGGGAGCCGCTGGTAGAAATCCGCCCACTGCATCGTGTTCGAGGACACCTTGATGTTCTCGTGCTCGGCGTTGAATTCCTCGATCATCTTCTCCATGAACGGACCGTCACCCCCGGTGAAGCCGTTCCAGAAGGACAGTTCCACAGCCGGGCCGGTGTACTCGCCGGTGAATTCGGTGGCGGCCTGTTCGCCGCCGGATCCTCCGCAGGCGGTCAGACCGAGTAGTGCGACGGCGCCGATGGCCGTGGCGGCCCTCAGGCGTCCACGTAGGGATCGCTTGGTTCGGGTCATTATGTCCTCCTCGTTGAAAACGTTGCTCACTGCGAATCGAGTGCGGCGTGTGACCGAGCTTACAGCGCTGTAAAGAAGGTGTCCAGAGCCCGATGGCGCCACTTCGAGCGTAGCTGTCGGGCAGGGGCGGCGCCGATCTAGACTTGGCTGAACACAAGGAGTTGCACATGAGAAAAGTTCGACTTGCCGACGTCGCGGAAGTGGCCGGTGTATCCATGAAGACGGTGTCGAACGTGGTCCATGACTATCCGCACGTCACCCCCGAGATGCGCCGAAAGGTCCAGCAGGCCATCGACGAGCTGGGGTACAGGCCGAATCTCACCGCCCGCCGGTTGGCGACCGGGAGGACCGGCATGATCGCCCTGGCGATCCCGGAGATCGACCATCCTTACTTCTCCGCCCTGTCGCGCTGCATCGCCGAGGAAGCCAGTGTCATGGGGTATCGCGTCCTGGTCGAGCAGACGCTCAGCAATCCCGAGGCGGAGCGGGCGGTGCTGAACGACCGGGAGGCCGGCGTCGTGGACGGGGTCATCTTCCACCCCGTCAGCATGAACTCCATGGAGGTCGCCCGCCTGAAGCGCGATGTCCCCGTCGTTCTCCTCGGTGAGTCGACGATGCCGGTGACGGCCGATCACGTGATGATCGACAATGTTCTGGCTGCCCAGGAAGGGGTCGACCACCTGGTGGGACAGGGCCGGCGTCGGATCGCGTTCCTCGGCGTCGTCGAGGGCGACCTCACCGGGTCGACGAACCAGCGTCTGCTCGGCTACCAGCAGGGGCTGGTCGACGCGAAGATACCGCTCGATCCTGACCTGGTCCTCACGGTCTCGGATTTCGCACCGGAGGAGAGCGCCCGGGCGGTCCGGGACGCACTCGCCGGCGGGCTGGAGTTCGACGGGCTCGTCTGCCGGGACGACCGGTTCGCCACCGGGGCCCTGTACGCCCTGCGGACCGCGGGCGTGCGGGTGCCGCAGGACGTCGCGGTGGTGGGATGGGATGACACGGAGCTCGGGCGATGGGCCACGCCAACCCTGACCTCGATCGCCCCGGACAAGCGGGAACTGGCCGTCACGGCCCTCGAGCTGCTTCGCGAGCGCATCGACGGCTTCCAGGGGATCGGACGCCACCGCATCGTCCCGCATTCACTGATCGTCCGGGAGAGCGCGCCCCTGACCAGCTCGGTCCTCGTCCGCTGACCTGCCCGGTCCTTGTCCGGCAAGACGTCTTTACAGCGCTGCAAAACTGCGGCACTATAACGATATGCCGAATCGAGAAATGCCGACAGCCAGCCTTCAGGACGGAACCTACCCGAGGCCCCAGCTCCTGCGTCGGCGGTGGGCGGACCTCGGTGGTGAGTGGGATTTCGGCTACGACGACGAGGACGCCGGCGTGGGAGAGGCCTGGTTCGCCTCGGCCGGTCGGTTCCCCTTGACGATCACCGTCCCGTTCCCCCCGGAATCCGTGCGCTCGGGCGTGAATGACACCAGTTTCCACCCCGTCGTCTGGTACCGGCGGACCATCACACGCGCCGACATCACCGACAGTGGCAGGGCCGGGGACGGCGACCACCTGCTGCTGCACTTCGGTGCCGTCGACTACCGGGCCACGGTGTGGATCAACGGGCAGCTCGTCGGAAGCCACGAGGGCGGCCAGAGTCCCTTCACTTTCGACATCACCGATCACGCGGCGAGCGCATCCGAGCTCTCGCTCGTGGTCCGGGCCGAGGACGACCCGCACGACGTCGCCCAGCCGCGCGGCAAACAGGACTGGCTCGAGGACCCACACGTCATCTGGTATCACCGCACCACCGGGATCTGGCAGCCCGTCTGGCTCGAATCGGTACCGGCGGCGTTCATCGAGGGCGTCGTGTGGGAGCCCGATGTGCCGAAGGGATCGGCCCAGCTCGAACTCGAACTCTCGCCGCAGCGGCACAGCGCCCGCACGGTGCGGGTCGACCTGAGCTTCGCGGGGAACGCCCTCGGCACCTATACGACGTCGGCTATGCAGCCCCGCGTCGTCCTCAACTGCATCATTCCTCATCAGGCCAACGGGCAGGCCTACGAGTCGCTCCTCTGGTCGCCGGAGCACCCCCGGCTCATCGACGCGAAGGTCACCCTGCTCGACGGCGACGGAGCGACCGTCGACGAAATCTGGTCCTACTTCGGGCTGCGCAGCATCGGCACGGCGGGCCGGCACTTCCTCCTCAACGACCGGCCGTACTACGTTCGTTCGGTCCTGGAGCAGGGGTACTGGCCCGAATCGCTCCTCGCGGCCCCCGATGCCGACGCCCTGCGGGAGGAGGTCCAGCTGATCAAGGACCTCGGGTTCAATGCGGCGCGCCTGCACGAGAAGGTGGAGGACCCGCGGTTCCTCTACTGGGCGGACCGTCTCGGCCTGCTCGTCTGGGGCGAGATGGGCAGCACCTTCGAGTTCTCGCCCATCGCCATGGAACGGGTCGCCCGTGAATGGGCGAGTGTCGTCCAGCGGGACCGCTCGCACCCGTGCATCGTGACATGGGTCCCCCTGAACGAGAGCTGGGGTGTGCAGCAGATCGCCCACAGCCCGGAGCAGCGCCACTTCGCGCAGGCCATGTACCACCTGACGAAGGCGCTCGACAGCTCGCGGCCGGTCATCTCGAACGACGGGTGGGAGCACGTGGAGTCCGATCTCTTCACGATTCACGACTATGCGACGAACTACGAGGACCTGCACGCCAACTACAGGGACGCGGAGGCGTTCGACGCGCTCGTGGCCGGTGTGGGACCGGCCGGCCGCCGCCTCAGTGTGCTGCCGGAACTGCAGCGGACGGAACCGGTCATGGTGTCCGAGTTCGGCGGGATCCTCTATGCGCCGAACAGCCCGATCGACACGTGGGGCTACTCGATCGCCGTCTCCGACGAGGACTTCGCCACCAGACTGCAGGCGCTGTTCTCGGCGCTGTACGAGAGCCCTGTCCTCTCCGGGTTCTGCTACACCCAGCTGACCGACACGCTGCAGGAGGCCAACGGCCTGACCGACGAGAACAGGAAGCCGAAGCTGCCCATGGCCGAGATACGGAAGATCGTCATGGGAAGCTTCTGGAGGGAGCACGATGCGTGAGCCGACAGGAAGTCCGTCACCGCGCGCGATCCCGGCGCCGTCAGACGCAGCGCCGGAGGTGATCGCCGCTCTCGAAGGGCTGTACACGCGTGGGATCATCGCGCAGAAGGGTGCGTTCCCGCGGGAGTGGGTGGCCGAGATGCGGGAGGACATCGACGCCGCACTGGCGGAGGCGCTCTCCCGACCAGGCGGCGCGGTGGGGCGTGGGCCGAAGCGCTACTACGTCGAGATCCACCCGGAGCAGATGCGGGGCTGGCTCGACCTGGTGGACCACCCGTGGGTGCGCATGGTGTGTGAGTCGGTGCTCGGCCCCGACTACGAGATCGTGGAGCTCGGATTCGACGTACCCGGTCCGGGGGCTGTCAACCAGCCGTGGCATCGTGACTTCCCCATGCCGGCTGAGACCAGGGAGCACGGACGTCTCACGTCCCTGGCGTTCAACCTGACCGCGGTCGACACCGAGGAGGACATGGGTCCGTTCGAGGTCGCCCCCGGTACCCAGTGGGACCTCCCGGACGGGTTCGATCACGAGATGTTCCCGCCGAAGTCGGCCTACGGCCGGTACGAGGAGCTCGCGGAGCGCAAGTACCCCGCGATGGGCGACATCTCCGCACGCTCCGCGCTGACCATCCATCGGGGGACGACCAACAGGTCGCAGAAGTCCCGGCCGGTCCTCGTGCTCGGGGTCGACGCCCCGGGTGCGGGTAATGCCGAGCACCACTCGATGGCGATGACGAAACCGTTCCACGACGCACTCCCGGAACGCGTCCGTCGCCACGTGGCGTGCCCGGTGGTGGACTCCCTCTCCCCGATCACCCAGAAGCACTCGATCGAGGGACTCATGATGGGCGACGCCTGAGGAGATGGGCGACGCCTGAGGAGCGGACGACGACGGCGGCACCCTGGTGGGTGCCGCCGTCGTCGTCCGGGTCACGGTGGCGGTGTGCCCGACCGGCCCGACCGGCCCCGCCCGACGGCGGGCCGGTGCCTACTTCCGGGCGAGTTCCGGGTAGTGGATCTCGGTGACGTCCGGATGGGCGCGGAGGCGGCCCTTGAGCATGTTCGAGCCGTAGGAGGACAGCATGGGGTTCTCGGGGTCGTCCGAGAGGCCGCGGGCGACGGCCTTCAGGTCCTCGGCGAGCGGCACCGGTTCGATCACGGCGTCGAGGCGCGGCGACCAGAAGAACGGGATGGCGTAGCGGTCCACGCCGGGTGCGGGAGCCGTGACGCGGTGGATGGTCGCCGCGAGGTAGCCCTCGGTGGCGACCTCGAGCATCTCGCCCAGGTTGACCACGAGTGCTCCGGGGATCGGCGTGACCGGAACCCATTCGCTCGCGCTGTGGGGCAGGACCTCGAGGCCGCCCACCTCGTCCTGCAGCAGGAGGGTCACGAAGCCGTAGTCGGCGTGCGCGCCGACGCCCTGGGACCCGGCACCCTCGACGACGCCGCCCACGTAGTGCACCAGCTTGGCCATCCACGCCGGGGTCCCCTCGAAGGGCTCGGCGAAGTAGTCCTCGGGCAGGCGGAGGGCGACGGCGATGGCGGAGAGCAGTTCGGCGCCCACCGAGGACATCAGCCCGGCCCAGGCCATGGCCTGCTCCTCGAGCGCGGGCAGGGTCTCACGGGGCCACAGGTTGGGCCCCTGGAGCAACCAGAAGGGCTCGTCGGCCGGGTAGTCGGCCAGCGCCTCGCGTTCGGGGGAGAAGTCGATCTGCTCGCGGGCGTCGGGGCGGCCGCGCGTGATCTCCGTGCCGAGGCCGGCGTAGCCCCGGAAATGGGGGCTGGTGCGGTTGTGGAGCTTCAGCCGCTCCTCGAGCGGGAGGTCGAAGAAACGCCGCGTGATGGAGAACAGGTCCTCCACCTGGGTGGGGGCCGCGCCGTAGTTGATGATGTGGAAGAAGCCGACGGTGTGGGCGGCTTCGCGCAGTTCGTCGATGAACGCGGGGTTGAAGGATCCATCGGCGGAACGTGCGGTGCTGAGGTCAAGGGTGGGGATCGATCCCGGAGAGTGCTGCATGCGCAGGACGTTACGCCTGTTGAAAAGGCCCGTTCGCCTTTACGTTACGCAGTATTGCGGCTTGACCTCCGCATGTCGGGGTCCGTGATGCCCGCCAGCCGGCGCAGGAGGCGGAGCCCCGCGTCGGACCCCGGCCAGTGCCGTTCCAGCGCCCCCGTGCCGGCGCTCCTCACCACCGTGCGCAGCACGCCGGCCACGAGGACGATGTCGTCCGCATACCCGATGACGGGCAGGAAGTCCGGGACGAGGTCGATCGGCAGGATCAGGTATGCCATCAGGGCCCAGAGCAGGAGCCGTGACCACCACGGCACGGTGCGGTCCGCAGCGAGGCGGCGGAGCAGCCGCAGGACGTCGGGCCCGAGGCGCAGGACGTCGGTCAGGGAGAGGATCTCGGGGTGCCGCCGCGCATGGACGGCCAGGGCCAGGAGGAAGAGTACGTAGGCAGCGAGGAGCGCGAGCGCCGACCTCAGCAGTACTTCCCAGTCCATGCCCGTACCTCCTGGAGGTCCTACCGTGTGAGGGCCGCGCGCAGGACGGCCGCGATGCTCCCCGTGACCTGGTCCTCGGTGACGGCATCGGGATCGGCCGCGCACTCCACGGCCAGGCCGTTCACGGTCGCCAGGAGGATGGTCGCGAACACCGTGTAGTGCTCGGGGTCCGACGGCGCCCCGAAGGCCGCACCACGCTCGGCCAGCGTCGTGGCGAGGAGCGTGCGCCGGGTACGCCGGTGCTCGCGGAACACGGCGCCCACCTCGGGGTCGCGGCCGGCCTGCAGGGCGAACTCGACGACGAGCGCATGCCAGCGCTGCTCCCGCAGGACGCCGCGGGCGAGATAGCGGGCTGTGTGCAGCACCGTCTCGTCGAGCGAGGTGATCCCGTCCATCTGGCTGAGGACGTCGGCCGCCGTGTCTGCGAGCCGCTCGCCCAGGAGGGTGGCGAAGAGCTCCTGCTTGGAGCCGAAGTTGGAGTAGACGGCGCCTTTCGTGTAGCCCGCGCGCTCGGCGATGGTGTCGAGGCGCGCGGCGACGTAGCCGATCTCCTCGAAGACCTCGAGTGCCGCCGCGAGCAGGCCGGCCCGGACGTCCTCGCGGCGGGGTCGCCGTCGGGGTCTGCCCGCCGTGGTGCTGCCGTTGTCCATCGTCCCAGTCGTCATCCGTCCTCCTCGGACTACGATACCATCGGTATTGGATACTGACAGTATTGAAATGAAGGACGCCATGACCACCTCCCACCCCGCCCCTACCGTTCGTCCGGCTCACGGCGCGCCCGCCGTCTCCGTCGAGGGGCTGGCGCTCCGCGCCGGCAAGCGGACGATCTTCGAGGACGTCTCCTTCGACGCCCCCACGGGATCGCTGGCCGTCCTCGCCGGGCCGTCCGGCACCGGGAAGACAGCGTTGGCGCTCGCCCTCGCCGGGCGGCTCACCCCCACCGCCGGGGATGCGACGGTCCTGGGGCTCGCGCTGCCCCGCCACGCGGGCGCGGTACGCCGCAGGGTGGGCTTCACCGGCAACGACACCGTGGCACCGCTCGACGGCACGCTCACCGTGAAGCACCACGTCGCGGAGGCGCTGAAACTGGCGGGCCCGTGGTGGAAGGCCTCCGCGTCCCGGGAACGCGTGGACCGCACGATCACTGCGGCCAACGACCTCCTGGGCGGCCTGGAGGAGGCGGTCGGCGACGGCGCGGCACCCCTGGTCCAGGCCCGGCTCCACCGGAGCGAACTCGTCCGCGACGCCACCCCTGCGGCACGCTTCGCGCTCGGCCTCGTCCTCGCGCTCGCCTCCGATCCCGACATCCTCGTGGTGGACGACGTCGACAGGCTCCGCACCGCCCCCGAGCGCCGCGCCGCCTGGGCCGCACTGCTCACCCTCGGGCATCCGCGCGAGGGCGGCCCGCCGCTGACCGTCGTCGCCACGTGCCAGGACCGGCAGGAACTCGCCGACGTCCTCGGCCCCGGCCACCGCCTCGGGGCCCTGCCCCTGCGGTCCGTCACGGTCCACACCCTAGAGGCACCCCCGGCCCCAGAACCCGAAATCAGGTAACGCGTGTTCTCCCTGCTCCGCACGGAACTCTCCCGCTTCCGCACCACGCTCACGGCCAGGGCCGCCCTGCTGGTCATCGCGATCATCCCGGCCCTCTACGGCGGTCTCTACCTCGCCGCCAACTGGGACCCCACGGGCCACCTCGACCACCTGACGGCCGCCGTCGTCGACGAGGACCGGCCGGCCACCGCCACCGGACCGGACGGCGCCGGACGTTCCGTCTCCGCCGGCGCCGACCTCGCCGAGTCGCTGACCTCCTCCGACGAGGCCGGCTTCACCTGGGTCCGGGTCGGCGGCGACGAGGCGCAGGAGAGCCTCGACGACGGCACCTACGCCGCGATCCTCACCATCCCGTCGGAGTTCTCGTCCACCCTCGCGTCCGTCGGGGGCGACGCCCCCGCCCGGGCCATGCTCGACATCACCACCGACGACGCCGACAGCTACATCGTGGGCCAGGTGGGCAACACCGTCGCCGCGAACCTCCAGCGTCAGGTACGGTCCGGCGCGACCGAGGACTACCTCGACAGCATCTACCTCGGCTTCTCCTCGCTCCACGGCAAGCTCACCGAGGCCGGCGACGGCGCCGGCAGGATCGCCGAGGGCGCACAGGGCGCCGACGAGGGATCCGCCTCGCTCGTCGTCGGGCTGGGGAGCCTCGTCGACGGCAGTGCCCAGCTCTCCTCCGGCAGCGCCCGGGTGGCAAGCGGTGCAGCCGATCTCGAGACCGGGGCGGACGATCTCGCCACCGGCCTGGGTCGACTCGACACGGCGACGGCGGACCTCGTGCCGCAGTCGCAGCAGCTCGCAGAGGGAGCCGCAACCGCAGCCGCAGGCGGGGTGACGCTGCGGGACGGCGCCGCACAGCTCGCCACGGGGACGCAGTCGGTCTCCGACGGCCTGCTACAGGTCGGGGACGGGGCGGGAGACCTCTCGGCGGGTGCCACCCGGCTCCAGGCCGCCGCCGGGCAGGCAGCGACCGGTTCCCGGACCGTGGCCGACGGCCTCGCCGGGCTCGCGGCGACCTACGGCTCCCTCACCGACGCCGAGCGGCTCGCCGCCCTCCAGCAGCTGGCCGCCGGCGCGGACAGTGCTGCCACAGGCAGCGAGGGGATCGCGGCCGGCGCCGGAAGCCTTGCCACGTCGTCCACGGACCTCGCCGCCGGGGCCGCAGCCGCCACCGGGGGCGCCTCCGACGCGGCCGATGGCGCCGCTGTGCTGGCATCGGGTGCCTCCGCCCTCTCCCGGGGCGCGGGCGGAGTCGCCGCCGGAGCCGCACAGGCCTCCGACGGTGCGGTGGGCCTCGCCGACGGGCTCGCGCAGCTCCAGGCCGGCACCATCACGCTCGCCGACGGGGCGCCGGCCCTGCGGGACGGGATCGTGTCGGCCTCCGACGGCGCCACGCAGCTCGCCGCAGGGGCATCGACCCTGAGCGACGGTGCGGAGCAGGTCGCCGGGGGAGCGGCGGGGCTGGCCGACGGTTCCACCCGGGCGTACGACGGCGCGACGCAGCTCGAGGACGGCCTCGGGACGCTGTCCGCCGGTTCCTCGGAGCTCGCGCAGCAGCTCGACCAGGGCGCCGGGCAGGTGCCGGACTACGACGCCGCCCAGCGTGCAGAGCTGAGCGGCGTCGCCGCCTCGCCGGTCACGATCGACAGGACGCACGCCCATGCGGTGGACGCCTACGGCGAGGGCATGGCACCGTACTTCATCCCGCTGGCGCTCTGGGTGGGCGGCATCATCACGTACACGGTGCTGCGGGCGGTCTCGCCACGGGCTCTCGCCTCGACGGCTGCGTCATGGCGGATCTCGGTTGCCGGCTACCTGCAGGGTGCGCTGTTCGCCGTGCTGCAGGCCCTGGTGCTCCTGGGTGTCCTGGCCGTGGGTGTCGGACTGACCACGCCGCACCCGCTGGGACTGCTGGCCTTCACGGTCCTCACCGCCCTGGTGTTCACGGCCGTCCACCAGGCGCTCGTCGCCCTCCTCGGTGGGGTGGGACGGCTCGTGGCGCTGGTGCTGCTGATGCTGCAGCTCACCTCGGCGGGCGGCACCTACCCCGTGGCGACCGCGCCGGGATTCTTCCGGTTCCTCAGTCCGCTGCTGCCCATGACGCATGCCGTCGACGGGTTACGCCACCTCATCGCGGGCGGCGACCTCCGCTTCGTCTGGCTCGCTGCCGTGCAGCTGCTGCTGTTCTTCGTGCTCGCGGCGGGGGTGTCCGTCCTGGCATCCCACCGCCGGCGTTCCTGGTCCCTGGAGAAGCTGCACCCGAGCCTCACCATCTGACAACCGGGTGTCCGCATCGCCCCGGTGCGCATGCGGTCCGGGGGACGACCCCCTAGGTTGGAGAGGTACCCACCCACGTCAGGAAGGCACCATCCCATGATCTTCATCGTCGTCAAGTTCACCGTGAAGCCCGAGTGGAGCGACCGCTGGATCGACCTCACCCGGGACTTCACGGAGGCCACCCGCCGAGAGCCGGGCAACCTGTGGTTCGACTGGTCGCGCAGCGTCGAGGACCCGAACCGGTTCGTCCTCGTGGAGGCGTTCCAGGACGATGCCGCCGAGGCCCACGTGAACAGCGGCCATTTCTCGCAGGCCATGCAGGACATGCCGCAGGCCCTCGTGGAGACGCCGGAGATCATCAGCGAGCGCATCGGTGCCGAGGGCTGGGGCCGCATGGGCGAGCTGACGATCGCGTAGGAGCATCGCCTGCGGAGGGTGTCAGGCGGCGCTCTCCGCACGTGCCGGAAGTGCCTGCTGCAGGATGAAGTCGTCCTCGAAGCGGTCGCCGAGGCGGAAGCGCTTGGTACCGACCCTCCGGAACCCGTGCTTCTCGTAGAAGCGGATGGCCCGGGCGTTCTCCTGGTTCACGCCGAGCCACACGCCGGGCAGCCCCGACGCCGCGGCGAGTTCCAGGGTCGCGACCATCAGGGCCGGGGCCGAACCCCGGCCGTGGTGGTCGGGGTGGACGTAGAACTTGCTGAGCTCCGCGACCGGCGAGATCGAGAGGGCGGCCAGCACGTCCGTGTCCGTGGGCTGGTCCAGGACGACCATGCTCCAGCCGGCGATCCCGCCGTCCGCGCGGATGCACAGCAGCGTGTGCCCCGGCAGCTCGGCGAGCGCCGCGAACCGTTCGGCCGACAGGTGCGTGGCGATATGCCGCTGGATGTCCTGGGGCCGCGAATCCGCAGGGCAGGCGAGGGGGAAGGTGACGGCGGCGCAGGCGGCGAGCGCGGCGGCGTCGTCGGCCGTCGCCCGCGAGATGTCGATGGTCATGCCTCCAATCTAGGACGAACGACAGCAGGACGCGGACCGGGGTCCGCGTCCTGCTGTTCTGGAGCCTCGGTACGGGTGTCCCCGCGCCGATGGGGGCCTAGCCGAAGACCGGCTCGCCGTTGCGGGTGAGCTTCCAGTTCTCCTCGGAGAACGTGGCCGGGTCGATCGTGCCCTCGGCGATCAGGTAGTCGATCAGGAGCTGGCGGATCTCGGTGGTCTGGTTCACGAGCACGGGGGCCGTCGCGATGTGCGGGAAGTTGCCGCCGCCGGACTGCCGGTAGTTGTTCGTGGCCACGGCGAAGCGCTGGGCCGGATCGATCGGGGCCCCGCCGTAGCTGAGGTTCACGATCCGCTGGCCGACGGGCTTGCTGATGTCGATGTCGTAGGAGACGCCGGACATCATGTCGTAGTTGTAGTCGGGGGTCCCTCCGGCGTTGGTCAGCGTCGCAGGGTCGACGGGGGCGCCCGGAGCGGTCTGGACGAAGTACTTCGCCGAGTACTCGAGGTAGTCCTTGACCTGCGCGCCGGTCAGCTCGACGCCGAAGAGCGTGTTCGGGAAGACGTACAGGCCCGCCATGTCGCGGATCGTCACGGGGCCTTCGGGGATGACGGCGGCCCGGTTGAAGGGCGCCACGATGGACAGGACGGGCAGGTCCGCGTTCGGTGTCCCCTCGAGCGCCTTGTCCACCGCGCCGGCCTGGACTTCGTTGACGAAGTCCATGACGGCCGTGTCGCGGATCCGCGCGTCGGCGGCCGACATCGTCTCGGTGGCTGCGCCGATCGGCGTGTTCACGTAGTCGATGACGCGCTGGTGCTGGTCGGCCGCGATGGCCGAGATCTTCGGATCCGCCGGCACCGTGTCGGTGTCGAGCAGTTCCGAGTTCGCCGACGTGACATCCCACTGGCCACGGACCTTCGTGAGCTCGAAGTCCAGGACCGACAGGCGCATGCCCCAGTTCTTCGGTTCGGTCAGGAGCACCTGCTCGCCGGTCTGCTTGTTCGTGACGAACCGCTCCGGAATCTCCTGGTGCTCGTGGCCGGCGAGGATCGCGTCGATCCCGGGAACCTGCTCGGCGATGAGGGTGGAGGCGTTCTCGACCGGCAGGCCGGCGCCGTAGGAGGACGTGCCGGAGGGCCCGGAGTGCGAGCTGACGACGACGACGTCGGCGCCGGCGGACCTCATCTCGGGGACGTACTTCCGGGCCTGTTCCACCATGTCGTCGAACCGGAGGCGGCCCTCGACGTTGTTCTTGTCCCAGATGGCGCTGCCGGGCGTGGTGAGCCCGAGGATGCCGACGTTGATGGGCTTCTGGCCCTTGAGCTTGACCGTCTTGATGACGTAGGGCGTGAAGGCGTCCTCGCCGGTGGTCGCGTCCTTGACGTTGGCGCCGAGCAGCGGGAACTCGAGCTGTTCCTCGTAGGTGCGCAGGAGCGGGAGCCCGTAGTTGAATTCGTGGTTCCCGAGCGTCGTGGCGTCGTAACCCATCGCGTTCATCGCGGCGGCCATGGGGTGGGTCTCACCCGTCTCGGTGATGGGTTCCACCGTGGCGAAGTAGTCGGTCAGGGAGGTGCCCTGGATGGTGTCGCCGTTGTCGATCAGGAGGGTCGATTCGGCGCCGCGGTCCGCGCGGACCCGGTTCACGAGGGTGGAGATCTTGGCGAGTCCGACGTCGTTGTGCGCGGCGTCGTCGTACTCCGCATCGGTGAAGTAGTCCCAGTTCTCGATGTAGCCGTGGAGGTCGCTGGTACCCATCACGGTGATCGAGACCGTCGGGTCCTTCGGGCCCTTGGTCCCGCCGGGTGCGGCGGTCGCGGCGGGTGCGAGTCCGAGGGCTGCGATACAGCCGATGGCGACCGCTGCGGCGGCGCGGCGGTGGCCCGTGGTGAAACTCTGTGACACGTGGAATCAACTCCTGTAGGGATGCGGTGGCAGCAGACTACCCGTGACCGGTGACACACTGGTGACGCTGGCCTTGCTCCCGGTGAACGGAGGGGGTCCGGCGCCGGGCGCCCGCTCCAGGGACGCGCGGGCAGGGACAGACCGGGGAGGACCGCAGACTTGACGCAGGTGGATCAGCAGGACGCGTATCGCGAGGACGTACTGGGTACCGGGTACGAGGTGCGGACGCTTCCGCTGCGTCCCGACGACGAGGGCGACGTGGTGGCGACCCTGATCCGCAGCACCGTTCCCGGCGGATCGCGCAGGGCCGTGCTCTACGTGCACGGCTTCGTGGACTACTTCTTCCAGACCCACCTCGCCGACGCCTGGCACGAGGCCGGTTTCGATTTCTACGCGGTCGACCTCCGCAAGTACGGGCGGTCCCTCCTCGGGCACCAGACCCCGAACTACGTCACGTCCCTCGAGGACTACGACGAGGAACTCGACGAGGCGGCACGCATCATCCGCGAGGACGAGGGGCACGACGTCCTCGTGGTCATGGGCCACTCGACGGGAGGACTGGTCACGTCCCTCTGGGCGCACCGGCGCCGCGGGCGGGGGATCGTCGACGCACTCGTCCTCAACAGCCCCTGGTTCGACCTCAATGCGAGCCTGTTCCAGCGCACCCTCGGAACGGCTGCCGTCCACAGGATCGGGACGGTCAGGCCGCGGGCCGTCGTCGGGAGGCTCGGTGTGTCCTACGGCCACTTCCTGCACCGCGACACCGGCGGGGAGTGGGACTACAGCCTGACCTGGAAGCCGCACGGGGGGTTCCCCGTTGTCGCCGCCTGGCTCGCGGGCATCCGCCGCGGGCACGCCGAGCTCAACCGGGGCCTCGCCATCGACTGCCCCGTCCTCGTGGCGTGTTCCGATGCCACCTCTAACCCGGCGAAGGAGCCCGCGAGGGTGTCGTCCACGGACGTGGTGCTCGACGTCGCACACATCGCCGCCCGTGCGCCGAAGCTCGGCGGGCTCGTCACGCTGGTGCGGATCGCCGGCGGCATCCACGACCTCACGCTCTCGCCGGAACCGGCCCGGTCCACGTTCTTCGCCGAACTCGCACGGTGGCAGGAGGCGTACGTCCCGGCGGCTCCCGAGCGTTGACCCGGGTCGGCGGCCCCCCCCCAGGCCGACCTGCATCGCCGGCTCCCGGGAGCTGACGCGGATCGGTCGGCCGTCGGGGGCGTGCCGGAGTCCGGCGTCGTCACGCCGGCCGGCGTGCGGCCAGCCGTTCGGCGAGGGCCTGCTCCTCGCACATCGCCGAGTGGGCCAGCGTGAACACCCTGGCGTCGGATCGCAGGTGACCGATGAGCGCCGGTGCGGAGCGGGCGTCCCGTGCGTCCGGCTCGAGCAGCAGGGCCGCGGTGGCCTGGAGCCTCCCGGCCCCGGCCTTCGCCGCCGCGAGTCGGAGCCCCAGGGCTGCGTCGCGCCACTGCTGGGGGTCGGCGCTGCGGAAGGAGCGTTCGATGGTGAGGATGTGGTCGTCCAGCAGGTCCGTGAACCGGGAGACGAAGGATGCAGCGGCCCGCCGGGAGCCCAGGTCGGCGACGAGCCTGGAGAAGGCCGCCTTGTCGATGATGGGCTGCACCCTCGCTCCTCCTCCGCCGGACCGGTGGTCGAAGGGCGCCCGGGTGGGCCCTTCCCTGGTCCCCACCGGACACCCAGTCTTTCCGTGCGACATGAAGCTGGAGCGCAGGGGAGCTCGGGGTTTCATCAAGATCCGCCGTGATCGGGGCGAAGCCGGCCCCGTCCGCAGGTACAGCCGGGACCGCTACGCATCGGGGCCGAGGGTCTCGGGGGACGCGTCTCCCGCCGAGGCGCCCTTCAGTTCCACGAGGATGCCGCGGGTGGGCGTCCTGCCCGTGTTCTCCCCGGAGTGCCGTTGCGCCGGGAGCCAGACGGCCTGGCCCGCGGACAGGTGCGTGTCGAACACTCTGTCGCCGGAGGAGAGTCGGCGCGAGAACGAGGTCAGCGGGACGAGGACGCTGTTCGGGTGGTCGTGCGGCGTCGTCCGGTCCCCGGGTTCGTCGACGTATTCCAGGACCCGGACGAAGTCGTTCTCCCAGAGCACGGAGTAGTGGTCGGGGTCCGTGATGGTCGGATCGTCGTTGATCATGGCTGGACTGTACGCCGCTCCCTCGGCGCCGGCCAGAGGACCTGGGCCCAGTCGGAACCCCGCTCAGGCCTCCCGCGCGACGTCGTAGACGAGCACGGCGAACTGCCCCTGCTGCTCGGCGGAGCGGAGGGTCAGCCGGTCCGATGCGACGCGCAGGGGCAGCAGCGGGGCTCCTCCGGTCAGGGCGACGGGGGCGATCGCCACCTGGATCTCGTCCAGCAGGCCGGCGGCGAGGAACTGGCCGGCCAGGTCGCCGCCGCCGACGATCCAGATGTCACGCCCTCCCGCTGCCTCGAGCGCGCGCTCGAACACCGGGCGGACGTCACCCGAGACGAGCCGCACGTCGGCACCCTCGGGGATGGGCAGGTCGCGCGTGGTGAAGACGAACGTGGGCCTGTCCCCGTACAGGGTCCGCCACTTCGCAGGCTCCTCGAGGAGCTTCTCGAACGCCAGCACCCATTCGTACGTGGTCGAGCCCTCCACGAGCACGCCCGTCGAAGCGAGGAAGCGCTCGTAGTGTTCGGCCGGGGGAGGCTCGACGGCGAAGAGCCAGTCGAGGGAGTTGTGCTCGTCCGCGAGGAAGCCGTTGAGGGTGGAGGCCGTGTAGAAGATGACGCGCGTCATGGCTCATTCCACCATCCGGCGGGCGCTGCGGAAAGGGTGCCGGCTACCCCTGCTCCTCGACGCCGCGGATGAACCGCCGGACGAGGGCGTCGAACTCCTCCTCCCGTTCGATCTGCGGCATGTGCCCGGTCTTCTCGAACAGGTGGAACTCCGCGTGGGGGAAGACCGCGCGGGCGTGCTCGAGGTGCGACGCCGGCAGGATGCGGTCCTCGTCGCCCCACACCACGAGCGTCGGCTTGTGCTGCGCCGCGACCGTCCGGAGCAGCTGTGTCCGCCAGCGTCGCCGTACCCCGCGGAAGGTCCCGAGGTGGCTCGCGACGGCGATCAGGACGTCGTCGCGCCCCGGGTTCCGGCTCACCTCCTGCGCGCGGTCGAGTCGCTCGTCGGTGACGAACTTCTTGTCGTAGAACAGCGCCCGTTCCGTGCGGTACGCGACCTTGCGGGACTTGTCCTTCAGGAGCCGTCGAGCGAGGGGGCGGATGGCGATGACGCGCAGCGCGATGGTCACCTCCTTGCCGAAGCCCGCACTGTTGGCGAGTACGAGGCTCCGCACGCGCTCTGGTTCGAGCGCGCTGATCTTCAGGGCGATCGCCCCGCCCAGTGAGTTGCCGACCACGTGCAGCGGACGATGCTCGCCCAGGAGATCCAGGGCCGCGATCACGAATCGCGCGAGCGATTCCAGCGAATACCGGCCTTCGGTGCGCTCGGAGAGGCCGAAGCCCGGCAGGTCCATGCTGATGACGCGGTGGTCGGCGGCCAGCCGCCCGTACAGGCCCTCCCAGTCCTCCAGGCTGCGGCCGATCCCGTGCAGCAGGAGGACGGGAGGCCCCTCCTGCACACCCGCGTCGCGGTAGCGGACACGGATCCCGTTCACGCTCAGGTAGCCGTCGTCGGGCGCCGACGGCGAGGTGGTGCGCGTCGCCCGGGCGCGACCGGTGCCGGCGGCGCTCATCGCCGGACCTTCCCGGCGAGGCGCAGGAGCCTCGTGCCGCTGCGCTCGAGGGTGCCGAAGGACATCGGCGCCACGCGGGCGACGACGTCGGGCACCTTGGCGCTGATGCCGATCAGCAGGCGTGGCCGGCGGGCCCTGACGGCTTCGAGCATGAGTTCCGCGGCCCTGTCGGCGGGGAAGGTGAGCAGCTTGTGGAAGTCGTCCTTGGCCCGCTTCACGTCGACGTCGCTCAGGTTCCCGCCGATGCGCGCGTTGAGCGCGATGTTCGTCCGGATACCGCCGGGATGCACGGTCGTGGTGCCGATCCCGCGGGGCAGCAGTTCGTTGCGGAGTGCCTCGGTGAACCCGCGCAGTGCGAACTTGCTGGACGAGTAGGCGGTCTGGCCCCTGGGCCCCACGAGGCCGAACAGGCTCGAGACGTTCACGATGTGGGCTCCCGGCGTCATCCTCGGCAGCAGATGGTGCGTGAGCTGGACGGGGGCGGAGAAGTTGATGGCCATGACCCAGTCGAAGTCGTCCAGGCTGATCTGGTCGAACCGTCCGGCCAGTGCGACGCCGGCGTTGTTGACCAGGAGATCCACGCGGTCGGTCGCGGCCAGCAGGTCGGCGGCGAGGCGTTCGACGGCGTCGCGGTCCGCGAGGTCGGCCACGAACGTGGTGACCGTGCTGCCCGGATAGGTGGCGCGGATGGAGGAGGCGACGGCGTCGAGCCCCTCCGCGTCGCGGTCGACGATCAGCAGGGTGCTGCCCCGCTCGGCGAGGCCGCGGGCGAGGTGCTCTCCCATGCCTCCCGCGGCTCCGGTGACGACAGCGGTCGCGCCGGCGAAGTGGAAGGGTCGGATGCTCATGCGTGGATCTCCTGCAGGTCGGGCGCCGGGACGGCGGGCGGGGTGGGGGCGTCGAAGACCATGTTCTTCCCCAGGTTGCCGCGGAGTGCGGTGGGGGCGTCGAGCAGGTAGTTCTGCCGCATGGTCCACGGCTGCCGGTCGCCCTGCTTGGGGAAGGCGGAGACGGCGCGCTGCACGTACCCGGAGGTCAGGTCGAGGATGGGGCGGGCCTTCATCTCGCCGTCGACGGCGGGGGCTCCGTAGCGGTGCCCGTGGCGGTCCATGTACCGGATGAGACGGCAGACGTAGCGCGAGCTGAGGTCGGCCCGGAGCGTCCACGACGCGTTGGTGTAGCCCACGCAGAGGGCGAGGTTGGGGACACCGCTGACCATCAGCCCCCGGTACACCCAGGAGTCGCCGAGGTTCACGGGCTGCCCGTCCACGGTGAAGGTGGCGCCGCCGAGCGGCAGCATCGCCAGCCCGGTCGCGGGGACGACGACGTCGGCCTCGAGTTCCCGGCCCGAGGAGAGGCGGATCCCGCCCGGGGTGAAGGTGTCGATGGTGTCCGTGACCACGGAGGCCCTGCCGGACTTCAGGGCCTTGAAGAAGTCGGCGCTCGGTGCCACGCAGAGGCGCTGGTCCCACGGGTTGTAGGCGGGCGTGAAGTTCTCCTCCACGGTCTTCTCGTCACCGAGGATCCGCGCCGTCTGGGTCCTGATGAGCTTCCTGGCGATCTCCGGGCGGCGGCGGCACAGCTGGTAGAACGCCTGCGTGAACAGGACGTTCTTGGCGCGGGCCACGTGGTGGGCGATCCCGGCGGGGAGGTGTCGGCGTGCGGTGTCCGAGAACCTGTCCCGGCTCGGCACGGCCGTGATGTAGGTGGGGGAGCGCTGCAGCATGGTGACGTGCGCGGCGTCCTTCGCCATGGACGGCACGAGCGTGACGGCGGTGGCGCCACTGCCGATCACGACGACGCGCTTGCCCGCGTAGTCGAGGTCCTCGGGCCAGAACTGGGGGCGGACCGTCTCGCCCTGGAAGGACTCGTAGCCGGGGAAGGACGGCTCGTACCCGTGGTCGTAGTCGTAGTAGCCGCTGCACAGGTAGAGGAACCCGCAGGTGAGCCGCCGGCGTTCGACCGTGCGGGCGCTGCCGTCGTCGGCCGTCACGTCCAGGTCCAGTGTCCAGTGGGCGTCGGCCGAGGACCAGGCGGCGCTGATCAGCTTGCTGGAGAAGCGGATGCGCTCACGGATGCGGGGGTCGTCGGCGGTCTCGCGGATGTACTGCAGGATCGACGAGCCGTCGGCGATCGCCTTCGCCTCGGTCCAGGGGCGGAACGGGTAGCCGAGGGTGAACATATCGCTGTCGGAGCGGACCCCCGGGTAGCGGAAGAGGTCCCACGTGCCGCCGATGGCCGCGCGCGCTTCGAGGACGGCGAAGCTCTTGCCGGGCAGTCCGGTGGAGACCCGGTAGGCGGCGCCGATGCCGGAGAGACCGGCGCCGACGATGACGACGTCGAGATGTTCGAGGGGAGTGTCCATCCCTCCATTATTCCGGCCGCCGTCGGGGCAGGGCTTGACTTCGCGCGACACCTATTTACCCTTGGACGACATGGGCTCCGTCATCCGTTCCGCCGGCATGCGTGGCTTCAGCGACGTCGTCGGGCAGTTCGGGGGTGATGCCGCTGCGCTCGCCGCACGGTACCGTGTGCCGCTGGAGGCGCTGGGCAGCGACGACGTCCTCGTCTCCGACGTCGCCATGGCGAAGCTCCTGGAGGGCGCAGCGCGTGAGCTGCCCTGCCCCGACCTGGGCCTGCGCATGTCGGAGTACCAGGACATCGGGATCCTCGGTCCGCTCGCCGTCGCCGTGCAGAACTCGCCGACGGTCGGTGCCGCACTCGGGTGCGCGTCCCAGTTCCTCTTCCTCCACAGCCCCGTGCTGCGCTTCACCATCGTGCCGGACCCTGAGGGGCGTGCCGGGGAGGTGGGCCTGTGCTACGGATCGTCCCAGGGGACGCCGCCGCGCCAGGCGACCGATGCCATCCTCGCCTTCGCGCACCGCATGATCCGCTTCCTCGTGGACGGACCCTACGGGCTCCACTCCGTCCACCTCTCCCACCAGCCGAAGGCCCCCGCGTCCCGGTACGCCGAGTTCTTCGGGGCGGACGTGCGGTTCGGGCAGGCGGCCTCGCTCCTGCGCGTGCCACGGAGCCTGCTGGACCGGCCACTGGTCGGTGTCGACGGGACGCTTCGGGAGATCGCCCTCGAGTACCTCCACAGCCATTTCCCGGAGCCCGGTCGTGTCGTCGCCCCGCAGGTCCGGAACGCCATCGACGGCATGCTCGGCACGTCCCCGCCGCGGATCGAGTCCGCTGCCCGGCTTCTCGGGATGCATCCGCGCACGCTCCAGCGGCGCCTGGCCGCCGAGGGCGTCACGTTCGAGGCCCTGCTCGACGACGCCCGCCGCGACGCCGCGCTCCGGTTGCTCACGCGCACCGACCTGCCGCTGCAGCAGGTCGCCGGGCTCGTGGGCCTGTCCGAGCAGTCGGCCCTGACCCGCTGCGTCCGCCGGTGGTACGTGACGACGCCGAGCGCGATCCGGGCCGACGCGGGTGCGGCTGGTACTCCGGCAGGGCTCCGTGCCGGCCCTCCGCCGGTACCGGGCCGGATCGCCGCACCGTCGTCGGAATAGCCTGCAGGGCCGGACCGGACCGAACCGAACCCCGGCCGCAGCGACACCGGGCGCTTACGCGCTGCCCCGCTGCGGGAGCTTGTCGGGATTGCGCACGAGGTAGACGCCGGTGATCCTTCGTCGGTCGTCGACCGCGACGGCCAGGGTCAGCTCGAGTCGGGCACCGGCATGGACCAGGACCCCCAGGCCACCGTTGAGCGGGGCGATCTCCGCCCGCAGGTCGGGTTCCGGGGCGCGGGCGATCCTGAGGAGGAAACCCGCGATGGCCTCGGCGCCGAGGATCGGCTTGCGGGCGGCGACCACCCTGCCACCACCGTCGGAGAGCAGGACGGCGTCCGGGGCCAGCACGTCGATCAGCGCCCGGAGGTCCCCGGTGGCGACGGCGGCCAGGAAGGCGTCGAGCACTTCCGCGGCGTCTTTCTCCGCGGTCTTGGCACCGACCTGCGTGCCGAACGCGGCGTCGAGCCGTGCGCGGGCGCGATGGGCGATCTGGCGAACCGCGGCCTGGGTCCTGCCCATCGCTGCGGCGATGTCGGGGTAGGGCAGCCCGAAGACGTCGTGGAGCATGAAGACGGCACGTTGCTCCGGCGTGCCCTGCTGCAGGACCACGGACAGCGCGTACGTGAGTTGTTCCTCGACCAGGAGCCGGTGCTCCGGGCTCTCGCCGTCGGACACGAGGGGTTCGGGCAGCCACGGCCTCGGGTAGTCCTCCCGGCGCCGTTCCACCGTGCGCACGTGGTTGAGTGCGGCGTGGCCGGCAGTGGTCGCGAGGTACGCCCGGGCGTTCCGCACGGTGGTTCCGTCCACGGCCGCCCAGCGCAGGTAGGTCTCCTGGACGATGTCCTCGGCATCGGCCCGGGAGCCCAGGATCTCGTAGGCGATCGCGAACACCATCGAGCGGTGGGCGAGGAACAGCTCGTCCTGGTCCGGGATGGTGGTCACGACGTCAGTGTACGGATGCGGCAGGTCCGGGCGGCCAGGTGAAGGACCCCGGGCGGCGTGCCTCGCGTGCAAGCCAGGTCACGGTCATGCGGCACACCTGCTCCTTGGCCCAGCCGCCGGCCCGACCGGCCAGGGCCCAGGGGCGTGCGGTGTCGTCCGGGTGTACGGCCCGTACGTGCCCGTGCCCCGCGCCCAGGTCCAGGCACTGCAGGAGGTACCCGATGTCGATCGCGTCGGGCGTCCTGCCGGCCAGCCGGGCCAGTACGGTGTCGGCCGCGTGGGCACCCATCGGGAGTGCCGATGCGCAGGATGCCCGCAGGCGCTGTCCCGCGACGCCCTGTACGGCGACGGCATCGCCGGCCCCGAGGATCCGCTCCCGCCCCGGCACGGTGAGGGTCGCATCCACCATCAGCCGGCCGTCACCGTCCACGGGCAGGCCGCTGTCCGACGCCAGGCGTGGCGAGGCCAGACCGACGGTCCAGATCACCGCGTGCGCCGCAGGGTGCCTGCTCCCGTCCGCAGAGGTGACGGCCCCGGTGTCCCGATCCACCCTGCCGTCCTCCACCGTGATGCCGAGGTGGCGCAGCCGTCGCGCCACCGTGGAGTGCGCGGTCAGCGGATGGTTCAGGCCCGCGGGGGCGACGACGGCGATCGAGAGGTCCGGGCGCGACACCGCGACCGCACAGGCCACCTCCACTCCGGTGGGGCCTGCACCGGCGATCGTGACCGTCGCTCCCGCCGGCAGGCCGGTCACCCTGTCCCGGGTCGTCCTGGCGGCGGCGGGATTGGTCACCGATAGCAGCGACGTCGGCTGTTCCCCGCTGCCGACCGCATAGATCAACCAGTCGAAGTGCACCGGCTCGAGGTGGGCCGGCGCGACGATCCGGGTCTCCGCGTCGATGCTCACCGCCCGGCTCCGCAGGTGTCGAACCTGCGGGTGGAGCACCTCCGTCCAGTCGACCCCTGCCTCGTCGCGGCTTCCTGCGGCGAGCTGATGCAACCGGATCCGCTCCGTGAAGTGCGGTCCCGGATCGACGAGGGTCACCTCCACCGCGGGTGCCTGTCGGCTCCCGGCGAGGCGGTTGGCGGCCATCACCCCGGCGTATCCGCCGCCCAGCACCACTACGCGTGTCTTCCCGTCCATGACGTTCCACTTTCTCGAGGGATCCCTGTGCTCATAGGACACCGGCCGGGCACGGTTTGTGACACGTCCACGTGGTCGGTAGCGAGGGAGAGCCGCATCTCGTCGACCTACACTTGCTGGCAACGCACGAGAGCGGCGAAGGGGGAGCGATGACGGGCATCACGAGCGCGGACGTGGCCCGCGAGAGCGGCGTCTCACGCACCACCGTCAGCTATGTCCTGACGGGGCGGGACGGCGTCAGCGTCTCGGAGGCGACCCGGCGCCGCGTGCGCGAGACCGCAGCCCGGCTCGGGTATGCACCCTCCGCCGCGGCCCGCGCGCTGCGCACCGGACACAGCGACCTCGTGCTGTGCATCCTGCCCGACTGGCCCGTGGGCCCGGTCATCGAGACGCTGCTCGACGAGCTCGCCGACGGACTGTCCGGGCGGGGCCTGTCCGTCCTCGTATACCACGGCAGGGGCACGAGGCCGCTCTCGGACCTCTGGCGGGCCGTCACACCCCGTGCGGTGATCGGTTTCGCCCCCTTCGCCGACGAGGATCTCTCCGCGATGCGCCGGGCCGGCATCCAGGTCCTCGGGACCCTCGGCGAGGAGCGCCAGCCCGACGCGGACCTCCCCGCCGAGAGCCAGCTCGCGATCGGCGCACTGCAGGTCCGCCACCTCACGGACCGCGGACATCGGCGGATCGGCTACGCCTGGCCTCCCGATGGACGGCTCGGGGTCTTCGCCCGCGACCGCCTCCTCGGCGTCAGGCGGACCTGCGCGGACCTGGAGCTCCCGGCACCCGTGGTCCTCCCGGTCGGGCTCCACGTCGCGGACGCCGCCACGGCTGTCCGTCACTGGCGGGAGCAGGACGTCACCGGTGTCGCCGCCTACAACGACGACGTCGCGCTCGCGGTCCTCGCCGGCGTGCGGGCCGAACGGCTGTCCTGCCCGGACGACTGTGCGGTGGTGGGCGTCGACGACGTCCCGGCGGCGCGGCTCGCCTCGCCGCCGCTCACGACGGTCTCGCAGTCGATCGAGGTGCAGGCCCGCTACCTGGCCGCACTGGTGCTGGCAGACCTGGACGGCGTGGAGAAGCCGTCCCACCCGGGCTATGGGCTGCACCTCGTGGAGCGGGAGTCGGTCTAAATCCAGGAGGCACGCCGGGGGGGTGCGACGCAGACGGGTAAGCCGACGCAGGTCCACTGCCACAGGGGTGTGAACAGTACTCGTAGGCATGCAGCCACAGGCGGGGGGGGGGGGGGGGGCCGGGCCCCCCCCACCTCCTCTTCTCTTCCTTCTCTTTCCTCCCCCCCACCCCCCCCCCCCCCCCCCCCCC